>DATJHU010000012.1:0-98922 GCA_035493715.1 Alphaproteobacteria bacterium | reverse complement strand
ACGCCGCGATTGACCGGCAACCCCTCCGCGCCGGGCGGCGTGTAGGTATGCCGCCAAATCTCGGTGCAGGTCGCCGCGTCGATCGCGAAGGTGCTGTGCGTCGTGGTGACGTAGAGCCGGCCGCGATAGACGACGGGCGAGGCCTGGAACGTGCCGCTGTCGCCGGTCTGGAAGATACAGGCCGGGGCCAGCTGCTTCACATTGCCGGTGTCGATCTGCTTCAGGCCTGAGAACCGGCGGCCGGTATAGTCGCGGTTATAGGTCGGCCAGTCGTCGTCGGAGGGGTTGGCGATCTGGTCGTCGGAGGGTTCCGTCACCGCGGTGCGGCCGACGAGATTGGCCGGCGCGGGCAGTTGCGGCTCAGGCGCCGCCGGCGGTTTCTCGCCATCGCCCTTGTCGGCATTCATCACGATGGCGGTCGGGGAATAGGCGTTGGCGACGAGCACGAAATCCGTCACCGCCCGGTACTCGGCCGGCGACAAGCCGCCGACATTGTTGAGCGGCATCGTCGTGACGATCTGTTTTTCCAGCGCGGCGACCTGCTTGCCGGTCCATTTCGCCTGGAAGGTCGGCCCCGCCAGAGGCGGCGCGCCGCCGCCGACCAGGGCCGAACCGTGGCAGGTGGCGCACCGCTCGGCATAGATCGCCTTGCCGTCGTTCGACGGCGCGTCGGCTCGGGCGACACCGGCCGCTGCAAGCAACACTGCTGCCGTCGCTGCGATCCGCGCCGTCCCGGCCCGCCAGCTGAACGCCAGCCCGGCCGCCAGGAACACAGCGGCGGCCAGGAAGGCGCCGTGATAACCGACCGCCTCACGGAACGGATAGACCGCGAGAGGATTGAGGAAATCCGCGAGATAGAAGGTCATGAACATGAAGCCGAGCGCCTTGCTGCGTACTTCCGGCGTCGTGCGCGCCAGAAAGAGACTGGAGACATAGGGGTTGATCATCCCGCCCCCGCCGCCGCACAGCACCGCGCCCAATATCTGGGCCGGCAGCGTGTGGGTGAGGCCGATGATCGCGAAGCCGGCCGCCATCATTCCGACCAGCAGAATGCGGGTCCAGCGGCCGCCCAGCCGGCGGAAAATCGGCCCATAGGCCGCGCCGGCCAGACCACCCGCGCCGACGCCCGAGCCGATGACGATCGAGCGCGTCACCGCGTTCGCCACGCCGTCGCCGGCCAGCAGCAGCGAGAACTGCACGGACGTCATGAAATAGGCGAGGAAGAGACCGAGCACGAGCAGATAGAGCGGCCACAGAGCGAAGATCGCCGGCCAGTCGGTCCGGGCCGCCGTCTGCGTGGGCGCCGCCTGCCGGGGGATCGCGATCAAGGCCAGGGCCAGGATCGGCAGCGCCACGAGATAGAGCAGGAAGGGCGCGCGCCAGCCACCATATTGGGCGAGCGTGCCGCCCAGGATCAGCATGGTGACGCTGACCGCGCCGGCGACCCCGGCCTGCGCCCCCAACATCCGGGCCCGCGCCGACCCCTCGAACCAGGAGCCGAGCAGCGTCAGGCAGCAGTTGGAGACATGGACGACCGCGACGCCGAGCAGGAAGCGCGCGGCGATCAGTCCCCAGATGCCTGTGACGTAAAGCCCCGCCGCGCCGGCGACCGCATAGACGAGAAGCGCCGAATACAGCGTGTTGCGCAAGCCCACCCGCGCGATGGTGAAGCCGCCGACGGCCCCGCCCACGACCACGCCGATGCCGGGCATCGTCATGATCATCTGCGCCTGCATCTGGCCCCATCCTGCGTCGACATGGGCGGCCCCGAAATGCGCGGCGATCAAAGGAAGCGCAGGACCCAGCGCGGCGAACATCAGCGCCATTCCCGGCGCGGCGGACAGCAGGACCGCGATCGCCGCGGCGCGCCGCCAGCCGTTCTCAGGCAATCGTCCGACCGGTTCTTCCCCCAAAGGGTTTCTCCCTTCCCGCTTTCTCGTTCTTTTAATCTTATAAAGGATTGAATTGGCTGTCTCAATCTTACAAGAATAGCCGTCAAGGCGGCGCGCTCAACCGCGAAATGCGCCCGGGGGGCTGGGGAATGGCAAATCAACTCGACGGCAGGATCGCGCTGGTGACGGCGGCGGGCGGCGGCATCGGGCAGGCGACGGCCTGGCTGCTGGCCGAGCGCGGCGCACGCGTTGTCGGCGCCGATATCGACCCTGCCGGCTTGGAAGAGACCCGGGCCGATTGCCCCGCCCCCGACAGGCTGACGACCATCGTCGCCGACGCCACGACACTGGCCGGCGCGGAAACCGCCGTGAGGCTGGCTGTCGACAGCTATGGCGGCCTGAACGTCCTGGTGAACGTCGTCGGCGGCAGCCGACCGGGCAAGACCGTGACCGAGCTTTCCCTTGAGGAATGGGACGGCTGGGTCCGCCTCAACCTCACCTCCACCTTCCTGATGTGCAAGGCGGCAATTCCGGCCATGGCCGCTTCGGGTGGCGGGTCGATCGTCAACATCTCGTCGGGCGCCGGCGTGAACGGGATGAAGAAGAACCCGGCCTATGTCGCGGCCAAAGGTGGGGTCGTGTCGCTGACCAAATCCTTGGCACTGGACCATGCCGAGCAGAAGATCCGGGCCAACTGCATCGCGCCGGGCGCGATCCTGACGCCGCTGATGAAGCGCAACCGGCGGCAGGACGAGATCGACTGGATGGCGAACGCCAACCTGGTCGGCCGCATCGGCCTGCCGCACGACATCGCCGCCATGGTCGCCTTCCTGTCGAGCGACGACGGCGCCTTCGTCAATGGGGAACTGATCAACATATCCGGCGGCCAGAAGGCCGGAATCTGAGAGGAAAAGACATGCTTGCCGATGCCTACAAGAAATGGCGCGAACTGACGCCGCGTCACGAACGCCACCGCCAGACGCTGGAGGACAAGCTTCAACTGGTGATCGACAAGCAGCGCATCGTCGAGATGATCAACGAATACGCCTTCGCCTGCGACAGCCGGCAATGGGACGTGCTGGAAGAGCTCTATGACGAGAATATCGAGCGCGTCATGACCGGCACGCTGAACGAGACCGTCCAGGGGCGCAGCAACCTGATCTCCTTGCACGCCAACCCGGCTTTGCCGCGCGCCGAGGGCGTGGAGATGGAGAAGCGTGACCTGACCAAGATCAAGGGGCTGGAGATCCGCCACCTGGTCGCGACCCAGATGACCCGGATTTCGAACGACAACGAGAAGGCCTGGGCGCTCTGCCACTACCAGATGGCGCTGGTCGGCCAGGAGAACGACGCCTGGGAGCACGGGCTGCATGAAGGAACCTATCTGTTCAGCTTCGCCAAGACCGACGGCGAGTGGCGCTTCACCCAGCATCTGATCTGGACCAATAACGCCGCCAACCCGATGTTCGGCGTGCCGAAGAAGGCGACCTGATGCGCTTCGCCGGCCGGGCCGCACTCGTTACCGGCGCCGCGCGCGGCGTCGGTATGGCGACGGCCGAAGTGCTAGCCGAAGGCGGCGCGAGCCTGGCGTTGAACGACGTGAACGCCGAAGCGCTGGATGCCACCGCCGAAAGATTGCG
Source organism: Alphaproteobacteria bacterium (assembly GCA_035493715.1). Taxonomy (GTDB): domain Bacteria; phylum Pseudomonadota; class Alphaproteobacteria; order BOG-932; family Roseiterribacteraceae; genus BOG-932. Next base: position 95,390 of record DATJHU010000012.1, on the reverse strand, counting down.
CCGGGCTGACGTAACGGTGACGACCCATGTCGGCAGCGTCACCGACCCCGCCTTCGTCGCGCACATGGTTGCCGAGGCGACAGCGGCCCACGGCAAGATCGACCTGCTCGCCAATAATGCCGGCGGCGGCCCGCCGAACACGCCCTGGGCGGAGTTCGCCGACAGCGACTTCGCGCACTTCCGCGCCATCTTCGAGATGAATTTCATGAGCCAGGCGATGGTGCTGCATGCGCTGCTGCCCGGTATGGTCGCGCGCGGCTACGGCAAGATCGTCTGCGTCAGCTCGATCTCCGCCGTGCTGGGGCAGGAGGCGGGCAGCGCCTATGCCGCGGGCAAGATGGCGCTGCATGGGCTGGTGAGCTCGGTGGCGAAGGAGGTCGCGCGCCGCGGCGTCAATATCAATGCGGCCATCCTCGGCAACCCGCCCCATCCGTCGCGCACGCCAGGCCGGCAGGACTACCTGAACAGGTTATCCCACATGGACCGCGTCGGCCGCCTGGAAGAATTCGGCAAGGCCATTGCCTTCCTGCTGTCGGACGATGCTTCCTATATCTCAGGGGCGGCCGTGCCGATCGAAGGCGGGCTGCTGACGCCCAGGCTGAATGAATAGCCGCTGAACCCGTTGCAACCGAAGGAGGAAGATCATGGATAGCGATGCGAAGAAGGCCGTCTTGAGGATGATCCCGTACGGCATCTATGTGCTGACTGCCGACGACAGCCAGGGCAACGTGGCCGCAGCCACCGTGAACTGGGTGACGCAGAGCGCCTTTGCGCCCCCGCTGGTCGTGCTTGGCGTCAAGGCCGATTCTGGCGCCTATGCGGTCATCAAATCGACCAAGACATTCGCCCTCAACATGCTGGGCAAGGACGCGAAGGGCCTTGCCTTCACCTTCTTCAAGCCGGCGCAGGTCGCCGATGGCAAATTGTCCGGACAAAGTTTCCGGCCCGGCGCAACGGGGGCGCCGCTGCTGGATGCGGCAATCGGCGCCGTCGAGTGCAAGGTGAAGACGATTATCGAGGAAGGCGACCATCACATCGTCGTCGGCGAGGTGATCGCGGCCCACCTGCCGAAACCGATCGAAGGCCGGCCCGACAACGCGATCCTGGAAATGAAGGATCTGGGAGACACCGTTTACTACGGTGGCTAGGAGCCGCTTATCATTATCGACATGGCCGGGCTTTGACCCGGCCATGCGCGCACTGACCTTGGCAAGAGCGCGTCCCTATGTCAGGCATTGCGCTTATGGATGACATCCGCTCAGCAACAGGCCGGGCTCTCGTGACGGTAAGCCGCCGGACATTACGGACATTCGACAACCAGACCGGCCGCAACGTGTTCTACCGCGCGGCGATCCACCCGATGACCGCGCCTCTGACCGAACGGTTGGTGGCCAAGGTCGCCAAGGCCGGCAGCGTATCGGTCTATGACCCGTCGGGCTATTTCGCCGATCTGGCCGCGATGTACGACCTGTCGGGCTGGACCGTCGACGGCATCTATGTCCAGCGCATGGAAGAGGTCGGCGCGAAGCGCGCGGGCCACACAACCCGGCCGCTGACCGCGCTCGCCGACGCCAAATCCGACATGCTGTTCGTCGCCGAGTTCGACGGCGAAGCGCGGCTGGCGCGGCTCGGCCCCTATCGCCCTGCCGTCGCCGCGACCGAAGGCTTCGATTCGCTCAGGCTCGACGGCGGCTGGCTGACCCATCCCGGCCAGTATCTCGACCCGCTGAACTTCGTGTCGGATTTCCTGTTCTTCCGCGATGCGGAAGGCTTCCACACCACCGTCTCGACCATCAATTACTGGCACACGCACGGCGCCCCCGACACGCGTCTGTGGTGCCGCCTGTTCGGCGCGGACGGCGCGGTGCTGGCCGATTGGGAGCAGAAGCTGCCGCACGGCGCCTGCGGCATCAGCCTGGACAGCGCCGAGGTCCGCGCCCGCTTCGGGCTCGGCGAATTCACCGGCTCGCTGTTCGTCCATATCATTGGCTCGGCGGCGCACGACACGCTGAAATATGCCGTCGACATCTATGACGACACCGGCGCCACGACCACGGCGACGCACGACAGCAATCCCTGGGCGGCCGATTTCTATGCCGGGCTGCCGGCGCCGGCGCCGGGCCAGACCGTCAAGCTGTGGATCCAGAACTGCTATCCCACCGCGATCCCGGCTGGGGCGACTTTGTTGCGGCCGATGGGCGGCGGGACCTTTACGCCGACGGGGCCGGAAATCCCGCCCTACGGCACGGCGGCCATCGATGTCGGCGCCGCGTTCCCGGACGCCGCCTGGCCGACGCAGTTCGAAATCCAGGGCGACAAATATTTCTGCCGCCCGCGCTATGAGATCGATCTCGGCGACAGCCACCGTTCGGTCGCGCATGTGAATGTCGAACGCTCGGACCTGAAGCCGGCGGCCGACCTGCCGGAGGTCACACGCCTGCTGGGCAAGGGCTTCATTCTGCCGGGGCCCCTGCTGCCCGTGGCGGAATGGACCACCACCCTGCTGCCGACGCCGATGGCGACCTGGCAGGACGATATCGCGCTCGTGCTGCGCGCCTACGATTCCGAGGGCGCGCTGGCGATCGAGGCGCCGCTCGGCAAACGGTCGCGGGCCGACCAGGTCGCGGTCGAGCTCGACGCGCTGCTCGCCGACGCGCCGACCCTGGCCGGAGGCTACGGCCATCTGGAGGTCGGCTACGACTTCAGCCAGGCCGACAAGGGCGACGGCTGGCAGCATGCGATCTTCCGCTTCGCCCGCCGCGACACCGGCCGCCAGGCGGAGACCAGCTTCGGCTCGCATCTGTTCAACGTGCCGGCGGTCTGGCGCAACGAACCCAACTCCTATCTCGGCAAGCCGCCCGGCCTGACGACCCGGCTCTATCTCAGGCTCCCGGACCGGCCGGGCCAGGCGATGTGCCACCTGTCTTATCCGACATCCGGCCGGTGGCGCGCGCGCTCGGAGACCGATATCATCCTGCACCGTGCCGACGGACAGGAGATCGCGCGGCAGCGCATTGAAATCCCCTGCTCCGGCTCCCGCCTGGTCGATCCGGAGGCGCTGTTCGGCGACACACTGAAGGACGCGAAAGGCGGCGGTTACGTTATCATCCGCGACGCGACCTGCCGCCTGTTCGGCTATCACCTCTTTCTCAGCTCCGGTGGCGGTTTCGCCCTGGACCACATGTTCGGCTTCTGAGGGCCTTGCCGGGACCGGGCATAGGCGCGCGCCGCCTGATCCCCTTCGCGATCGCGGTCGCGCTCTTCATGGAAAACCTGGATTCGACGATCATCGCCACGGCGGTGCCGTCGATCGCGCACAGCCTGGGCACCACGCCGCTCAACCTGTCGATGGCCGTCTCGGTCTATCTGCTGAGCCTCGCCATCTTCATCCCGATGAGCGGCTGGATGGCGGACAAATACGGACCCCGTACCGTGTTTGCCGCCGCCATCGGCCTGTTCACCGTCAGCTCAGCGCTGTGCGGCCTGTCGGATTCGCTCGGCATGCTGGTCGCGGCGCGTGCGCTGCAGGGTATCGGCGGGTCGATGATGATGCCGGTGGGGCGCCTCATCCTCGGTCGCAGCTTCGCCAAGAGCGAGCTGGTGGCGGCGATGAGCTATGTCACGATTCCCGGCCTGATCGGGCCGATGCTGGGACCCCTGATCGGCGGCGCGATCACCACCTATGCCTCGTGGCGCTGGATCTTCTACGTCAACCTGCCGATCGGGCTGATCGGCATCCTGTTCACGCTTCGGGTCATCGACAACCGGCCGGAACCCAGTGTGCCGCCGCCCGATCTGCTGGGCTTCCTGCTGGTCGGCATCGGGCTGGCCGGCGTGGTGATGGGCGTCGAGAATCTGGGGCGCGGCATCGTGCCGACCTGGGCGGTGGCCGCGATGGTCGCCACGGCGGCGCTCGCCTTCCTGCTCTACTGGCTGCATTCCCGCGACCGGGCAGCGCCGGCGCTGGACCTTACCCTTTTCCGCATCCCGACCTTTCGCGCCTCGATCCTGGGCGGCGCAGTGAGCCGTATCGGTTTCGGCGCGACGCCCTTCCTGCTGCCGCTGCTGTTCCAGCTCGCCTTCCACCGCTCGCCGTTGGAATCGGGCAGCCTGACCTTCACCGGCGCCATCGGCGCCATCCTGATGAAGTTCGGCGCGTCCCGCGTGGTGCGCACCTTCGGCTTCCGCCGGCTGCTGATGACCAACGCCTTCGTCGTCGGCGGGCTGACGATGGTCTTTGCGATCTTCACGCCCGCAACGCCCTGGATCGTCATCATCGCCGTGCTGACCGCGGCGGGCTTCTTCCGCACGCTGCAATTCACCTGCATGAGCTCGCTGATCTATGCCGACCTGCCGGCGGCGCGCATGTCCTATGGCACGTCGATCGCCAGCGTGGCGCAGCAGATCTCGATGAGCCTGGGCGTCGCCGTCGGCGCGACGGTCCTGCACATCGCGACCGAACTGGGTGGCGCGAGCGGCCCCACCACCGCCTCCTTCATGCCGACCTTCCTGATCGTCGGCATCATTCCGATCACGGCGATCTTCGTCTTCATGCAGCTGTCGCCCAACGCCGGCGCGGAGATGAGCGGCCACGGCCGCAAGCCGACCGTGCAGGACGCGATGGACCGTCTGGGCGAACCGGCAGAGGCCGTGCGACGGCGCGGGTGAAGATTTCCGCGCGGGGGGTCTCAAAAGAGCCTGGATATCTATCTCAAGATATGTTCCCGCTTTGTCCAGGTCACGCACCAGCCCCCCCTGGCGGGTAGGCCGCTCATTTGCCTCGCCAAAAGGCAGCCGCGTTTTTCCCTCGTAACAACTCTGGAGTCGTCTCCGCATTGAGGGGGCGGCGATTCGCGTGCGCGCGCAGCACGTCTCGCACGCCATGAATCCGCCTTTTTTCTGGCGTTTGACTGTGGAACACTCGGTCTGCGCGCGGGGTTACCGAGTCGGGATTCTGCACGCCTTTTCAATGAGAGAGAGCCGTAAGATGAGAGCATTTGCGATGGCTGCGCTGGCCGCGATCGGGCTGGCTTTCGGTGCGCCTGGCGCCCAGGCCGCCAGCGAACAGCAGAATCTGGTCGACGAGGCGCGCATCACGCTCGACCATCTGAAAAGCGACCCGTCGTTCGGCAACGCCAAGGAGCTGCTGCGTCATGCGCGCGCCGTGCTGATCGTGCCGAACCTGTTCAAGGCCGGCTTCTTCTTCGGCGGCGAGGGCGGCGACGGCGTGATGCTGGCCCGCTCGGCCGGCGGCACGTGGACGCCCCCGGCCTTCTATACGCTGGCCTCCGCCTCCTTCGGGCTGCAGATCGGCGGACAGGTATCGGAAGTCATCATGATCATCGAGACGGACAAGGCGCTGAGCGCGCTGGAGGAGGACGAGTTCAAGTTCGGCGCCCAGGCCGGCATCTCGGTCGTTACGCTGGGCGCCGGCGCCCAGGCCGCATCCTCCACCGCATTGAATTCGGCCGACATCATCGTCTGGTCTTCATCGTCGGGCGCCTATGCCGGCGTGACCTTGGAGGGATCGCTCGTGAAGCCGCGCGACAGCTATAACGAGGCCTATTACGGGCGCCCCATGGCGGTGAAGCAGATCCTGAACCTGAACGAGGGCAACAACCCGGGCGCCGACAATCTGCGTTCCGCGCTGACGATCCGTTAAGACCGGTTGCTTAAAGCCCCTCGCCCGCCGGGCGGAGAAGGCTTTAAAGCCCGTTCAGCCACGCCGCGATGACCAGCCTGCCGCGTTGGGCGGCGGCGGGGCCGTACATCGCGGCGTCGCGCCGGAGTGCGTTGGGCGAGATTCGTTCAGCCCCGAGTTCGTTCGCGTGGCCGACCAGCCAGCGCTCGAACCCAATGTCGGACGCCTCCGGGTGGAATTGGCATCCGAGTATCGCCGGCCCCTTCGAGAAGGCCTGGATCGGGCAGAGTTCCGTGAACGCCAGCCGCTCCGCGCCGGACGGCAGGTCGAAACAGTCGCCATGCCAATGCATCACCGGGTCGGAACCCAGATGGCGGAGCGGTCCGGCCTTGCCGGCGTCCGTCAGCGTTACCGGAGCCCAGCCGATCTCCTTGGCCGGACCGGGTTTCACCTCCGCGCCCATGGCCCGGGCCAGAAGCTGCGCCCCGAGGCAGAGCCCGAGGGTTGCGCGGCCAGCGGCAACCCGCCGGCCGATCAGCGCGAGTTCGTCGACGAGGAACGGGTATTTGTCCTCTTCATATGCGCCCAGCGGCCCGCCGAGGATGGCCAGTAAATCAGGCGACCCCGCATCAAAGTCGGCCAAATCCTCCGTGGCGGCATCGACATAGCGAATGGCATAGCCCCGCGCCTCGAGGACCGGGGCGAAGGTACCCAGATCCTCGAAATGCACATGCCGGATCGCAACGGCTGTCTTCATATGTCAGGCGGCGCGTTCGATCGCCACCGCCGTCGCCTCGCCGCCACCGATGCACAGGCTCGCGATGCCGCGCCTGGCGCCCTTGCGCTCCATGGCGTTGAGCAAGGTTACGATGATCCGCGCGCCTGAGGCGCCGATCGGATGGCCGAGCGCGCAGGCGCCGCCATAGACATTCACCGACGCCGGATCGAGTTCCAGATCGCGGATCGCCGCCATGGCGACCACGGCGAACGCCTCGTTGATCTCGAACAGATCGACATCCCTGGCCGTCCATCCGGTCTTGGCGAAGATCTTCTTGATCGCGCCGATGGGCGCGGTGGAGAACCATTCCGGCTCCTGCGCCTGGGTGCTGTGCGCCCGGATCTCCGCCAGGATGGTCAGGCCGCGGCTTTCGGCGACCGACCGGCGGGTCAGAACCAGGGCTGCCGCGCCGTCGGCATTGTAGGACGAGCTGGCCGCCGTGATCGTGCCGTCGGGGCGGAAGGCAGGCTTCAGCTTCGGGATCTTGGTCACGTCGATCTTGAGCGGCCCCTCGTCGCGGTCGATCGCGGTGTCCACGCCCTTCGCCGAGACGGTGATCGGCGTGATCTCGGACGCGAAGACGCCGCTATCGATCGCGGCTTTGGCCTTGGTAACCGAGCCGATGGCATATTCGTCCTGCGCCTCGCGGGTGAACTGATAGAGCTGCGCCGTGTCCTCGCCGAACGTGCCCATCGAGCGCCCCGGCTGATAGGCGTCTTCCAGACCGTCCAGCGCCACATGGTCATAGATCGTGGAGTGGCCGTAGCGATACCCGCCGCGCGCCTTGGGCAGCAGATACGGGGCGGCCGACATGTTCTCCATGCCGCCGGCGACGACGATGTCGGCGGAGCCCGCCGTCAGCAGGTCGTGGCCCAGCATCACCGCCTTCATGCCCGAGCCGCACATCTTGTTGATCGTGGTGGCGCCTGTCGCGTCGCGCAGGCCCGCGAAACGCCCGGCCTGGCGCGCCGGCGCCTGACCGAGTCCGGCGGGCAGCACGCACCCCATCACCAGCTCGTCCACCGTGTCGGGCGACAGGCCGGCCTTTGCCAGCGCGGCGGCGATGGCGGCGGCGCCCAGGCGCTGCGTCGGCACGCCGGAAAACTCACCCAGGAAACGGCCCATCGGCGTGCGCGCGGCGCCGGCGATGACGATCGGGTCAGCGGTCATGATCTTCTGTTCCCATATGAATCGATATGCAGCGCATCTGGTGCCTGACATACCTCTCGGTCAAGGGCTTATGAATAGCGAAATCCGGCGACTTGATGGTAGGCCGGGTGCGCACCATTTGTAGTTTACGGCGCCCATCTCGGGGCCGTGCGCCTCCCTTAGGGAACGCAATCGCCGCTCGCTCGATTGAGGAGATGTGCATGACGACACGACTTTCGTTGTTCAACAGTCCGCTGTTGCTCGGTTTCGATCATTTCGAGCGCACGCTGGACCGGGTTTCGAAGGCAAGCGCGGATGGCTATCCGCCTTACAACATCGAACAGATCGGTCCGGACCATCTGCGGATCACAGTCGCGGTCGCCGGTTTCACAAGCGACGATCTCTCGGTCCAAACCGAGAACAATCAGCTGGTGATCCGCGGACGGCAGACTGAGGACGACAAGGATCGCGTCTATCTTCACAGGGGGATTGCGGCACGACAGTTTCAGCGAAGCTTCGTGCTGGCAGAAGGGATCGAGGTGATTGGCGCCTCGACCGACAACGGACTGCTGCATGTCGATTTGAAGCGCCCGTTGCCGGAAACCCGGGTCAAGACGGTGGAGATCAAATCCCCCGGCAAGACCGCGAGCGGCAGAAAGCCGGTCGATCTGCCCTTTGAGAACGAGACGAAGTGACGTGCCGCAAGGCACACGAACGGGGCCGCTGGAGGCGGCGCCCATAGGAGTACGGACAATGATCACGCAATTGAACGCTTCGCTGAAGAACATCTCGGCCCAGGATCTGTTGACCTTCGGGCTGAACGATATCGCCTATTTGAAGCCCGCGAACGTCAACGGGCAGTCGGTCTTCGCGATCCATGCCGCCGACGGTTCCCAGCTGGCGCTTGTCGCCAACCGTGAAGTCGGCGTCGCCGCCATGCAGCAGCACGAGCTGGAGCCGGTCTCGCTTCACTAATCCCTGAGAGAAGTCGCCAGCGGCCCGGAAACGTCTCCGGGCCGCCGGCATGTGATAGGTTGACCCGAGGTCAGGCCGCGTTGCGGCTTTCCGTCTGGCTCATCATCAGCGCGTAGATGGCGTCGCAGCTCGTCGAGCCACGCATTTTCTCGCACAGAATTCGGTCGCGCAGCATGCGCGACACTTTGGCCAGCGCTTTCAGATGGTCGCCGCCGCAATTCGCCGGCGCCAGCAGCAGGAAGATCAAATCGACCGGCTGGTCGTCGATCGCGTCGAAATCGACCGGTCGGTCCAGCTTCGCGAAGACGCCGTAGACGCGATCAAGCCCCGGCAGCTTGCCGTGCGGGATCGCAATCCCGTGGCCGATGCCGGTGGTGCCGAGGCGTTCGCGTTCAGCGAGCGTCTCGAAGATCGCACCTTCGTCCTGGCCGGTAAGCTTGGCCGCCTTGCGCGCCAGCTCCTGCAGGACCTGCTTCTTGTTCGACGCCTTCAGATTGGCGAGGACGCAATCCGAGGTGATGAGATCGGCGCAGCCGGGGGCGCAGGGACCCGGGTTAGACCCCGTGTCCGTCTTGGCGGATGTGATCAAGTTTTGCTCAATCCCTTGGGGTCGATCCAACCGACATGGCCGTCCGGCCGCCGGTAGATCATGTTCAATCCACCATGCGTGCCGCTGCGGAACAGCAGGGCCGGCATTTCGGCCAAGTCCATGCGCATCACCGCTTCGGCGACCGACATGGTTTCGACGGTCGTGTCCATCTCGGCGATGATCACCGGCTCCTCGCCGGCCTCGTCATGCCCGTCGGCCTCGGATTCGATTACGTACTGGCGCGCAGGAACCTGATCCGCCGACGCCTGCTGGGCGTCGTGGATGTGATGGTCCCGCAGCCGTCGCTTGTACCGGCGCAGGCGTTTGCCGGTCTTGTCCGCCGCGGCGTCGAAGGCCGGATAGATTTCCGTGGCTTCGGCGCTGGCTTGCAGCAGGATGCCGCGCCCGATCCGAACCGAGATGTCGGCGCGGTACAAATGCGCTTCCTGCTCGAACAGGACTGTGGCGTCGATGGGGTTGTTGAAGTACTTCTCGGTGACAGCCGAGAGCTGCTCCTCGACGTAGCCGCGCAAAGCATCGCCAACGTCGAGATGTTTACCTTTGACAGTAAGATTCATAACCGATTTTTTCCGACGATCTGTTTGGTTTAGCCCTCGGATAGAAGGCACGAGCGAACGATCGACTGAGGTTCTTTGAAGATGGCGAGAGTGCGAAACCCTGTCAAGCCACGGCCGGAGCCGGGACCTTCCCGGCCGTGATCCAGCGCATTCTCGTCATCCGCCTGAGCGCGCTCGGCGACTTCGTTATGGCGCTCCCGGCGATGGCCGCCATCCGCCGTCACCACCCGACCGCCGATATCACGCTGCTGACCACCAAGCCGTTGGCTGAGCTTGGAAAACGGTCGGGCTGGTTCAACCGGGTCGAAATCGACAGCAAGCCGGGATGGCGTAACCTTTCCGGCTGGTGGCGGCTCAGGCGCTGGCTCAGAAACGGGCGATTCGATCGAGTCTACGACCTGCAATCGCAAGATCGCACGGCAATTTATTTTCGCCTTTTCTGGCCGGGCCGGCGTCCGGAATGGTCCGGCATCGCCAAAGGGGCCTCCCATCCCCATACCGATCCCGACCGGCGGCACATGCACGCCTACGAGATCCACGCCGCCCAGCTTGCCGTCGCCGGCATCGCCGAGATTCCGCCGCCCGACCTGTCCTGGCTGGATGAAAAAACATCGAAGCTCGGCCTGCCGTCGCGAATCGCGCTCCTGGTGCCCGGGTCGGCGCCCCATCGTCCTGCCAAGCGATGGCCGACCGAGCGCTACGCAGCAATGGCCCAACGGCTGGTCGACGCCAAGATCACGCCGGTCATCGTCGGCACAGCTGCGGAGAAGGAACTGGCCGACGTCATCCGCGCTTTGTGCCCCAAAGCGCGCGACCTGACCGGCCAGACCAGCCTGTTCCAGATCGCCGGCCTGGCCCGCAAGGCGCTGTTCGCGGTCGGCAACGATACCGGGCCAATGCATCTGATCGCGTTGGTCGGCTGCCGCGTGGTGTCTCTGTTTTCGGACGAATCCAATCCGGCCCGCTCGGCGCCGCGCGGCAACGTCACCGTGCTGCGCAGGCCCGACCTGGCCGATCTCGGTGTGGACGAGGTCGCCCAGGCGCTAGGGCTCTAGAAGGGCATATCGCGCGGGATCGCCGTCTCCGGCGCCGGCGGCGACAGGTCGCGATAGAGTGCGCGCGCCTCCTCGGCAGGACCGCGCCGCACGCCGACCGCGACCAGTTCGATCACGCGCACATGCCGCCCGAGGGTGAAGGTCAGCACTTGCCCGGGGCGCACGCTGACGCTCGGTTTCTCCACCCGCACGCCGTCGATACGGATGCCCTCGGCGCAGAGCTTACCAGCCAGGCCGCGCGTCTTCGCGAAGCGCGCATGCCACAGCCATTTATCCAATCTGATCTTCTCCGGTGACGCGGTCATTTGCCGGCCTTGAGCTGCTTCAAAACAGCGAAGGGTGAACGATCGCCGTTGGCGAGCGGCGGCTTGCGCCTGCGATTGGCCTCGGGCGGCCGTGGCGGGCGCTGCTGGCGATAGCTGACCACACCGTCGGCCTCACGCCGCCCCCAGCCCAGCGCAAGCAGGACCGCGTCGGCCTCTTCCCGTGCGCAGCCGAGGACCGGTGCGATGGTCGGATCGAGCGGCATCGTGCCCCGGACGGTCGCGTGCCGGAGCCGCGCGATCAGCCTGTCGAGCATGTCTACCCGGATGGCCCGCCCGCCGACAGCGGGATAGCCGATAGCCGTGTAATAGTCGGGATCGACGCCGGGCGTCAGCGCGACCGAAACACGACCGGGCGGCGGCAGGGGCATGGGGTCGTAGCTTTCGCTCCGCGCCCGCCACAGTGCAGCGCGCAACCGCATCGTCTCCGGCTTGGTGAGCCCCTTCAGGAAGACATAGGCCGCGCCGATGACGACGCTGAGCGGCGCCAGCGCCTGCCGGTCGGATTTCGAGAGATCGGCCAGCAACGGCGCGACTGTGGCGATCGGCAGCGGCGCCACGGCTTCTGCGAGCTGGAAGGCCAGGCCGCGCGCCGCGCCGTCCAGCTTGGCCCCGGCGATCCGGCGCAGCATCGGGAAACGGTGGTCGATCTCCTGGTCCAGCCAGCGGGCGACCCGGTCCCGTATCCGTTCGGCCTCGCCCGAGATCAGGAGGTCGCTGTCGAGCGGCACGATCCGTGGTTTCAGCAACGCGCCACCCGGCGCCAGCCGCGCGACCGGCGCGCCATCCCAGACAATCCGGTCCAGCCGGTCGAGCGCCAGCGCCGAGTCCGGCGCCTGCTCCAGCGCGGCGACCCGCCGGGCGATCTCGGACCTCAGCGCACGGCGCGCGGCGGTCAGCACCGGCCTTGCGTCGCCCGCCAGCGCCGTCTCGTCGGCGATGAAGAGGAAACCCTCCAGTCGGCCGATCGCATGTCCCTCGACCACCACGACGCCACCCGGCTGGACGCCGGCCAGCAGGTCGCCGCCCTTCTCAAGGCTGCGCACCAGCCCCGCGGCGCGCCGGTCGATGAAGCGCTGGGTCAGCTTTTCGTGCAAAGCGTCCGACAGCCGATCCTCGATGGCGCGGGTGCGCTCCTGCCATTCCAGCGGCTTGGCGATCCAGGTCGGCCGGTTGGCAACATAGGTCCAGGTGCGGACATGGGCGATGCGGCTGACCAGCGTGTCGATATCACCGTCCAGCACATCCAGCCGCTTCACCTGGCTGTCGACCCAGTCGTCCGGCACGCGTCCGTTGTTCGACAGATGCAGAAACAGCTGCGCCAGCAGCCGGGTGTGCTGGTCGCTCATCACCTTGCGGAAGTCCGGCACCTGGCAGACATCCCACAGGAGCTGTACCGCCGCGCCGCCCTTGGCACGGCCGGCAATCTCGGGATCGTGCGCCAGAGTGCGAAGCGCCAGCTGGTCGTCGGCCTCCCGCGCGCGGCGCAAAACGTTGTAGGGCGGCGGGGCATCCAGGCTGCGCAGCAAGGCGGATGGGCTGCGGAAATCCAGGTCGCTGTTGCGCCACATCAGCTGGGTCAGCGGATCGAAACGGTGGTTCTCCACCGCCTCGACCAGATCGGGGTCGAGTTCGCCCAGATTGCCTGTGGTGCCAAACGTGCCGTTGGTCATGTGCCGCCCGGCGCGGCCGGCGATCTGGCCGACCTCCTGCGCGGTCAGCCGGCGCGGCCGGATACCGTCGAACTTCGACAGCTTGGCGAAAGCCACATGGTCGATATCCATATTGAGGCCCATACCGATGGCGTCGGTCGCGACCAGATAGTCGACCTCGCCCGCCTGATAGAGCGCGACCTGGGCGTTGCGTGTGCGCGGGCTGAGCGCACCCAGCACCACGGCCGTGCCGCCGCGCTGCCGCCTGATCAGCTCGGCCGTCTCGTAGACCTCCGCCGCCGAGAAGGCGACGACAGCCGAACGGCGCGGCAGGCGAGTCAGCTTCTTGAAGCCGGAATAGGTCAGCGTCGAAAGCCGGTCGCGCTGGATCAGTTCGACCCCCGGCACCAGGCGCTGGATCAGCGTGCGCGCCGTGTCGGAGCCCAGCAGCAGCGTCTCGCTCATGCCCCGGGCATGCAGCAGGCGGTCGGTGAAGATGTGCCCGCGCTCGGCGTCGCCCGACAGCTGTATCTCGTCCACCGCCAGGCAGTCGACCCGTTGGTCGAGCGGCATGGATTCGACCGTGCAGACCCAATAGCGCGGATGGCGCGGCAGAATCTTCTCCTCACCCGTCACCAGCGCAACCGCGCTTGCGCCCTTTAGCGCGACGATCTTGTCGTAATTCTCCCGCGCCAGCAGCCTGAGCGGAAAGCCGATCATACCGGTGCCGTGGCCCAGCATGCGCTCGATCGCGAAATGGGTCTTTCCGGTGTTGGTCGGCCCCAACACCGCGCGGATATGCGCGGACTCGGAAGACGGCGATTGCGGCATGGTTAAATGGTCGGGAGGTCCGACGGAAAAAGCAAGACGCGGCCTGCTTATTTTCTGTGCAAGGCCCTTGCAGTGAGCGGTCGGCGAGCGCACATCAGCGGCGCCCGATTTTTTCTGTGAACCAAGACCGACAATGACCGATCAACAAGATTCAAAACTGCCGTTTCAGGCTGAAGTCAGCCGCCTTCTCGATATCGTCGCCAACGCGCTCTACAGCGACAAGGAAGTGTTCCTGCGCGAGCTGATCTCCAATTCCGCGGACGCATGCGACAAGCTGCGCTATGCCGCGATCACGCATCCGGAATTGACGGGCGATAGCGGCGACTTCGCGATCCGCCTGATCGTCGATAAGGACGCGCGGACGCTGACCGTGTCCGATACCGGGATCGGCATGAACCGGGACGAGCTGATCGCCAATCTGGGCACGATCGCCAAGTCCGGCACCTCCGCCTTCCTGTCGACTTTGGGCGAGGCCAAGAAGGATCTGAACCTGATCGGCCAGTTCGGCGTCGGCTTCTATGCCGCCTTCATGGTCGCCGATCGCGTCGAGGTGGTGAGCCGCCATGCCGGCGAGAACGACGCCTGGCACTGGATATCCGAGGGCAAGGGAGAGTTCTCCGTCGGCCCGGCGGAGAAGGCCGGCCACGGCACCGACATCACCCTGCATATGAAAGAGGGTGAAGACGAGTTCCTGGAGGAATGGCGCCTACGCGATATCGTCACGCGCTATTCCGACCATGTCGGCGTGCCGATCCGGCTGGGTTCGGCCGACGACGCCGAGAATTTGAACAAGGCGGCGGCTCTGTGGACCCGCCCGAAGTCGGAGATCACCGCCGAACAGTACACCGAATTCTATCACCACGTCGCGCACGCCTTCGACGAGCCCTGGGCCACGCTCCATTGGCGCGCGGAAGGCGTGATCGACTACACCGCCCTGCTGTTCGTGCCGAAGACCCGGCCGATGGATATCGGCGACCCCAGCCGCAAGCACGGCGTGAAGCTGTATGTGAAGCGGGTGTTCATCACCGAGGGCACCGAAGGGCTGATCCCGCCCTATCTCCGCTTCATGCGCGGCGTGGTCGAAAGCGAGGACCTGCCGCTCAATATCAGCCGCGAGATGCTGCAACTGTCGCCGATCCTGTCCAAGATCCGCAACGGCGTGACCAAGCGCATCCTGAGCGAACTGGCCAAGCGTGCCGAGAACGCGGAGGAGTATGCCGAGTTCTGGAGCAATTTCGGCTCGATCCTGAAGGAAGGGCTCTATGAGGACCGCGAAAACAAGGCGGAACTCTACAAGGCCGTCCGGTTCCGCTCGACCAACGGCGAAGGACTGACCTCGCTGGCCGACTATGTCGGCCGGATGAAACCGGACCAGGAGGCGATCTATTTCCTGACCGGCGACACGCTGGCGACCCTGCGCAAGAGCCCACACCTGGAGGGCTTCGCCGCCCGGGGAATCGAGGTTCTGCTGTTGACCGATTCGATCGACGAATTCTGGCCGTCTGTGGCGTTCGACTATGAGGGCAAGCCGCTGCGCTCCGTCACCCGTGCCGGCGCCGACCTGGATAAGGTGCCGCTGAGCGAGGACAAGGCGGAGACCGCTGAACCGGTGGCGCCTGAGGGTGAGGTCACCAGCCTGATCACGCTGGCCAAGCTGGTGCTGGGCGACGCGGTGAAGGACGTGAAGGTCTCACCGACCCTGCGGGAAAGTCCGGTTCGCCTTGTCGCGTCGGAAGGCGCCCCGGACATCCATCTGGAAAAGCTGCTGCGCATGCACGGCCAGTTGCAGGCGGAAACCCCGCATGTGCTGGAAATCAACCCCAGCCACCCCCTGATCCGGAACATGGCGAAGCGCGCCGGCAGCGACGGCGCGACCGAAGCCCTGACCGATCGGATATGGCTGCTGCTGGATCAGGCCCGCATCCTGGAAGGCGACGCGGTCAAAGATCCGATCGCCTTCGCCAAGCGCCTGGCAACGGTCCTGGAAAGCGGAATCGGCTAACCCGCTTCGGGCGCCTCGCCGAACGCGCGGACCAGGTCGGCCCGATCCGCGCCGTCGATCGCAAGCTGCTTCAACCGCGCGTGATCGCCGGAGACGATGCGGACCGCGCTCTTGGGGCGCTTGACCAGCTTGGCGATCAGGATTTCCAGCGCGGCATTGGCTGCACCGTCGACCTGCGGAGCGGCGACACGCACCTTGAGATAGGGCCGGCCATTTTCGTCGTGCCCCCAGCCCTCAACGGCGTCACGGCCCCCACGGGGCGTGAGGCGCACGACCAGATGAAGAGGCGGGGAAGATGACATGCGCCGATAATACCAAAAATCATTGTATTTGCAGTACCGGCGCCCCCTTGGCGGCAGGGTCGGCACACGATAGCGTTGCGCGATGATCACAATCCTGATTGCCAATTCGAAGGGCGGCTGCGGCAAGTCGACCTTGAGCACGAACCTTGCCGCCGCGCTGGCGCTGGCCGGGCATGACGTCATGCTGGCCGACGCCGACCGCCAGAAATCGAGCCTGCGCTGGGCGGCGCGCCGACCCGCGACCGCCAAGCCCATCACGACCGCCGACTGGACAAAAGGACCGGGCGAAGTCCCGAAGAAGATCACGCGCCTGATCATCGATGGGCCGGCCGGCCTTCGGAAGGACGGATTCGACGACCTTGTCGGCGCGGCGGACCTGATCGTCATGCCGGTGCTGCCGTCATCCTTCGACCAGGACGCCTCGACCCTGTTCCTGGAAAAGCTCGATTCGCTGAAATCGATCCGCAAGAACCGCAAGGGCGTCGCGATCGTCGGCAACCGCATGCGCGACCGGACGCGCGCGGCGGAACGGCTCGAGCGATTCCTGGGCGGGCAGGGCCATGCCGTGGTCGCGCGCCTGCGTGACAGCACGCTTTATGGCGAAGCGGCGCTGCAGGGCCTGTCGATCTTCGAGATGAAAGGCGTCCGCGCCCCGCTGCGCGAGGATTGGAAGCCGCTGATCGACTATATCGAGCTGGGCGTCCTCTAGCGCCGATGTGCGGCCTTAGCGGCATTTTCGACACCAAAGGCATCCGGCCGGTCGATCCGGATGTGCTGACCACAATGAACGATTCGATCGCGCATCGCGGACCGGACGGCGACGGGTTCCTGTTGGAGCCTGGGATCGGCCTCGGCCACCGGCGGTTGGCGATCATCGACCTCGAAGGCGGCAAGCAGCCGCTTTACAACGAAACCGGCGATGTCGGCATCGTCTTCAACGGCGAGATTTATAATTACCGCGAAACGATGGCCGAGCTTCAGAGACTGGGCCATGTCTTCAAGACGGCCAGCGATACCGAAGTCATCGTCCATGGTTGGGAGGAATGGGGCCCGGCCTGCGTCGACCGCTTCCGCGGCATGTTCGTCTTTGCGCTGTGGGACCGCCGCCGGCAGACCCTGTTCCTGTCGCGCGACCGGCTGGGCAAGAAGCCGCTCTATTACGCGCTGCTGCCCGACGGGCAATTGGTTTTCGCATCCGAGATGCAGGCAATGCTGTGCCACCCGGACATCGCGCGCCGCATCGATCCCATATCGGTCGACCAGTATTTCGCCTTGGGCTATGTGCCTGAACCGCGCTCGATCTATGCCGGCATCCGCAAGCTGCCGGCGGCCCACTCGCTGATCGTCGAGCGTGGCAAGCCGGTGCCGGAACCCGCCCGCTACTGGACCCTGAAATTCGATCCGCGTCCGATGGAGGCCGGCGATGCCGCGGCCGAGCTGATCGACCGCCTGCGCGAAGCAACGCGCGTAAGGCTCGTATCGGATGTCCCGCTGGGCGCGTTCCTGTCGGGCGGCGTCGATTCGTCGGGCATCGTCGCCATGATGGCCGGGCTGACCGGCGATCCGGTCAAGACCTTCGCCATCGGCTTCGGCGGCGCGGAGGACGAGCTGGCCTATGCCCAGGCCGTCGCCGACCGCTACCATACGGACCACACGGCCGAGCACTCCGCGATCAACTACGTCGATACGATCGACCAGCAGGCCGCGATCTTCGGCGAACCGTTTGCCGACAGTTCGGCGGTGCCGACCGGCCGGGTATCCGAACTCGCCCGGCGGCGGGTGACGGTCGCCCTGTCGGGCGACGCCGGGGACGAGCTGTTCGCCGGCTATCGGCGCTATCGCTTCCACATGGCGACCCAAAGGACACGCGACCGCATCCCCGGCTTCGTGCGCGGACCGCTGTTCGGCCTGCTGGGGCGGGTGTATCCGAAACTGGACGGCGCGCCGCGTTGGCTGAGGGCCAAGACGACTTTCCAGGAACTGTCGCTGGACGAGGCCGAAGGCTACTACCGCACGGTCTGCAAGATGCCTGACGCGATGCGGGCGAGCCTGCTGTCACGGACCGTGACCGGTGCGCTGGCCGGCCAGACCGCCGCCGGGCTGATCCGCGCGGCGATGGAGCAGGCCGGAACCGACGAGCCGATGGCGCGCGCCCAGTTCGCCGACATCCAGACCTATCTGGTGGGCGACATCCTGCCCAAGGTCGACCGGGCCAGCATGGCACATTCGCTTGAGGTTCGCGCCCCGCTTCTGGATCACCTGCTGGTCGAGTGGGCCGCGACCGTGCCGCCCGACCTCAAGATCCGTTCGACCGGTGGTAAGTACATCCTGAAAAAAGCGCTGGAACCTTACGTTCCGCATGAAAATCTCTACCGGACCAAACAGGGGTTCGCGATGTCGCTGGCGCCGCAGTTCCGTGGCGCGGGCGCGGCGATGGTGCGGGCGCGCCTCACGGGACCGATCTTCCGCGACAGCGGCCTGTTCGATCCCCAGGCGATCGACCGGCTGATCGGCCGGCACGAAAGCGGTGCGTCCGATCACGCGCAGCCGATCTGGTCGCTCTTGATGTTCGATGCCTGGCTGAAATCCGTTCATACCGCACCGGCCTTCCGCTCGGCGCGCACCGACGCCCGGGCTAGGATCGCTGCCGGCGCGACATGATCGCCCGGAACAGCGCGATCTGACCGTCGGTCGTCGCGTCCCAGGAAAAATCCTCGGCATAGCGCCGCGTCGCTTCGCGCGTCGGCAGGCGCGTCCCGAACAAGGTCTTCACGGCGTCGACGACGCCCTTGGCGCTGCGCTCCGTCATCAGGATGCCGGCCTCGGGCTTGCCGATGACCTCGGGATTTCCCCAGATCGGCGAGCCGATGGCGGGGGTTCCGCAAGCCATCGCCTCCAGCAGGACGTTGGCCCAGCCTTCGCGGCTCGATGCCAGGATCAGCGCGTCCGCCGCGCCGTAAAGCTCCGGCAATTCGTCGTGCGGGCGGGCGCCCAGCAGCCGGACGCGGTCCTGCAGGCCCAATTCCGCGATCCGCCGCTCCAGATTGCCGCGCTCCGGCCCTTCGCCGGCGATCAGCAGCGTATACTCCGGCAGCGACGCCATCGCCTCGACGATCAGATGGTGGCCCTTGCGCTCGATCAGCAGGCCGACCGAGATCAGTGTCGGACCGGTGAGGCCCAGCCGCTTGCGCGTCGCCTGCCGGTCGCGCGGCCGGAACAGCTTGAGATCGACGCCGTTGCGCAGCACCGTGATCTTCGCCGGATCGACCTCCATGCCGACCAGCCCGTCCTTGAGCGCGGCGCTGACCGTGATGATGCCGGCGGCCCGCGCGCAGGCCTTCTGGATCATGCGTCGCGG
This sequence comes from Alphaproteobacteria bacterium, assembly GCA_035493715.1. Classification (GTDB taxonomy): domain Bacteria; phylum Pseudomonadota; class Alphaproteobacteria; order BOG-932; family Roseiterribacteraceae; genus BOG-932. The sequence goes on along the minus strand of DATJHU010000012.1, from coordinate 76,157 downwards.
CACCGGATATTTCGGGATCAGGCTGACATCCGTGCCGCGCGCGGTCATCACCACGGGAACGTTCAGCCAGCGGCCGATGATCGTCGCGGCCACACCGTCGGGATACAGATAGTGCGCGTCCAGGATATCGATGCCGCCTTGCGCCCTGATCGCGGCCTGAACCGCCGGCAGCGTGGCCATCGCCATCATCAGGGGCGAGAGATTCATGCCGACCTTCGGGATCAGCGGGAAGCGCGGATGGTGCACCGTCAGCCCGTGCCGTTCCTCCCAAACCGGCACCTGCGCGAACTTGGCGTAGCTGCCGAAGCGCGGTGACCTGAACGGGAAGTACGGCACCGGCGCCACCACCCGGCTGACCGCCGCGCCGCTGGCGATCAGATGGCGCAGCCGGTTCTCGACGAAGACGCCGTGATTGCCCTGCGCCGCGTTCGGATACAGCGAGGAATAGGTCACGAGACGGATGGGCTTTGCTGACTGGGCCACGCTAGCCCGCCTGTGCGGTATAGGACGGGGCAGCCTTGCGGCGGCCGAAAAGCCAGGGTGATTTATGCCGTACCTCGATCCACAGCAATTCGGTCTCGGCATTGGCGAAGGTCCGCTTGTAACGCGCCTCTCCTCCCAGGAAATCGTATGTCCGCATACCGGCCTGCCGGTAGTACTCCATGGCAAGCAGGTGGCAGACCATTCCCGGCTTCAGCCGCTCGACCTCGGGGCTGAAATCGAAGCCGCTCTGATAGGCCGCGACCCAGCCCCCGTGCACGAAATTTTGGAGATAGCCCACGACATGGGCGCCGGCCGTGACACGGATCAGATCCACCGACTGATCGATGCCGGTCCGGCGGATGAGCGCGCGATGGAAACGCTCGAAAAACGGTTCGGCGAACGCGCCGGGTTTTCCCCGGCCCGTCCAGTAGCGCTGATGCAGCCCTTTCAGCGCGGTCAGGTAATTTTCGGCCTCGGTTTCGTCGCGGGCGATCTCGAGCCGCAGCGGCCCAATCGCCTCCCAGCTCCGAAGCGCACGGCGCAATTGCTGGCGGGCGTTCGAGCTGAGCCTGTCGAGCACCGGCGCCGGCGTGCGCAACAGCTCGTGATAGGGGACCGGCCGGTGCGCGCGGACATGGATGGTGCCCGTAACGGGAAGCGTCGGACATACGCTGCGCGGAACCCCGCCCAGAACCCAGCGGCCACCCTTGAACATCACCCCGGCGAGTGCGGCCCAGCACCGGTCGGCCAGATCGGCAGCTTCACCCCGTGCGATCAGGAGTCCGTTATGTTCGACAAAGACCGAATCCATCGCCGGAACGCCGCTTTCACCGAGATAGAGCGGGCGATCGAGCCTGAGCGGATGGCGCGCCGCGCGATTCAGAAGGCCCAGCGCCACGGGCTTTTCTCCGCGATGGGCAGAGACGAGCCAGGGATCGGTAAAGCGTTCCTCGGCCAAGCAGCCCGTCCAGGCCCAGGACTGGAAGAAGGATCCGTCGGCGCGCGCCTCAAGATCGGTCCAGACCGAGGCCAGGGCGCGAAGGTTGTCGACCGGACGAACCGCGACGCTGAGCGGCTCTTCGGCCATCAATGTCCAAGCATATGCTTGAGCGCGGACGCCGCCGCGCCCATCGCGAGGCCGAGCGGCCCGTGTGCGACAAACGGCCGGGTCAGCACGATGACAAACAGGATCGTAACACCGCCAACCACAGCTATGCCGATCTGCTGGCGGCCGGCGTCGCGCGGCTCGACCGGCGTCACCGGGAAGGCCGGCACCGCTTGCCGGAAAGGGAGCCCGAGGAGGATCAGGATCAGGCTGACCAACGAGAAGAATACCCAGCCATAGATAAGATGGTCGGCCACCGCCGCCTGGGCGTTGCCCAGGATCCAGCCCAGCACGACGATGCCGAGCACACGGAATCCGTTGGCGATAATCGGGACCACGATGGAGACGACGATGAATGCGACCCGTCGTTTCCAGCTGCGATACATCGTGTAGCCGTAAAGCGTGCCGAGCGCGACCGAGGCGATCAGGAAGCGCAGGCCGGCGCAGGCCTCTGCCACTTCGAACTTTGCACCCGGAACCTCGATGTTATAGCCGTCCGAATAAATCGGTATGCCGAGCAACTCGACACCCTTGACGGCGAAGCGGGCCGCGAAGGTCTGTAAGGCCGGCGTGACGAAAGCGCCGGCCGGCACGAGGAAGTAGAGATAGAGCAGGGCAAAGGCGGCAACCCGCCAGACCTTTCGGCCCAACAGCGCAAACACGAACAACTCGAACAGCGTCATCGCCGCGAGCTGCCGCCCCTCCATGATCTTCGCGTTGTCGGCGAACAGCCAGACCAGCCCGACGGGCACCATGGCGACAAACGGCCAGAAGGTCGGCTCCGGCGCGCGAGCATAGAGCGCGCGCCATCGCTCCCAGATCAGATAGGCGACGATCGGCAGGATCAGGAAGCAATGGTTATAGGCAGTCGATTCGTCCCAAACCTCGAAAGCCCGTTTCGCTTCTTCGAAGAAGGCGATGCCGAAACCAAGCGTACCGGCGACAAGCACGGCGATGGCGACGCCCCAAAGCCGCCGGATGGACGCGCCTGTACCGGCCATGTTCAGCGTGACCGTACTCATCCGAGGTTCTTAACGATGAACGGACCGATGACATTGGCCAGCGGGAGCGGCAGCCGCTTCCAGGTGTCGATCATCAGCTTGTACTTCGGGTTCAGCGGGTTGACGTCGGGAATCGCGTTGCCGATCCGCAGCTTGAACTCATAATTGAGCGGCGTCGGCGTGAAGCCCCAGTTCTTCTTGAAATTGTAGGCGCCGGTGCCTTCCTTGCTGCGGCCGAAGTCGAAGAGACGGCAGCCTTTGTCGGCCGCGCGCTTCATGACCTCCCAGTACATGATGTCGTTGCCGGCGCGGGTGCGCGCCGCCGGCGTGCCGCCGCCGTAATAGGGCAGTATCTCATTGCGGAAATAGAAGCTGAGCACCGCCGCGATCGGCGATCCTTGGTCCTCGACCACGAGGATTTCGGCATCGTCGCCGAACTCCTCGCACAGGATGGCAAAATATTTGGCCGAAAAGACCGGGGTGCCGAGATTGCGGACGCTCTCGGCATAGATGCGGTGCAGGGTGCGCCAGTCGTGCCCGACGCGGATGGTCAATGCGTTGGCGATGCCCTTGCGCACCACCGCGCGCTGCTTGCGCGGGATGGCGTTCATGTTCGCTTCGTGGTCACCCGAAATTTCCCGGCGGAACGTAACGTAAAGTCCCTCCTTGACCAGGAAGCCAGGCGTCGTGGGCTCGATCGAGCGGAACTCCAGGTGATCGGCACCTGTCGAATACAGCAGCCCGGTCGCATAGTTGACCAACGCCCGGCGGCTGTCTTCGTCCGTCGCGACAGGCCCGCCATAGACCTGGAAGGCGCTGGACACCAACGCGTGCCCGAACAAACGGGAGCGAATTTCGGTCAGCGGCAGAACGCCGGTGATCTCGCCGTTCCGCTCCGCATACGCATAGTGGCTGCGATGACCGAAAGCGCGCTCGATCACGCGTTTCCACCCGGCGCGGTGACAGAAGGTCGCCGCCGGTGTTGCCAGGACGAACGCGTCCCAACGTGCGAAATCGGCGTCAGTCAGGGGTTGGACCGAGACCTGTGTCGCAACGGCGGTATCCATGGCGGTCTAGTTGCGCCCCAGGAAAACCCGATCCATCCGATCCCAGCTGAATTCGCCGAGCAGGCGTTTCAGCCGGCCCTCCATGCGGTCCAGGTTGGTGTAGTGGCGGAACCGCGATTTGGCGCCGACATTCGCCTGCCGCGGCTGCTCCGGGTCGATTTCCCAGGGGTGGAAATAGAAGATGCAGGGCTGGCGATCGTGTGTGTTCACCCGTCGCATGTTCATGCGCGACAGCCAATAGGGCAGCAGACGGAAATAGCCACCGCCGGAACAAGGGAAGTTGCGCCCGAAATACTGAACGGTCGTCATCGGTACTTCCAGGATCGGTTGGCCGTCCGGATGGAACGGCGTGCGCGAGGCGGTGGTGTCGCCATAAAGGTCGTGCTTCACCGGATAGAGGCTGGAGCTGTAGCGATAGCCCGCCTCCGCCAGCGCGCCGAATGCCCAGTAATTCTTCGGCCCGATCGAAAAGGTCGCGGCGCGATAGCCCACAACCTCGACCCCGCCTATATCCTCCAGCAGCGTCTTGGTCCGTGCGATATCGGCGCGGAATGCCTCCGGCGTCTGTGAATCCGCGCGGGTATGGTCCCAGCCGTGGCTGGCCAGCTCATGCCCTCCGGCAACGATACGCCGGATCAGGTCGGGGTAGCGCTCGGCGACCCAGCCCAATGTAAAGAACGTGGATTTGATGCCGGCATCTCCGAAGACCTGCAGCAGCCGGTCGACATTGCGTTCGACCCGGCACGGCAATTTGTCCCAATCCTTGCGATCTATCGTGTCGGCGAAGGCCTGGACCTGGAAATAATCCTCGACATCGACCGACATCGCGTTCACCGGCAGGCCCCGCATATCGACCCGCAAGGCCGAAGGCGCCTCACCCGATGGCGGAACGACCGTCGTCACGCCGGCCCGCCGCTCGGCCGCGATCATCCCGAATCTTTCTCGATCCGCGAGGCGATGAGCGCGAGCGCGCGTTTGATCGCCTGCTCATTGCGGTCCATCTTCGCTTCGATCTGCGCGAGGCGCTTGTCAAACTGGGCCACATCAGCGCTGGGCGCCGCAGGGACAGCGCTTGTTGCGGCGGCGCCTTCAACGACACCGCCCAGTTCGCTCCTCAACTCGTCGGCGACCTGGGTGACGGTTTCCTCGTCGATCGCATGCGTTTCCTCAAGGAAGCCGAACAGCATCAGGCGGGAGCACAGCGCGTTGATCTTGCGCGGGATGCCGCCGGTGTCCTTGTAAATCTGGGCGAACGCGCCGTCGGTGAAGCTGGGGTCGTTCTTCCATCCAACCAGGCTCAGCCGATGTTCGATATAAGCCCGTGTATCGGTCTCGGTCAGCGGCCCCAGATGAAATGAAGCGAGTACCCGCTGGCGAAGCTGCTCCAGTTCGGGCAGCGCCATGATCGCGCGGAACTGAGGCTGGCCCAGCAGAAAGCTTTGCAGCGGCGGCGAATGGTTGACCGTGAAGTTGGACAACATCCGCAGCTCCTCGACCGCGGGCACCGTCAGATTCTGCGCCTCATCGACCACCAGGAGCGCGCGGCGGCCCTGGTTGAAATTGGAAACCAGCATCTCTTCGAACCGCCTGAGCAATTCGCCCTTGGTCAGTCCGTCGGGTTGCAAGCCAAATCCGCTCGCCACCAGCCGCAGCGTGTCGTCCGCCCCGGTCTGGGTCGTGAGCATCTTGGCGATGATATAATGCTGCGGATCGAGGGTCGAGCAGAGATGCTCAACCAGGGTCGTTTTGCCTGCACCGACCTCGCCGGTGATGACGATGAACCCCTCCGCCTGGTTCAGCCCGTAGGTCAGGTGCGCCATTGCTTTCGAATGGACGCTGCTTTCGAAGAAAAACCGTGAATCCGGCGTAAGCTGGAATGGTAAGCCGGTTAGATTGTAATACTCGGCATACATCTCAAAAAGACTTCCTGATCCCGATCGTCAGCTGCTCATTCGAATAAGTGTCCACCGGAACGTCCGACGCCAGGCCGTAATATGTCTCGGTCAGCGTCGCAGTCGCCGTGTCGCTCAGCTTATAGAACAGCGACGCCGTCGCACTGTAGTTTTTTACATGTTCGGTGACGCCCAGAACCGACGAAACGTGGCTGGTAAAACCGACGCCGATGCTTCCTTGGATCAATGGCGTAAAGTCGCGGTTATAATTCACCGATAAACCCCATGCCCGATCGGATTGCTTCGGCTCGCTAAGCGATTCACGGGTTTCGTAATTCGCGGTCAGCGTGATACCCGACCTAAAAAGCTGATGTGACAGCGTAATCAGAGCGGGCTTATCACGGAACAGGACGTTTTGGGAACCGAAAGTCTGATTGACTCCGCTGAACGGCAAGCCGGTCCGGCTGTCGATGGCGTTTCCGAACTGATCGTAGGTCAGGAAACGCAGGTTCTGCACGGTCGATGTCAGCTGGTTCTGGACCGAAACGACATAGCTCATGACCAGGTTCGTGCGCGGACCGAGTGCGTAGCCGACCTGAAGGCTGGGATTATAAGACCCCTGGCTCAGCCCGTAGCCCACGGAAATCGAACTCAGCGAATTCGGCGTGATGGTGGCGCCTATGCTCCAGGTGGTGCCCTGGCTTCTGTAGCCCTTGGTCGTGCCTTCGCTCGGATAGTCGATCGTCTCATAGCCGATCGACGAGGTCAGCTGGTAGGTGCGGTCCAGATGAAAACTGGTCCCGATCACGTATGCCGAATTGGTCGACGCGGTATTCTGGCCCGAACCCGAGGTAGAGCCGTAATTGAGATCGAGCCTGACACCCAGGCGGCCGAGACTGTCCGTCGAGGCGATTGCGATTTCAGCGTTCTGGCCGAGCGAGTTGGTGGAAGCGGAGGGCCGGTTGTCGGGGTGAATGCCTTCGTCGCTAGAATTGGTCGAAGTCAGGCGGTAATAGGCGTCGAAGGTCGCCACGCTGCCGAAATGGGTCGAGTAATGGGGCGAGGCGACAGCCGTGTAGTAGAGGAACCGGTCGACGGAGGGCACGAGCGCCCCGGCGACATTGGTGAAGTTGCCGGTTCCGGCGGCCTGCTGGGCGAAGGCCTGGAAATCCATGGTCAGTACATTTTCGATCGGCTTGAAGGTGCCGTTAACGTTCAGCTGTTGGTCAAGCCGGTCGGGCGAGGAATGCGTGTTGAACTTGTTGTAGGTCGGCGTGTAGTCGCCGTCGACCGTCAGATAAGGCGTCTCGCCATGCACGGCGATGCCGGGCGAAATCTGCGAGACGGTTTCAAACTTGCTGGCCCCACCGCCTGCGCTGTTGTCGGTAATGGTCTCCTGAAAGCCGATGGACGGCGTCAGCTGGAGTCCGGGCTCCGCCAGCGCGCTGCCGGCCAGCAGCGACGCGGCGATACCAAAAGCGAATGGGCGGCCGGCATCGCGCCACGCCTGTCGAACGTTATTCAGGGAGGCGACCGCATCCATCCACGCCCGGTCCGGCTTGTTTGTGTTCAGTAGGCGCCGTAGCCGCCATACGACGTGGTCGCGAGAGGCTGCGCTTTGTTCAGGATAAAGGAAATATCCGGGCAAGCGCTGATCAAGTTCAGAGCTGCGATGATCTCGTGTTGTTGGGTCTGTTCCGCCTCGACGACGAACACGATTTGGCCGACATGGGCGGCCAGGGTCGCGGCGTCGCTGCTGACAAGGCAGGGAGCGGTATCGAAAAGGATGATGCGGTCGTGATAGCGCCGCGCCATGTCGTCGATCAGGTCGCGCATGCGCGCGCTGGCGAGCAGTTCCGGCGCACGGTCGCTCATCGTGCCGGCCGGCAAAACGCTGAGCCGGGGGATGTTGGTGCGCAGCAGCACATCGGCCATGTCGAGACCGGGGTTCAGCAGTAGGTCGACAAAGCCCTGGTTGGCCTCGAGCCCCAGATTCTGCCGTAGCGCCTGGCGGCGAATGTCGGCGTCGACCAGCAGGACATTGTAGTCCTCTTCCATCGAGATCGAGATCGCGATGTTGGTCGAGGTGAACGTCTTGCCTTCGCGCGGCTTGGCGCTGGTGATCATGACCAGGTGTGAGATGGAGTTGTCCTGGCGATCTTCGGGGAAGGCCTTGCGCAGGAGGCGCCGCTTGATCAGCCGCAGCTCTTCCATCACCGGTGTACGATCGGAATTCCAATCGACCGTGCCCGCCAGCGCGAGACGCGCCGTGTCCAGAACCACCGTGCGACTGGTCTTTCCAGATTTCTCCACCACCGGCACGGGCGGCGCCACGCCGGCGAGACGAGTGGGTCCCAACGGGTTGAGCGGTACGCGGGACGCAGCCGCAGGTCGATCGACGATCTGCGGTTGAACCGGCGGCGCAACCTCGACCGGTGCCGCAGCCGCGGCTCGCTGCGGCTGGACGAAAGCCGGGGGCTGTTGCGGTTGATCCACGATCTGCTGCTTGGTCGTCGCCGGAGGCGTCGCGCCACGCAACCGCGCCGCGGCGCGCTCGATCATGTCGAAGCGGTTTCCAGCCATCAGGCGCCCTTATGATGCTGGCCGATGAAGACCAGTAGCAAGCCACCATAGATCACGAACAGCATCACGCAGGCCGTTGCGAACACTTTGGTACTCAGGAACCAATAGCGCGGCTTGCGGTCGAACGAATTGATGACCGAGATGCTCCCCAGGATCGGCAGGCCGAGAGACTGCAGCGCGGTCGTCGTCGAGAACGAGCTGTCGATCTGGCTGAGAACGAAGGCGACGCCGATTCCCGCCCCGAACCCAGCCGCCAGCACCATCGACAGGAAAAGCGGCCGGTTCGGCGAGGATGGCAGCGAAGGCACCTCAGGCGCATCGATCGTGCGCATGTCGATCTTGTCGCCCTTCTTTTCGGCATTCTCCGCGATCTGCGCCGACTCGCGCCGGGCCAGAAGTTCCGTGTAGTTCTTCTTGACGACCTCGTAATCGCGATCGAGATTCAGGAACTCGGCGGCAACGCCGGGGGCGCGGCGCGCCTCGTCTTCGATCTTGTCGCGATCCTCTTCGGAGGAGACCAGACGGCGGCGGAGCGAGGCGATCTTGGTTTCCTTCTCGCTGAGCTGGCGCGCCATTTCGATATAGACTGGATTGGCGATGTTCTGGGCTGTCGGCCCGGACGACGGCTTCTTCTGCTCCTTGGCCTTGGCGATCTCGGCCTCAAGGCCGGCGATCTGATGCTTCAACGCGATCACCACCGGATGCTGGTCGGTATAGGTCGCCCGTTCGGTCTCAAGCTGGGTCTTCAGCTGCGCCAGGCGCGTCTGCGGCGCGGTCGAGAGCCCCTCGGCGCCGGCCGGAGCGCTCGACGGCTTTTCCACGGCCTCGTATTGCTGCTGCGCGTCGAGCTGCTTCTGCAGGCTGTCGCGCTCGGCAATCTGGTCGTTCAGGTCCTCGGTGATCTTCTGCACGTCGGCGCGCGCCTGCTCCAGGCGCGAACCGCCGTTTTCCGCGCTGGGCAGAAGGTCGTAATAGCGGGTCTGGAATTCCGACTTCTTGCGTTCCGCCTCGCGCAGCTGCGTCTCGAGACGGTCGATTTCGGTCTGCAGGAAGCGCTGGGCGCTGTTGATGTCGGACCGGGATTCGCCCTGGCCGGATTCCATAAACAGCGACAGCACGTTCGATACGACACTCGCAGCAAGCTGTGGATCGGTGCTGCTGTAGCTGACCGTGAACAGGTTACGCGTCTGCGGTTTGATCAGGATGCTCTTCTGGAGTTGCGCAACCATCGCCTCGCGATCCGAATTGTCCTTTACCCGGGAATCCAGGTCGGTCATGCGGATCAGCTTTTTCATGTTGCTTGAGCTGAGCAATGTACGCTGCATGCGCTCTAGGCGGGCGTCGACGTCGCTTTCCACGGCAATACCGTGCAACAGAGGCGTCAGAGCCTCATCGGCGTTCATGTAGACCCGGGCGCTCGATTCATAGACGTCCGGCATGCGCGAGACGACGAGCCAGCCGACCAGGCATATGGCCCAAGCCACCCCAATGGCAAACCAGCGACGGCGCCAGATATCGCGCGCATACTGGAATATGAGGACCTTGAGCGAACCCATGACCTATTAGAACCAAGCCTGCGGTATAAGCAATATGTCCCCCGGTTGCACTGCAACATTCGCGTTGATATCGCCGTCCTTGATCAGGTCGTCGATCCTGACCGGAATAACCGCCTGCTTGCCGTTAACGTTGCGTATCAACTCGGCGCGGTTGCCGGCGGCGAACTTGGTGAGCCCGTGCACCGCGATCATGACGTCAAGGACCGTCATATTGGCCTGATACGGAATCGCCTGCGGATCCGTGGCCTCGCCCACGATGCGCACCTGCTGGTCGAACGGACCGTGAAAGCCGCCGACAATCACAGTTACCGTGGGGTCCTGAACGAACTTTTTCAACTGCGTTTCGATATCGCGTGCAAGCTGTGTCGGCGTCTTGCCGGTGGCGACCATATCGTCGATCAGCGGAACCGAAATCCGTCCGTCCGGGCGCACGGTGACGCCGCGCGACAGTTCCGGCATGCGCCAAATGAAGATTTCAAGCTGGTCCAGCGGTCCGATATGATAGATCGCCGTCGATGCCCGCGACTCGACGATCGCGTCGGAAGGCGCGGAGGATCCACACCCTGCCAAAGCGAGCGCCAAACAGATTGGGAAGAGCCGACTGAGACGCATGATTCGTCGTAGAATGCTATTATTTTGCATGTATATCAGTTGCGCCGTAGTCAGGCAAAGATCATTCGCACACTGTGGTTTAGCGCCAAATGTTCAACTTCCAAAGTATGAAATTCGATGAGATCGCCACCGCGTTTGACTGGCGCGTCGCCCCTGATCGACTTGACGCACGGGTAGCGAGCCGAAACTTCTTACCGTTGCACTCGTCGAACTGCGCCCGAGTGAACAAAATCACAGGTGACCGCTCATGATTTCCCGCGTAGCTGCGATTGTCGCCGGCCTCATTGCCGGCCCCGCCCTTTTTGCAGCGCTGCGGCTGGAATGGACCGCGACGATCGCCGCCCTTGGGCTGGAGCGGTCGCATCTGGTTTCCCTTGTAGTGCCATGGGTTCCCAGGCTCGCATGGTCGATCGCCGCCGGCGTTTCCGCTTTCGCCGCCGTGGCATCGCTGATCGCGCTGATCGGTGGCGGCATCGAGGTTCTGAAGGCGCGCATGCGCCTCGGCGCGCTTCGCCGCGATCCCGCGCTGGCCGGCACCTGGAATGCAGCTGACTGGCGGGCGGCCTTTGCGCCGACGGCGGTAGCGGACCACGCCGAGGCAATGATTGCGCTCTTGCCCATCGAAAACGGCGACGAACGCCGCGTTGTGGTGGATACCCATCTACTGACGGGGCTCGCGCCGCTTTGGCTGGATCGCTTGACCCTGCGTCGGACCCTCGCCCCCCTGCCGGCACTGGCCGCCGGACAAGGCATCGCGCTGGCATTGATCGACTATGCCTCGGCGGGACGCTGGGACCTGGATTTGGCGGCGGGGGCAACCGGCTGGCTGATCGTGTCCGTTGCCCGCTATCTGGCGCAAACCGGGCTGGGACCGCTGGTCGGATCGACGGTCGGCAACGCGACGGCAGCGATGCGCCCGCTGGCTTCGATGCAGGCATTCGGCGCAGCCGCCCCCACCGCGGTAGCCGCCACGGCTGGCGCCGCACCGAACCTCGACAGCGCCACGCTGGCCCTGGCCTTCGAGCAGGTGTTGTCCGGCCCGCTCAATCGTCTGACCGAGGCAGCCGAAAAGCTAAGCGCCGCCGGTGCCGGTCCCTCGCGGGAACAGACGATCGATGCGGCGCTTGCGGAAATCCGCGCGGGCATCGAGCGCCTGCTCGATGCCGCCGGACATGAGAACTAGAGCGGTTTAAAGGACCGAGTCGATCCACTCATAGAGCGCGCCCTTCGGCAGCGCGCCGATCTTGGTCGCGGCAAGCTGGCCGCCCTTGAACAGCATCAGGGTCGGAATGCCGCGCACGCCGTATTTAGACGGCACACCCGGGTTTTCGTCGATATTGATCTTGGCGACGGTCAGCTTATCGCCCTTGTCGCGCTGGATATCCTCGAGGATCGGCGCGATGGCGCGGCACGGGGCGCACCACTCGGCCCAGAAGTCCAGGAGAACCGGCGTCTCGGACTTCAGAACGGCGGTTTCGAAGGTATCGTCGGTAACGGCGGTGGTCACGGAATCACACTCCTAAAACGTGTCATTGAAGTATGGGGAGGCGTGTCCTCAGGTCAAGCGGCACCGGGCGCCGTAGCCGTGTCCGGGACAGATGCCAGATATGTCTCGTACGGGTCCAGTTTTTCCTCATCGAGCGTCGTCACGGCGGGGCCGTCGGTCCAGACGAGGACCAGGCCGATCCGATGGTCCGGATAGATCTGCCTCAGGATCGCACGATAGGCCGCCATCTGCGCCAGATAGGCGGCAGGCACGTCATCCGGACCGCCGGGCGGCAGGCGGCTGCTCTTGAAATCGACGATGGTGACCTGCCCCGGCTCGACCAGCAGCCGGTCGATCCGGCCGGTCACGCCGCGCACGCCGATCCGGCCGACGATCGGCACCTCGGCGCGCGAGCCGGGGCCGAAAAGTTTCACACACCCCGGCGCATCGATGACGGCCGTCACCTCGCTCAGGAGTGCCGCCCGCACATTCGCATCCAGTTCCGGAAACAGCCGATCGACCCTGGCCGCACGGTCGGCCGGCGCGACGTTCGGCAAAAGCTGAAGCAAACGATGGACGGCGAGACCACGTCGGAAACGCTGTGCGCCTCCGGGCGAGGCCGGTGACGAAACGGCGGGATCGACCGAGCCAGGGAATTCGATGCGCGACGGAGTCAATGGCACGAAAGGGCGCGGTTCCGGCGGAGGAGGCTGCCGCGCCCAGCCGGGAAGGGGCTCGACGGCGAGAATACGCGTTTCGGAGCGTACTGCGTGGATGCCGGCGCCTGGATAGTCGAGGCGCTGCACCGCGTCTTCGCCACTGCCGATCTGAACTGCGCCGAGCGCGCGCATGCCCTCTTCGACCAGCCCGTACCAGTGCCCGGGTTTGAGCCCTTGCTTGCCATGCCAGCCGGCGACGTAGAGGCGATCCTGCGCGCGCGTGAGCGCGACATAGAGTAGACGTCGATATTCCCGATCGCCGGATAGTGCATTGGCGGCGATCAGGTTGGCGCAGACCTGCGGGCGCAGATCGGCGCGCGGTGACCAGTAGGGAATCGGGCGGGAGTCGTCTCCCGCTTCTGCCCAAAGGAGCTGTGGCCCAATGTTGGGGGCGGGCACCTGCATCGTATCCGGCAGGAAGACGATCGGCGCCTCCAATCCCTTCGCACCGTGAACGGTGACGATACGGACCGCATCGCCGCGACCGGCCAACTCGCGCTTGATCTCGGCGTCGCTGGCCTCCAGCCAGCCGACGAAGCCTTCCAAGGTCGGGGTATGGCCGCGCTCGTAATCCAGGGCGGCGGACAGGAACTCGTCGAGCGGATCCAGCACGTCCGGGCCGAGGCGACGGTGCAGCGCGCGCCGGCCACTGCCTTGCGTATCGCCTGGGCATGGCGCGGCCAGAACGCCGGCGAACAATTCGAACGGACGGACAAAATCGACCTTGTCCAGCAGCGCGGACAGCCACGCTCGCGCCGGCTCGAACCGTACAGCGTCCCGTTCCGACGCCCGGAGCAGCGCATTCCATAGCGTGCCCTTGCGGCCATAGGCCAGATCGTACAGGCCGGTTTCGTCGATACCGATCAGCGGCGACTTCAAAAGTGACGCGAGCGTCAGATCGTCATCGGGCAGCAGCAGGAACCGGCCCAACGCCATCAGGTCGCGGATCGCCAGCGGCTCGGTCAAGGCCAGACGATCAACGCCAGCCACCGGAACCTTCAGCGCCTTCAGCGCGCGCACCATCGGGCCGACGAACCGCGTGCGCCGGCGTACGAGGATCATGACATCGCCGGCAGTAACCGGCCTGCCCCCAGGCGCCAACGGCTCCTCTCGGTCCAACCAGTCGCGTATCGTTCTGGCAATGCGGACGGCAAGCTGCGTTTCCGGGTCCTGCACCGCCGGTACTTCGTCGTGCGGACCAAGCGCCGGCTCTTCGTCGACCTCCACTGGGCCAAATGGTTGCCAAAGTTCGACCAGCCCGCCGGCCTCCACGCGGTGAAGGTCATGAACCAGTCTGTCCGGCCCCTCGTGCACGCCGTCTCTCGCGGATGGATTGGCGAACACAGCATCCACCAGACGCAAGATCGGATCGGTCGAGCGATAGGATTTCGTAAGATCGACCGATTCGAGTTTCCTGCCCGTATCCCTACCGGAATTTTCATCCCTGCCGGCATCTTTGATCTGCTGTTCGAAATGCGCCCGCACTGGCGCCAGAACCGCCGGATCGGCACCCTGAAAGCTGTAGATCGACTGCTTCCGATCACCGACGACGAATATCGTTCGGTTGGCTTCGCGCGCGCCCTTGCCGGCGAAGAACTCGCCCGCCAGGGCCTTGATGATGCCCCACTGATCGGGATTGGTGTCCTGCGCCTCGTCGACCAGCAGATGTTCGATGCCGCCATCCAGCTTGTACAAAACCCAGCTGGCGTCGGTTTCGACCAGCTGACGGGTGACGTCGATCAAGTCGTCATAATCCAACAGAGCGCGATTCTGTTTTTCGCGCTTGTAATGCTCCAGAATTCTGCCGCCCACGGTGAGCATCGCTTCCGTGGCCGCAGCCGTCGCGGCGGCACGGAGCCGCTCAAGCACGGCGACCAACCGGTCCGCCTCGGGATCGAGGATATCCGCGACCTTTGCGTGCGCCTTGGTTTTTCTGAAAGTCCCGCTGGGTTGACCATCCTTGGTCAGGAAACAGGCGATATAATCTGCCCACTTCAGGGCGCGATCAGGCGCGGTGAGCCAGGCAGCGATGCCGGCGGCGCGTTTCTGGTCGGTGGCGCTGCCAGCCGAAAGGGCATCGCAGGCGCTGCTCAAGCCGGCGCGATCGAGTACGCCATCACGGCATGCTTCGGCGAGGATCGCCTTCGCCGTTTCGCCCGGTTCCAACCCCAGGCCGCGCCACATACGGGGGACCAGGAGCCCGACGCCGCCATGCGCGTCGATCGTGTGCGCCAAACGTCGCCGCGCCGACAGGACTGTCTCGATCAGCGATCCGAAACCGCGCTCGTCCATATATTCGACAAGCACCGCAAGCGCGCGGCCGAGTGGACCGTCGGTGTCGCGCCCGGCTTCGACCAATACGGCCTGCTGCGCCTCACCCAGCAGTTCGGCGGCCGTGCGGTCGTCCAGTAGGTCGAAATGCGGCGCCAGGCCGGCCTCCAGTGGGAATCGGCGGAGTACCGACTGGCAGAAGGCGTGGATGGTCTGGATACGGAAACCGGCCGGCGCATCGACGATTGCGGCGAACAGCTGCCGCGCACGCGTTTGCGTCGCGAGATCCGGCCGCGCGCCGTTGAGTTCGGTCAGCTCATCGAACAGCGCCCCATCCTCCGCCACCGCCCATTTACCAAGCCGTTGAATGATGCGGTTCGACATTTCCGCGGCGGCAGCGCGCGTGAAGGTGATGCAGAGAATACGATCCGGCGCGGCGCCGCTAAGCAGCAGACGCAGCACGCGGGAGGTCAGGACCGTTGTCTTGCCGGTGCCCGCCGAAGCGTCGACCCAGGCACTGACCGTCGGATCGGATGCTCGCCGTCCAGGCTGGCGGTCGGGTGAGACGATCATGCGCCGAGCATCCATTCCTGGACCCGGGCCAAATGGTCGTAATCGATCCCACGTGCCGTCGACCGATAGGGCATCGCCGGATCGTCGAACAGGTCGATGAGCGCAACCAACTTGTCCCAGGCGTCGGCGATCGCCGGTTCGGGCGCTTCCCTGCCGAGGGCCGGCAGGAACTCGCCGGGGACCGTACCCCCACTAAGCCGAAGATAGGCCAGCTCTCCGACCGAGGCCGCGGCGATACCGGGAAATTTGCCATGCTCGGCAATCACTGCCTCGAGCGGAAGTTGAGGCGCGGCGCCTTCGGACACACTCTTCGGCGCCGGCGGTTTGCCGGTCTTGTAGTCGATAATCGCCAGCCGCCCGTCGGGCAGCCGGTCGATCCGGTCGGCTGTCGCCTCCAGTACGAAATCCGCGCCCGCAGTTTCGACCGTTAGCACACCCTTGATCTCGGTCGCGATCGGGAAGGCACCGCCGCGCCGCCGTGCGCGTTCGAAATCGATGAACCAGGCCGCCACGCGTTCGAAACGCGGCCACCAGAAGGCCGCGACCGCAGGGTGGCCGATGGCATCTGCGAACGCCATATGCCCCGCTCTGATCAAGTCGTTCAGGGCATCGTCCGGAAGGGTTCTCATGTTGCGTTGGATAAACTGGTCCAGGGCATCATGGACGAACTGCCCACGTTCCGACGCGCTGGGGTCGGCGTCGAGCGGATCGAGCGGCTTAAGCCTCAGGATGCGCCTGGCATAATGGGCGTAGGGATCGCGCCGCCAGGTTTCGATCGCGGTGACCGACAGTCGGCGCGGGCGCACCGAATACGGCGGACGCGGATCCGGCCGAAGCCAAGGCACGAAGTCGGCTGGCCGGTCCATGTCTTCGGCCCAGGCACGCCAGGACGCGGCGTTGTGCTTGGGGATTTCCAACTTCGACGCAGCAAGCAGGGTTTCCAGCCGTGACAGGAACCGGGCCGGCACGCTTGGCGCGCCGTCCACCCGGGTGGCGCGGGTCATCAACACCTCAGGCCGCGCAGCGGCCAGGGCGAAATCCTGCACTGCCGCGCCGATGCGCGCCTCCAGCGGGGGCAAGCCGAATGATGCGCGCATCGGACGCGACATCCACGGCTCGTCGCCCGGAAGAGGCGGCCAGGTCCCCTCGTTAAGGCCGCCCAAAATGGTGAGGTCGGCACTTTGCAGTCGCGCCTCGATAAGGCCCCAGATCGCCAGGCGCGGATGCGCGCCGTAAAGCGGCCGGACGATAATCCCCTCCATCAGGACGCTGAGGATGGCGGGATAGCGATCGATCTTGATGTCCGGCAGGTTGTCCCCGGCCGGGCCGGCCAAACGGGCGAACAGGTCTGCCGCAGCCACGCCGTCATCACCGCGCCAAAGCCTGAGGCCACCGGCCTCTTCCGGCGTGTCGGCCAGCGCTTCGGCGACTTCCGCGTGACGGATCAAGAGATCTGCGAGACCGATCGTCCCGGTGCGGAACAGACCGGTAAGCGGGGCGGTGCGGGCGGCAAGGTCGACAAGCCAATGACGGATCGCCTCCTTGTCATCCTCTTCCTCTATGAATCTCTCAGCCGGAATCTGGTCGAGTGCCAGACATAAGCCGTCGAGCCCGGCGGCGGGGCGCGGACCGCGCAGGACCAGCCGTTCCAGGGTTCGGACCCGCCGCCGCGTTGTCGCTGGCGATGCTCCCGCCGCGGCGTAAGGATGTTTCAACAAAGCCAGCAATGGGCGTGGCGCAAACCCCTCGACCGCTGCCTCCGCCACCAGGGTCAGCCAGACACCGACCGGCGTTTCACCCAGCGGCTGGCCGGCGGAATCGTCGACCGCGATTCCCCAGCGCTGAAGCGCGGCGGCGACGCGGCGCGCCAGATTGCGGTCCGGCGTCACCAGTGCCGCCGTTCGCTGCGGCGTTTCGAGCGCTTGGCGCATCGCCAATGCGATGATTTCCGCCTCGTCACCGATGGTTTGGCAATCGACGCGGGCCAAGCCGCCGCAGGCCGTGGGATCGATACGCAGCCCGGGCCAGGCGGCGGTGGTCTCGGCAGGAAGCAACGCCGCGCTTAGCAGGCGACGGCGCGGCGCCAAAGCATCGACGGCGGCATGTGGAACGGCGGCCCAAAGCTGGACGTCATCGCGCGCAACGCCGATCCGGGTCAGAAGGGTCTTAAGCCCCCATTGCGGGTGGGTCGGTTCGACCGCATCCCATGCTTCATTGTCCAGATCTCGATCCAGGCCGGGCAAGACAACCGACCCCAGCGGCAGGTGCGCGACGGTGCCGATGAAGTCGGCCAGCGCGGGATCGGCGGCGATGAAGCCGGCGGCGATCATCGGCCCCTCCGGCGGCCCGGTTTTCCAGGCTTCGGCACAGGCGGTCAAAGCCAAAACCCGGCGACGCGCGGGATCGATCGCACCCCTGCTTGCAAGGATCGCTGGCCAATTTTCAGTGACGATCGCCAAAAACTCGATCGTCTTCTGCCAATGTTCGGCGAATGTCTCCGGTGCAAGGTTTGCCAGCCCGGCAAAATCGATCTGCTCGGATTCCGTCTCGTCGATCAGATCGGCCAACGCGTCGGCGAGGCGGATTGCTTGGTCCGGCGCCACCGAAAATGCGCCGGGGCGGTGCATGACCAGCTGCGCAAGGATCAGCCGGCGCTCCAGCGGATCGATGGCCGCCGGAATGTCGTCCGCGCCCAACCCGTCGAAATCGCCGTCGATATCGGCCAGCGCCAGCAGGCGCGGCAGCAGAAGCGCCTTGCCGTCATTCACCCGCAGGAAGGCATCGGTCATCGCGCGGACGGCACGGCGGGTCGGCAGCAGGATCGTTGTCGCAGCCAGCGTAAGCGGGTCGCCTGCCTGAGCCATGACGCCCGCCGCGAGCGCATCGGCGAAGGCGATGCCGGCTGGGATTGTGTAAACCTTGGGAGGCGCGCTCACCTCAGCAGCCAGCGGGCGTTGCGCGGGTCGAGTTGGCTGTCGGCGGCCTCGACCGCGTCGGGCGTGCCGATATGGAACCAGGCGCCGTCATGCACCAGCCCGTACAGCCGGCCTCTCCCTTCCGCCTCGCGCCAAAGCCTGGTCAGGCGAAAAGAGCCTTCCGGTGCGCCTGCGAAGATCCGCGGGCTGGCAATGTGAAGGCCGGCATAGACGTAGGGGACGACCCGGCGGTCCGGGCGGAAGCTGAGCCTGCCGGTGGGATCCATCAGGAAATCGCCCGGCCCGTCGTAATAGTCGCTCCGTGGAGCCGACATCAGCATCAGCAGCACGTCCATGCGATCCGGATCCCAGGCGGCGATCATCCGCTCAAGCGCGGGCGTCGGCCCGTCCAGCCACACACTGTCCGAATTGGCGACGTAGAACGGCGCGTCGCCCAACAGGGGCAACGCCTTGGCGACACCGCCGCCGGTCTCGAGCCGTTCCGTCTCGTGCGAAATGACGATCGCATCGGATCGTTGCCGAAGGTGCGCCTCCAGCATCTCCGCCTTGTAATGCGTGTTGACGACCACCCGGCCGACACCCGCCGCCGCGAACCGATCCAGCGTCCAGTCGATCAGGGGTTTGCCGCCGACCTCGATCAACGGTTTCGGCCTGTCCAGGGTGAGCGGCCGCATACGTTCGCCAAGGCCGGCGGCCAAGACCATGGCGGTCTTCAACTGCTTGCCTGCGGTACCATTGTCTTGCGATTCCATTGCCACCCGAATCCTGCAGCCGGCGCGACTATTCTATTCCAAGGACGCGCTGTAAAGCAGCGGCATCCCATCGATCCGCCGGCGGGCGCAGCCGCGCCTGCCGTGCGCCCGGTGACGCGCCGAAAGTAAAGTCGATATCGAAGCGTGCCGTCGGCAGCCGCAGCCCTGCCCGTTCCGGCCATTCGACCAGAACCAGCCCATCCGCCAAAGCCTCATCCCACCCGATCTCGATCAGCTCGTCGGGGTTGGCGATACGGTAAAGATCGAAATGGAAGATCCGCCCGACCGGCGCGTCGTAGCTTTGCACCAGCGTGAAGGTGGGGCTCGGCACCTCCTCGTCCGTACCCGCTAAAGCGCGGATCAACGCGCGCGCGAAAGCCGTCTTGCCCGCCCCGAGATCGCCATGAAGGGCGATCACATCACCGAACCTAAGTGCGGGAGCCAGATGGCGCGCGAGCGCCGCCGTCGCTGCCTCGTCCGGCAGGTCGATCGTGATGGCGGCGGGATACTTCGGCGTCGCTTGCATGACAAAACTTATGCCGGGGTTGAACGCCCTGCCGCAATGGGACATTAACAACCATCAGTTTCACGAGCCGCTTCGCACGCATGTCCCAATCCGCGCCCCCCGCCACGCCGACCCAGACCGACATTGTCATCGTCGGCGCCGGGCCTGTGGGACTGTTCGCGATCTTCGAATGCGGCATGCTGAAGCTCAGCTGCCACGTCGTCGACGCGCTGGACGCGATCGGGGGGCAGTGCATCGCGCTCTATCCCGAAAAGCCGATCTACGACATTCCTGGCTTTCCTGAGATCGAGGCCGCCGGCCTGATCGAGCGCCTGGCGGAGCAGGCCGCGCCGTTCGCGCCGACCTATCATCTGGGCCAGCAGGTCGTCAGCCTGACGCGGACTGAAAGCGGTTATCTGGTCGAAACCTCGTCGGGGACCGTCATCGCCTGCCACGCGGTCATCGTCGCCGGCGGCGCCGGCGCCTTTGGCCCCAACCGGCCGCCGCTGGACGGGCTTGAGGGCTACGAGGGCAAATCGGTCTTCTATCTGGTGAAGAAGCGCCAGGATTTCGCCGGCAAACGGGTCGTGATCGCCGGCGGCGGGGACAGCGCGGTCGACTGGGCGGTGTCGCTGGCCGAAGTCGCCGAGCACGTCATGGTGGTCCATCGCCGCGACAAGTTCCGCGCCGCGCCCGAGAGCGTCGAGAAGATGCGGGCGCTGACGGCGGCCGGAAAGGTCGAGATGGTGATTCCCTATCAGCTGTCCGGCCTCGCCGGGGACGACGGCATGCTGACCGGGGTCGAGGTCGAGACGCTGGACGGGGAGAAGCGCATGCTCCACGCTGACCGGTTGCTGCCCTTCTTCGGGCTGGCGATGGAACTGGGCCCGATTGCCGAATGGGGGCTGGGCCTGCACGGCTTCCATGTCGCGGTCGATCCGGCGACGATGGCGACCAGCCTGCCCGGCGTGTTCGCCATCGGCGATATCGCAACCTATCCCGGCAAGCTGAAGCTGATCCTGACCGGGTTCGCCGAAGCCGCGTGCGCCGCGCAGGCCGCCTTCGCGGTGGCGCGGCCGGGCGAGGCGCTGCATTTCGAGTATTCGACAAGCAAGGGCGTGCCATGATCGATCAGTTCCAGCGCCTCATCGATACGCTGGGCTATTTTGGCGTTTTCCTGCTCCTCTTCATCGAGAACATCTTTCCCCCGTTGCCCAGCGAGGTCGTCGCCCCGTTCTGCGGCTATGCCGCGGCGCGCGGCGAACTGTCGATCGAGGGGGTGATCGTCGCGGCGGTGCTCGGCTCGATGGTCGGGCAGATGCCCTGGTATTATGCCGGCTGGGTGCTGGGCCGCGCGCGGATCGAACGCCTGGCCGAACGCTACGGTCGCTGGCTGACGGTAACCCCGCATGAAGTACAGCGCGTCTTCCACTGGTTCGACCGGTTCGGGGCAGCCTCGGTCTTCTTCGGCCGTATGGTGCCGGCGATCCGCGCCGTGATCTCGCTCCCCGCAGGCATCGCGCACATGCCGCTCGGCAAGTTCCTGATCTACTCGCTGGTCGGCACAACGATCTGGATGGGCGGCCTTGTGCTCGCGGGGTATCACCTGGGCAAGCACTATGACGAGGTCGAGGCCTATATGGGCCCCGGCACCAAGATCGTCGTCGCGCTGATTGTGATCGTGTACCTGGTGCGACTGGCACTGTCGTTCCGCAAGCCGGCGGCGCGCTAGCCTTTCGGCCAGCGCCGGGCGACCTCCGGCAACACTTCAGCGACCAGCCAGCGCGTCTGCGCCATCAGATCGGCGTCCCCATCGCCCAATGGGCGCAGAATGAATTTCGAGATGCCCGCATCGATATAGGCCGCGATCCGGTCGAGGATCGTGCCGGCGTCGCCGATGGCGAAATAGGTCAGCGGGTCGGCGAGGCCGAGCTTTCGGAACAGCTCAAGCGTCGGCACCACCTCGGGGTCGCGCTCGCTGCCGAAACGGAAAGGGAAGCCGGCGCCGTAGTGATCCTCATCGATCGTTCGGCCGGTCTCCAGAAGCGCCGCTTTGATGCCGGCGATCACCTGCGCAGTTTGTGCCGGCGGCTCCGCGCCGCCCTGCCAGCCGGTGCCGAAACGGGCGGTCCGGCGGATCGCAGCGGGCGATGAGCCGCCGATCCACATCGGCAGATCCGGTTGAACCGGCTTCGGCGAAATCGTCGCGCCGGTCAGCCGGTAATGCCGCCCCTCGAAATCGACTTTGTCTTCCGCCCAAAGCCGGCGGATAATTTCGAGCGCCTCATCGGTTTTGGCCCCGCGTGTCTTAGGATCGAGTCCCATCGCATCCCATTCCGGCGACCGGTCACTGCCGATGCCGAAGGCCGGGAGCAGCCGCCCGCCGGACAGCATGTCAATGGTGGCGCATTGCTTGGCCACCAGCACCGGATCGCGCTGTGCCAGCGACAGCACGTTCATGCCGAACTTGAGCCGCCGGGTGCGCCCGGCAAGCGCCGCCAGCGTCGTCAGCGTTTCGAGATACGGCTCCTCGCTGATCAGCCGGTCGGTCTGCCAGATCGAATCGACCCCGGCTTCCTCGCAGAAATCGACCCAACGCCAATAGGCCTCCGCTCCGGAGAACGGAAAGCCCATCAAGCCTAAGCCCACCGAGATTCGCCTGCCCATCGCTGGGCGATAGGCGAATCCCGGTTATATGTCGAGGATCAATACCGGTAGTGGTCCGTCTTGAACGGGCCAGATTTCGAGAGTCCGAGATAGCTGGCCTGCTTGTCGCTGAGTTCGGTCAGCTTGGCGTTGATCTTCTTCAGATGCAGCCGGGCGACCTTTTCATCCAGCGCCTTCGGCAGGACGTAGACCTTCTTCTCGTACTTGGCGTTGTTCTGCCACAGCTCGATCTGGGCCAGCGTCTGATTGGTGAAGGAGGCGCTCATCACGAAGCTGGGGTGGCCGGTGGCGTTGCCCAGATTCACGAGGCGGCCCTTCGACAGGACGATGAGGCGCTTGCCGTCCGGGAAGACCACCTCGTCGACCTGCGGCTTCACCTCTTCCCACTTGTAGTTGCGCAGCGAGTCGATCTGAATCTCGCTGTCGAAGTGGCCGATGTTGCAGACGATGGCGCGGTCCTTCATCGCACGCATATGGTCGTGCGTGATGACGTCGAGATTGCCGGTGGCGGTGACAAAGATGTCAGCGTGCGGCGCCGCCTCGTCCATCGTTACGACCTGATAGCCCTCCATCGCCGCCTGCAGCGCGCAGATCGGATCGACCTCGGTCACCATCACGCGAGCGCCGGCGCTGCGCAGCGACGCGGCCGAGCCCTTCCCGACATCGCCGAAGCCGGCGACGACCGCGACTTTGCCGGCCATCATCACGTCCGTGCCGCGGCGAATGCCGTCGACCAGGCTCTCACGGCAGCCATAGAGATTGTCGAACTTCGATTTGGTGACGCTGTCGTTGACGTTGATCGCCGACCACAGCAGCGTGCCGGCCTTTTGCATGTCATAGAGGCGATGGACGCCCGTGGTCGTCTCTTCTGTCACGCCTTGGATCGATTCGGCGCAAGCCTTATAGAAGCCCGGCTTTTCTTTCAGCCGCTTCTTGATCGCGGCGAACAGGACTTCCTCTTCCTCGTTGGAAGCGCCTTCGAGAAAGGCTACGTCGCCGTTCTCGGCGCGCAGGCCGAGATGGATCAGCAGCGTGGCGTCGCCGCCATCGTCGAGGATCATGTTGGGAACGCCGCCGTCACCCCATTCGAAGATGCGGTGGGTGTAGTCCCAGTAGTCTTCCAAGCTCTCGCCCTTGATCGCGAAGACCGGCGTACCGGCTGCGGCGATGGCCGCGGCGGCGTGGTCCTGGGTCGAGTAGATATTGCACGAAGCCCAGCGCACGTCCGCGCCGAGGGCCTTCAGCGTTTCGATCAGCACCGCGGTCTGGATCGTCATATGCAGCGAGCCGGCGATCCGGGCGCCCTTCAGCGGCTGCGACGGACCATATTCCTCACGCGTCGCCATCAGACCGGGCATTTCGGTCTCGGCGATCGCAATTTCCTTGCGGCCCCAGCCTGCCAAGCTGATGTCCTGAACTACGTAATCGTGGCCGTCGGTCGCGAGCGCCATTGGAAAACCCCATGAAAGCGAAAGGCAGCAAGCATCTACCAGCGTGCCGGGGCCCAGGCAACCCGGGCCCGTTAGTTGGCGGGAATGGCGATCCCTTCGTCGAAGCCCCGCGCGATCAGATCGCACAGCGCGTCGGCGGCCTCCTCGGCATCCGGCCCGGTGGCGCTCAGCTGCAATTCGCTGCCGGGGCCGGCGCCGAACATCATCAGACCCATGATAGATCGCCCGTCGACGGTCACCCCGCCCCGTTCGACCGTTACGGTGGCGGTGAAGGAATCGACCATCTTCACGAATTTCGCCGCCGCGCGGGCATGTAGCCCGCGCTCGTTGACGATGGTGACCGTTCGGCGGACCGCCGCCTCTTCCGCCGTCAAAGCTGATCCGTCAGCAAGGTCGAGGCCACGCTGATATATTTCTTGCCGGCATCCCGCGCCTGGGCGACCGCGTCGGCAAGCTTTTCAGTCCGCCGGACGCTGGCCAGCTTGATCAACATGGGCAGGTTTACGCCCGCCAGGACCTCGACATTTGCACGGTCGATGATCGAGATCGCAAGGTTGGAGGGCGTGCCGCCGAACATGTCGGTCAGCAGGATTGCGCCCTCGCCGCTGTCCACCTCGGCCGCTGCGGCGAGGATGTCCGCGCGGCGCTTTTCCATGTCGTCATCCGGCCCGATCGAGACGGCACGCGCCTGCTCCTGCGGTCCAACAACGTGCTCCATCGCCGCCAGGAATTCACGCGCCAGATTGCCGTGCGTGACAAGAACGATTCCGATCATCGCTATACTGCCTGTTTCGATTGATGCCCGTGCACATGGCCATGATGACCGCCGTCTTGGCCGCCCGGATGGGCGCGGTGGTCTTCGTCGGCACATGCGCCTTCCAACTGCACCGTGGAATGCGTGATGTGAAAGCGACCGGCAAGTGCGGCCTTGATGTCGGCCAGCACGGCGTCATGCGCGTAGCCGGAAAGCGCACGCGCGTGCAGGGTGATAAGAGGTTTGCCCGGCATCAGCGACCAGACATGCACGTGATGGACATCGGCAACGCCGTCAAGGCCCTCGAGCGCGGTCGCGATATCCGTAACGCTGACACCTTCGGGCGTCGCTTCCATCAGGACGTGCCAGGAACGCCGCACCAGCGCAAAAGCGGTTCGCACGATCAGTGTGCCGGCGACAACCGACAGGATCGGGTCGGCGATCGTCAGGTTCGGCGCAAGAAGGATGACAACGGCGGCGATCACCGCCGCCAGCGACGCCAATATGTCACCGATGACATGCAGCAGCGCCGCCTGGACGTTGAGATTGTCCTTCTCTCCGCCATGCAACATGAAGAAGGCCGAGGAATTCACGATAAGGCCCGCAACGGCGATCACCAGCATCGGCACCGCCTTGACCGCCTCCGGCTCGAGAATCCGATGAACCGCCTCAATCGCAATCCAGACCGCGATCGCCATCAGGGACAGACCGTTTATCAATGCGGCGAGCACGGAGAACCGATCGTAACCGTAAGATCGCTCGGCATCGCTGGGCCGCTGCATCGCCCGCACGGCAAACCAGGCAAGCGCCAGCGCGCCGGCATCGGTCAGCATATGGCCGGCGTCGGCAACCAGCGTTAGCGACCGGGCCCACCAGCCGCCGACACCCTCCAGGATCATGAAGCCAGTGATCAGCCAAAAGGTACGGGACACCCGTGCCTGGTTGGCGGCATGGCTTCGCCCGTGATCGTGGCCGTGGCTCACGGCTTCGTCCCTTCCTCGCCCATATCCCGATCCAGCTCGCGATGGCTCAGCCCGACCCGCACCTCCTGTGTGCGCAGCCAGGCGGCAAGTCGTTCCGCAACATAGACCGACCGGTGCTTGCCTCCCGTGCAGCCGATGGCGATCGTCAGATAACTTTTGCCTTCCATCTGATAACGCGGCAAGAGCGGGGCGATAAAACCGGTCAGCCGATCGAAAAACGATTGGAAATCCGGATCCTCTTCGATATAGGCGGCGACACGCTGGTCGCGGCCGGTGAATACCCTTAATTCGGCATCCCAGTGCGGGTTGCGCAGGAAGCGAACGTCGAAGACCAGGTCCGCGTCGCGCGGCAGGCCCGTCTTATAAGAGAAGGACGTGACGAACACGCCCAATTCCGGCGTTTTGTCCAGGCTGAAATGCCCCGCGACGATCCGCTTCAGGTCATGGATGGACAGGTCCGACGTATCGATCGCCAGATCGGCGGCCAGCTTTAGCCGCGCCAGCAAGGTCCGCTCGTTATGGATGCCGTCGATGATCGGCCGGTCAAGCGCAAGCGGGTGCCGGCGGCGGGTCTCGGTAAAGCGGCGCAGCAGCGTATCGTCGTCCGCATCGACGAAAACCAGATGGACCGATACACCCGGGGCGGCCCGAAGCTTTGTCAGGACCGACAGCATGCGCTCCGCCGTAAAATCGCGGGTCCTGCTGTCGATGGCGATCGCAAGCGGGCGGTCACGCGATTCCTCCTCACGCAGCAGAAGATCGAAGAGGAAGAGAGGCAGATTGTCCAATGCCTCGTAGCCCAGATCCTCGAGCGCCTTTGTCGTCGTGGCGAGGCCGCTGCCCGACATTCCGGTAACCAGAACGAAGCGGCGCTGACGGCTCATCGTTGAAGGACATCTGGGTTGAGGACCGCCGCGAGGGCGAAGCGCAGTTTGGCCGGCGCCGAAGCCTGAAACGGATCGATTGCGAATATCGGAAGGTCTATACCCGCCACCCGGCACCGCCGCGGCTGGGGCATGCGTTCGATGGCTTCGGCCGCCGTCATGTCGGCTACGAGCGCAATCCGCGCCCGGGCGACCGCCTCCATACGCATTATGCCAAGCCCCCTGATCTCGATCATGCCGTGCAATGCCGGCGGCGCCGACCCTATCACGGCATCGCTCTCGACCGCGAGAACGACCTGATCGTCTGCGACAAGCCGCGCCCCGTCAGCGATGACGCGCAGGGCGAGGTCGGATTTGCCGCTTCCAGACGGCCCCCTGAGCAGGACGCCGTGACCATCGATGGCGACGCAGGTGGCATGGGATGTAAGGGTGGTCACGCTGAATCTGCCTGTCAAATTCTGTCAGGCCAGCGGCAGTTCGACGACAAAACGCGCTCCGGCGACGGCGCCGTTCTCGCCCATCCGGTTCTCGGCGTAGAGACGACCGGCAAGCGTTTCGACGATTTGCTTGGAAATCGACAGGCCGAGGCCGGAATGCGTCCCGAACGCTTCGCTGGACGGGCGCTCGCTGTAGAACCGATCGAAGATCGCCTCAAGCTTGGTCGGGGGGATGCCCGGCCCGTCATCCTCCACGGTTACCGTCGCTTTTCCGCTTGAGCGGGCGGCGGCGACGCGGACGGTCCCGCCCGGTGGAGAAAAGGACACGGCATTGGCGATCAGGTTCTGGAAGACCTGTCCCAGGCGGCTTTCGAGCCCGCGCACGACCAAGCCGGCGGGCACCTCGACGACGATATCGACCTGCCGGGAAAAGCCTGGTCGGGTTTCGTCGATCGATCGGTGGATTTCCGCCAGCGTCCCCACGAGCGTTCCAAGATCGACCGGATGCGACTCGGCGCGCGACAGTTCGGCGTCCAGGCGGGACGCGTTGGAGATATCGCTGATCAGCCGATCGAGGCGCGTCACATCCTCCCGGATGATACCGAGCAGCCGCTGCTGCTGGGTCGGGTCGTTGACCCGGCCCACCGTCTCGACGGCGCTGGCCAGCGACGACAGCGGGTTCTTCAACTCGTGCGCGACGTCGGCGGCGAATTGTTCGATCGCGTCCATCCGATTGCGCAATGCTCCGGTCATCTCGCGCAACGCCAGCGACAGTTCGCCGATCTCGTCTCGCCGGCGGGTGAAGTCGGGGATTTCATCCTCGCGCCCGGTGCCCATGCGCAGTCTTTCAGCCGCCTGCGCCAAGCGGCGCAACGGCCGGCTGATCGCGCCGGCAAGATAAAATGAAAGCAGGACAGTGACGGCGAGCGCCGCCACGAACGCCTTTGCGATATCGATTTGCGTCGCGCGGATGGCATCCTCGATCGCGGCACCGTCGCCGTTGAGAAGTACCGCGCCCAGTACGAGTTTCAGTCGCTGCACGGGGGCCGCGGCGGTCAGCTTCAGATGACCGTCGGCATCGAGCCAGACCCGCCCCGAAACCTCGCCCTGAAGCGCCGTCGCGAGATCGGGATTGGCAGAAAGCGGGGCCGTGCGCTCGTCACCCTTATAGGTCGGCAATGTGCCTCGCCCCGGCCACGTGTCGAACTGGCGGAGGAGCGTGTCGCTGACTTCCTCCAGCTTGGTGCTGAAACTGTGCGGCGGCGGCAGGATGCGCCAGTCGATGCTGGTGCCGTTCGGGCCGTCCAGCGTCTGGCTGTCGGCGAAGAAGCCGCCTTGAGGATCGAAAAGGCGGGTCCGCACATCGGTCGCATCGACCCAACGGCGGATCACCGCGCGTGCCGGCCGCGGCGAGAGCGCATATTGTCCGTTGATGTCGCCGCCGGTAACGCCGCCCTCGGCGACCATGCCGGCAAAGACCCGAGCGTCGCCTTTCAGCGCTTCGAGGTGCGACCGGATCAAGTTGTCCTGGTATTGGCCGAGATAGAGCATGCCGACGACCAGGATCGCGAGCGCCAGCATGTTGACCGCCAGGATCCTGAGGGTCAGCGGGGAAATCCGCATGATACGCCGGGGTCGTATCCGCGGCGCGGGTCCGCTGGATGTGATCGGCGCCAA
This sequence comes from Alphaproteobacteria bacterium, assembly GCA_035493715.1. Taxonomy (GTDB): domain Bacteria; phylum Pseudomonadota; class Alphaproteobacteria; order BOG-932; family Roseiterribacteraceae; genus BOG-932. The sequence continues at coordinate 47,763 of DATJHU010000012.1, read as the reverse complement.
ATCCCGCCGGGCGATCATCACCATTGCGGCACGTCCGAAATCACGGGCGAAACCGCGGTGTTACCGAACGCAGCCGCGGCGTCAGGTTTCCTTGTAGCGGTAGCCCGCACCATACAAGGTCTCGATCTGGTTGAAGTCGTCATCGACTTCCTTGAACTTGCGCCGGACGCGCTTGACGTGGCTGTCGATCGTTCGGTCGTCGACATAGATATGCTCGCCATAGGCGGTGTCGATCAGTTGGTTGCGGCTTTTCACATGGCCTGGCCGCTGCGCCAATGCCTTGATCAGCAGAAACTCGGTCACGGTCAGAGGCACCGGTTTGCTCTTCCAGGTGCAAAGATGCTTGCTGGTGTCGAGCATCAGGTCGCCGCGTTCGATCACCGCCCCCGGTTCGCTGCCGACATTCCCGTTGCGATGCTCCTCTCGGCGCAGCAACGCACGGATGCGTTCGATCAGCAGGCGCTGGGAAAACGGCTTGGTGATGTAGTCGTCTGCGCCCATGCGCAGGCCCAGCAACTCGTCCAGCTCATCGTCCTTCGAGGTCAGGAAGATGACCGGCATCGACGAGGTCTGGCGCAGGCGCGACAGAAGCTCCATGCCATCCATGCGCGGCATCTTGATATCCAGAACGGCAAGCGAGACCGGCCGGCCGGTCAGACCGCGCAGGGCCTCCTCGCCGTCGCCATAGGTACGCACCTCAAAACCCTCGGCCTCCAGCGCCATGGCGACGGAGGTCAGGATGTTGCGGTCGTCATCGACCAGGGCAATCGTCTGTTTTGTCATCGTCATCCCCATCAGACGGGAGCTTCGTGGCAATTCCAAGGCCCGCGCATCACGCCAAAGCACGCCAAGCCGCGCATGTGGCCGGCCTGTTCGCCGCCCGAGGCTTGGTCACAGCCGGAACTATACGGGCCACCCGCCAGGAAGTGGAGTCGCCCAACACACCGGCCTTCAATAACCGGCGCGCCTTCAATAGCTGTAACTTACATCGATGCCGATCGTTCGCGGGCGAAGCGGCGTCATCTGGTCGATCAGGCCGAAGCTGAACGGGTTGCCGTAAGCAAAGACGTTCGCCCGCTCGTCGGTCAGGTTACGGACATAAAGGGTCGCCTCCCATGCGCCCCGAACGAAGCTGCCGCGAACGTTCACATTCGAATAGTCGCCCATCCTGGGAGAATTGACGTCGAAGCCGAGGGTTTCCGGACCCACATAGGAATACTCAACCGTCGCAAATCCGCTCCAGTCATCACCGAGCGCGAAAGCATAACGTCCGGAGATGCCGAAATTGTTGCTCGGTACTGCCGGCAAATGCCCTTCCGTCTTTACCAAAATCGGATTGGAATCCATGGTTGCCGCATTCGTCCAGAATGCATTCGCCTGTATCCGAAGATGGCGCGTGGCCTGGAAATTGACGTCGATTTCGAGGCCGGGCGCGTGCGTGTCGCCGGCATTTGCCGTGAACAGCGACCCGGTTCTGAGAATTTGGTCGCTTTGGATGAAATCCCAAATCGTGAAGTACGCCGCACCGTTTACAATCAGACGCCCGTCGAGGAAGACGGTTTTCGCCCCCAGCTCGTACGTCCACAGACGATCCGAGACATAAGCGCTGGCGGCGGACGTCAGGGGCTGGCCGTTATTGACGTTGAGGGCGCCCGGGGGGCTGTAGATATTCACCCCGCCCAGACGAAAACCCTCCGCTGCATCGGCATAAAAAGTCAGCCGGTCGGTCGGCCGGTAGCTGACGATGACTTTCGGGATAAAGCCGGTCGTGTGGTTGGCACCCTGCGCTGCAGCCGTTTCGCCGGAGGTCGGCTGATCGACGCGGCCTGCCGCGTCCAAGGACGCATAGAACACGCGCGCCCCGGCTGTGAGCGATACTCTGTCGGTCAGCTTGTAGGTCGCCTCGCCGAACAGCGCGGCCTCGCTTGCGTAATCATCCCGGCGCCGGAGCCGGGCGATAATCGGCTGCGGGATATCGTTGGGTCCTTTCAATTTGGTCTCGAAGGCCTCGTCGCGGTGTGAAAGGAAACCCCCGAGCGTCCAATTGAAGTCGCCGTCGTCCGTCGAAACCAACCGCGCTTCCTCCGTGATCGTTTCGAGGCGACGGGTATAGCGTGAACTTGCGGGACCGACCGGATAGCCGGTCAGGACCGGCCAGCCGAGCGACGCATCGTATCTGCCGGTGATGGTACGTTTGGTGAAGGCTGTCGTGTTGGTGACGGTTGCCCAATCGAGCGTTCCTTCAATCGTGAGACTGCTCTGCAGGAACTGGTCGCGCCGCGGTTCGGTGAAATAATTCGCGCGATCGAGGAACGGCAGCCCGCCCTGGAAGTAGTTCGAATCCCCGGCCTGGATCAGTTGGTCCGTCAGTCCGGCGGTCGCCGACCAGTCGTCAACGATCTGCCAAAGCAACGCCGCGCGGCCGCCCGAAGTATCCGTCTGATTGGCATTGGATAGGCCGAGGCGCGTTTCATCGATGTAGCCGCCGTCGCGATGTGCGTATCCCACCACCCTCAAGCCGAGGACGCCTGGCACCAGCGGCAGATTCAGCATCGACTCGATACCGGTAGACGGATCGCCGGCTTCGCTGGCGGCCCCGGAGACCATGGTTGTGCCCAGCATGCGGTCGAGATCAGGTTTGTTCGTGATGATGCGAACCAGGCCGCCCAGCGCACCCGCACCATATAGCGTGCCCTGCGGACCGCGCACCACTTCGATCCGGTCGATGTCGACGAGCCTCAGGCCCGGGTCGGCCACGTCGTCGGTCAATCGCGATTCGTCGAGATAGAGGCCGACCATCGATTGCGTCCTGCCGGCGATATAGCTGTCCGACAGGCCGCGGATCGACAGCATGTTTTGCCCTGGGCCGAAATTCGTCGCCGACAGGGCCGCGACGTGCGCCGTCAGGTCGTTCGAGAGGCGGGCGCCGAAATCGTCGATATCCTGCCCGGTGACCACCGCGATCGAATAGGGCAGCGACTGGGCGATCTCAGCGCGCCGCGTGGTCGTGACGACGATTTCCTCGATTGCCCGCCGGTTTCCGGTGCCGCCGTCGTCGCCGTTGGAGGCAATCGCCCGAATGCGTATCGTTTCGGAATCGATCGCGATCGCCTCATATCCCGTGCCGGAAAGAATCCGTTTCAGCGCTTCATCCGGCGGCAGTGGGCCATCGACGGGATTGGACGTCGCATCTTGGAAATCGACGCCGGCGTAGCCGATCGACAGCTTTGCCTGTAACGCGAAATCGGTCAGTGCGTCAGCGAGCGGCTTGGTCGGAATGTGAAAGAGGACGGTGTCGGCGGCGCCATGCGCCGCAAAAGGGAGCAATGCGCAAAGAAACGCTAGCCGAAATGCCAATTGGGCATGCCTGCGCACAGGCGACAGCCGTATCATGCTGCCGGAAGAGGAAGGCGATCAACCCACACGTAAAGCAGTCCGCCCGACCTTTATTGAACGCCGGCGTACCGCCGGATCGTCGGAGGTTTAATCCCCTTGCCGCTTCAGGCGCAAGCCGACTTCGCCATCGGCCCTGCGATCGATGACGAGGGGCAGCAGTTGGGCAAGCCGGTTCAGCACGGCGTCCTCATCGTCAACCTTCAAAACACCGGAGAAACGGTGAACGCCGGTGTTCTTGTCCGCGAGCACGATGTGCCCCGCGAAATAGCGGTTTAGGTCAGCCACGACCACGGAAAGCGGGGCTTCCTTGTAAGTGAGATACCCGTCGCGCCAGCTGGTGGCCTGCGCGGGATCGACACGATTGAGCACCTGTCCATTGCCGTCCCGCGCCGCGAGCTGGTCGCCGGCACCGAGTTGCACATCGGGCGTTGCCGTGCCCGGAGACGAGATCATGACCTTTCCCGACTCGACGGTAACGACTGTCCGGTCGCGATCGCGCAAGATGTTGAAGACAGTCCCGATATCCCGAACCTCGCGCCCGCCGACCAAGACCAGGAACGGACGCGCGTTATCCGCGCCGACCCTGAACAGTGCCTCGCCCTGTTCCAGTGTCACCCGGCGCTCGCGGCCGTTGAACGCAACAGTAAGCGTGGATGCGGTGTTCATTTCGATTGTCGTGCCGTCCGCCAGCGCAACGGACCGCGATTCACCCATTTTGGTCGTGTACCGGGTCGCTTCTTCGCCAACGAGCGGCATACGCACGATCACGAACAGCGCCAGTGCGGCGGCGACCGTTGCAGCCGCACCGAGCCAGACACGCAAAGACGGGCGGCGCGGCGGCCGCGCCGAAAATTCGATTACATTCGAAGAGGTCGGCATCCTGGCGCGGTCGATCGCGGCAAGCTCCGGCGCCAAGCCCTCGAGTTCGGCGTAGAGCGCCTCGACCCGATCGAACGCGATGCGGTTGGCGTCATCCGCGGCCAGCCACGCGGCGAAGTCCTCCCAGACGGATTCCGGGTGGGAATCGCCATTCAGCCTGGAATACCAGACCGAAGCCGCGTTCAGTCGCGAATCGCTGTCAAAGCCTAACGGCGAACCCATCGTGTCCTCAGGTGCGCAACTTGATCCATATCAATGCTTTCGTTGCCCGCCGACTTACCGACGCCGCCGCACGGGAGGAACCGCCATGCCTTGCAACAATATTTCTGGAGAAAAATCATTTCAGGCACGCCCCAGTCGTTTGATCAGGTGCTTCAACGCCGTGCCCATATGTTTTTCCACGGTGCTGCGCGAAATGCCGACCTGCGCCGAAATCTCTGGGTGGCTCAGCCCTTCGAACTTGTGCATGACGAAGACCCGACGGCACTGAGGAGACAGCTCGTCCAGCGCCGCCATGACCTGACTCAGGCGCTGTTTCGCCTCGTAGGCCATGTCCGCAGGTGGCAGGTCGTCGATGGCCTCCGAGCCCAGGACGACACGACGGCTCTCGGCCCAAAGCCCATCCCGCCCCATGGCGCGCTGACGTTCCCGCCGATGGTCGCGCGCCAGATTGAGCGCCATTTTATAGAGATAGGCCGCCGGGTTGTGGACAGCACCCTCAACCGGTTCGCGATCGAGTCGGAAATAGATTTCCTGCACAAGGTCTTCGGCCTCGCTTTCGCTGCCGGTCCGCGCAATGAGAAACCGCTTCAGCGCCTCCCGCCGAAGCAGATAGATCCCCAGCAGCGCCGACTGACTGCCGCCGCTCACACCGATATTCCCCTGCCGCTCACGGTCGTCGACGCGCCGCGATTGTCGCTAGGCAATTGCCGAACCATTCTCCCTCAAGGCCGCACCGGCCAGATAAAGCGAACCGCAAATGAGTATGCGGCGCGGCGCGCGGCTGTCCACTGGCGATTGAGTCGCCACCAGCGATTGAATAGCCTCCAGGATCGATGCCGCGGGTTGCACATCGGCGATGCCGGTGGATCGGGCAGCCGCAGCAGCGGCATCGGCTGTCGCCGACGCGCTGTCCCTCGGGATTGCGACAGCGCGGAGCTTGGAAACGTAAGGTGTCAGAGGGGTCAGGATATCGGCCGTGCGCTTGTCGGCGCGCACTCCGAAAACGAGGTCGAGGGCAAGCTCGGTCTTCCCCCAGACGGCAAGCTGATCGGCCAAGGCGGCGGCGCCGGAATCGTTGTGCGCCCCGTCCAGCCAAAGTTCCCAACCCACAGGGAGTACTTCGACGAGTGCGCCTTCGGTGAGACGCTCCAGCCGGCCCGGCCAGACCACCGACGCGAGGCCGCGACGCACCGCCGTTTCGTCGGTCTGAAAGCGCCGGGACAGATCGAGCATCGCGAGCGCAGTGCCCGCATTCATCAGCTGATGTCGCCCCGCCAGTGCCGGCATCGGCAATTCGAGCGTTCGCACCGGTCCGTGGTAACGAAAACCGGCCGAGGTCGCGATCACGCACCAGTCCCGGCCATGCAGGAATAGTTCCGCGCCGACCCGATCGGCCTCCGCGATCAGGCGCTCGCTGACGGCTTCCTCGGGTTGCTCGGCAACGACCGCCGGGCAGCCGGGCTTGAAGATGCCGGCTTTCTCTCCGGCAATTGCAGCCAGAGAATCGCCGAGGAATCGCTGATGATCGTACGAAATTCGTGTCACCGCCGTCACCAGCGGGCGGTCAATCAGGTTCGTCGCATCCGTCCTGCCGCCCAGGCCGACTTCGATAAGTGATGCATCGGCGGAGGTACGGGTGAAGGCCAGGAACGCTGCGGCTGTGAGAGCCTCGAAACTTGTTATCGGCTCGCCCGGCGCCGCCTCGATCTCGGCCAGCACAGCCAGAAGTTCGTCGTCGGCAATCAGACGGCCGGCAACACGGATCGATTCGTTGACCCGGATCAGATGCGGCGAGGTGAAGACATGACAGGGATGGCCCGCAGCCTCCAGGAACGCCCGCAGTAAGGCGATCGTCGAGCCCTTGCCGTTGGTGCCGGCTACGTGGAAGACTGGCGGCAATCGGCGTTCGGGATGCCCAAGTGCGCCCAGGCGCGTGGCGAGGCGCCCCAGCGTCAGATCGATGGTCTTGGAGTGTAGCTGCCCAAAGTGGGCGAGCGCGACCTCTACGGGATCGCGCCCCTCCGTCACTCGGCGGCTTGCGGGCGCGCCGGAATGCGGCCGCGCTTGCTGTCCGTGCCGAGCGGCACGATATCGGCTGCCGGGTTCGGCCGGCGCAGCAATTGCAGCAGGCGTGCCAGCGTGGCGTGCAACTCAAGCCGGGGCACGACCATGTCGACCATGCCGTGTTTCAGCAGGTATTCGGCGCGCTGGAACCCGTCCGGCAGAGTCTCGCGGATCGTCTCCTCGATCACGCGTTGGCCGGCGAAGCCGATCTGCGCGCCCGGTTCGGCGATATGGATATCGCCCAGCATCGCGAAAGAGGCGCTGACGCCGCCGGTCGTCGGATCTGTCAGAAGCACGATATAGGGCAGGCCCGCTTCCTTGACCTGGTCAATGGCGATGACGGAGCGCGGCATCTGCATCAACGACAACATGCCTTCCTGCATGCGGGCGCCGCCGGAGGAGGTCACGGCGATCATCGCGGCGTTCTGAAGCACGGCCAGGCGCGCTGCCGCGACGATACCCTCGCCGACCGCCACGCCCATCGAGCCGCCGATGAAGCGATAGTCCATCACCGCCGCGACAGCCGACAGGCCGCCGATCTCACCATGTGCCACGACGATCGCATCGTTGCCGCCGGTCGCGGTCTGCGCGTCCTTCAACCGGTCGACATAGCGCTTAGAGTCACGGAATTTAAGCGGGTCGACCGCTGCCTTGGGCAGTTCGATCAGTTGATAGCGCCCACCGTCGAACATCAGCTGCAGCCGTTCCGCCGGCGCGATCTTCATATGGAAACCGCACTGCGGACAGACCGACAGATTCTGCGCCAGGTCGCGGTGATAGAGCATGGCGCTGCAATTCGGGCACTTGGTCCACAGATTGTCGGGCTGCTCGCGCTTTGCGGCCAAGGCCCGAATCTTGGGGCGGACGAAATTGGTCAGCCAGTTCATTCTTGTCCCCTTTGGGTCAGGTGCCGGCCACGGCGCGTGCATCCCGCACGCCGGCCGCGAGGCTGCTGACGAAACCCAGAACATCGCCGACAAGTGCCGGAGCCGGCTTGCCTGCCGAATCGAGACCGTTGGCGATCTTATCGACAATTGCCGAGCCGACAACGCTGGCATCGGCATGACGGGCCACGGCAGCCGCCGATTGCGGGTCGCGGATACCGAAACCGACCGCGATCGGCAGTGCCGTCGAACCCTTGAGCCGGGCCACGGCCGCTGCAATATCCCCGATTTCCGCCCGCTTCGTGCCGGTCACGCCGGCGACAGCCACGTAATATAGGAAGCCGCCCGCCCCTTCCAACACGCGGGGCAGGCGCACGGCGTCGGTCGTGGGCGTCGCCAGGCGAATCAGCTGTAGCCCGGCCTTGGCCGCGGGTTCGCGGAATTCGGCATCCACCTCGGGCGGCAGATCGACGATGATGACCCCATCCACGCCCGCCGCGACCGCGTCGGCTGCGAAGCGTTCGATGCCGTAGCTGTAGATCGGGTTGAAATAGCCCATCAGGATCAGCGGGGTGTCGGAATCCGATTTGCGGAAATCGGCAGCCATCGCGACCACCTTGTGCAGGGTTGTGCCGGCGTGGAGCGCGCGGTAACCCGCTGCCTGGATCGATGGGCCATCGGCCATCGGATCGCTGAACGGCATGCCCAGTTCGATCAGGTCGGCGCCCGCGCCGGGGAGGCCGGCGAGAATTTCCGCCGAAACGTCCAGATTAGGATCCCCGGCCGTGACGAACGTCACGAGACCGGCCCGACCTTCGGCTTTCAATTTCGCAAATCGGCGTTCGATGCGGCTCATATGTCGAACCCCAGGCGCTCGGCAACGGCGAAGATGTCCTTGTCGCCCCGGCCGCAGAGATTCATCAGCAGCAGATGATCCTTGGGCAACGACCCCGCGATCTTGCCGACATGGGCCAGCGCGTGGGATGGCTCCAGCGCCGGAATGATACCCTCCAGCCGCGTACATAGCTGAAAGGCGTCGAGCGCCTCCGTGTCGGTCACACTGACAAAATCGACGCGGCCCTGGTCGTGTAGCCAGGAATGTTCCGGCCCGATGCCTGGATAGTCCAGGCCGGCGGAGATCGAGTGCGCCTCGGCGATCTGGCCATCGTCGTCCTGCAGCAGGTAAGTGCGGTTGCCGTGGAGAACGCCCGGGCGGCCGCCGATGATCGAGGCCGCATGACGGCCGGTTTCGACGCCATCGCCCCCGGCCTCGACGCCGATCATCCTGACCGACGGCTCGTCCAGGAACGGGTGAAACAGCCCCATCGCATTCGATCCGCCGCCGATCGCGGCGACCAGCGTATCGGGCAGGCGCCCCTCGCGCTCCATCAGCTGCTCCCGCGCCTCGTTGCCGATGACGGACTGGAAGTCGCGCACCATGGCCGGATAGGGATGCGGCCCGGCGACCGTCCCGATGATGTAGAACGTATCCTCCACGTCGGAGACCCAGGCGCGCAACGCCTCGTTCATCGCGTCCTTGAGGGTCCTGGAGCCCGACGAGACCGGTTTCACCTCGGCGCCCAGCAGGCGCATGCGGAAGACGTTCGGTTTCTGCCGGGCGATGTCGACCTCGCCCATATAGATCGTGCAGGACATGCCGAAGCGCGCGGCGACGGTGGCCGTGGCCACGCCGTGCTGGCCGGCGCCGGTCTCGGCGATGATGCGGGTCTTGCCCATGCGCCTGGCGACAAGCGCCTGGCCCAGGCAGTTGTTGATCTTGTGCGCGCCCGTGTGGTTGAGCTCGTCGCGCTTGAAGTAGATTTTTGCGCCGCCGTAATGCCGGGTCATCGGCTCCGCGTAATAGAGCGGGCTGGGTCGGCCGACATAATCGCGCAGGTAATAGTCCAGCTCGGCCTGGAAAGCGGGATCGGCCTTGCAGTCGTCGTAGGCCTTCTCAACCGCCAGGATCAGCGGCATCAGTGTCTCGGCGACATAGCGTCCGCCATAGAGGCCGAAATAGCCGTTCTCGTCGGGGCCGGCGCGATAGGTATTGGGGCGTGCGCTCACAGGGTTCACATCGATTTCGCGGAAGCCGCGCACCTTAGCGACCGGCGGGCTTCTGTCAAACTTTGCGGGGCGACCAGCCACATTCCATGCTATGAGGCGTCTCTCACCGACAATTGGAAGATTGAGATGACCAGGGGTCGTTTCGCAGCCACTTTTTTCACGCTGGCTTTCGGCTTCGCGGCGATCGGAAAAGGGGTAGGAGCGACGACACAAGGATCGGCCGCTGCCTACGTGCTGCTGGGCCCCAGCGGCTCCCGCATTGCCCGCGTCGTGACCGTAGCCGAGAAATGTCCGACGCTTTCCGCCGACGGACGGGTAATCCCGATGCAGTTGCGATCCGCACCCGGCGCGGCGCCTCTGCGGCCGACCGCATCAAAGCCGGAATTCACCAAGCCGAGCGCCTTTCCGGCGCGCATCTGCGAGGCGACTGTGCCGGCGAAAGCCCGGCACGCCAGCATCGGTGGACAGCCGCTGCCCCTGCCGCCCGAGGCGATCCGGCGGATCGTCGTGATCGGCGACACCGGATGCCGCATCAAGGCTGCGGACAGAGCCGCACAGGCGTGCAACGACCCCACGGCCTATCCGTTCGCCACGGTCGCCAAGGCCGCGGCGGCGTGGAAGCCGGATATCGTGCTGCATGTCGGCGACTATCTTTATCGGGAGAATGCCTGCCCGGATGGCGTCGCGGGTTGTGCCGGCAGCCCGTGGGGATATGGGCTGGATTCCTGGCGGGCTGATTTTCTGGATCCCGCCGCGCCGCTGCTCAAGGCGGCGCCGTGGATCTTCGTGCGCGGCAACCATGAAAGTTGCGACCGGGCGGGCCAGGGCTGGCAGCGCCTGCTCGATCCCTACCCCCTGGCGGCAAACCGCACTTGCGACGATCCGGCGAACGATACAGTCGGCAATTTCGCCGATCCTTATGCGGTGCCGCTTGGCGATGGAAGCCAGATCGTGGTGTGGGACACGGCCATGGCCGGCAACGGCCCCTTCCCCGCCGGCGACCCGCGCCGGGGCGTCTATTTGGCGAATATCAAATCGATCGCGGCGCTGGCGAAGGGCGCGGCGCACACGATCCTGACCAACCACCATCCGGTACTGGGCATGGCGGTGTTCCGCGACAAGCAGGGTGGAACGCGGATCGTGCCCAGCAACCTGTCACTGATCGACCCGCTGACCGAGGCCGACCCGGCGCTTTACCCAGCAAGCATCGATCTGCTGCTGTCCGGGCATATCCACGTGTGGGAGCAGTCGAGCTTCGGCGGCAAGCTGCCGTCGCAGATCGTCGCCGGCTTCTCCGGCACGCAGGAAGACATCGTGCCGTTGCCGGAAACCGTGCCTGCGGATTTCAAGACCGCGGGCGGGGTGGTACCCGACGCCTTCAGCTCTTGGGTGGACGGGTTCGGCTTCATGACGATGGAGCGCACCGACGCGGCGAACTGGAAAGTGGAGATACACGACGTCGCCGGCGCGGTGGTGAATCGCTGCACGATCGCCGGCCGCGTTTCCAAATGTGAGGTCGCGCAGGTTCACGCCAAATAAACTAGCGCTTTGCCGCCGCCAGGAATTCCTGAATCTTTTCCACGCTTTTGGCGCCCGGACGGTCCTCGACCCCCGACGACACGTCGACCATCCTGGCGCCGGTGATCGACACAGCCTCAGCCAGATTGTCGGCATTAAGGCCGCCGGACAGCATCCAGGGCTTGCTGGGCTTGACCCGCTGCAACAGTTGCCAGTCGAACGCGATGCCCGTGCCGCCCGGCAAGGCCGTGACGCTCTTGGGCGGCTTGGCGTCGAACAGTATCCAGTCGGCGACCGCCTCGAACGCCTCCAGCGGCGCCAGATCCTCGGCGGTCGCGACGCGAATGGCCTTCATGACCGGTGTGCCGAAACGGCCGCGAATGTCGGCGACCCGCCGCAGCGTTTCCTCGCCATGTAGCTGGAGAAGGTCGAGCGGCACGCGGGACGTCACCGACGCGATCTGCTCATCCGTCGGGTCGACGAACAGCCCGACCGAGCGGACGCCGGTCGGCAGCATGCGCGCCAGATCGGCCGCGATATCGGGCGTCAGCGCGCGCGGCGACGGCGGGTAGAACACGAAGCCGACCGCGCGCGCGCCGCCGGCCGCGGCGTGGAGCGCCTCGGGCGTGCAGATGCCGCAGATCTTGACGTCGATGGGCACGGTTTCAGGAGTCGCGAGCTTTGCGCGGCGACAATCACCGCGAGGAGTTCAGGGTCTACAGCAAGTGTAGTTGCGCAAGCAATCCGGCAAGGCCGGCCGCGGCTAGAGGACGGGAGTCCGCGTTGCGGCGAGCGCCTGTTCCAGTTCACCCACCTTGCGGGACAGCAGCTTTGCCTCGCGCCGGCGCTTGCGATCGCCGATCCAGGTAACGATGGCCCCCAAAATGAAACCGACGAACAGCACCATCAAGGTCAGCGCCCAGATCGGCATCGTCATGTCGAAGGGAAACGGGCGGAGCCTGAGCGTCACGGCATCGAGGTTGGACACCGCGAACAGGACCACCAGTACGGTGATCGGCACCGTGATGACCAGCGATAGTATCCGCGCGGACTGCTTCATCGGACCCCACGATCAGAGAGCCTGCGGCAGTCGCCGCGTACGAGCGGCCCTGAGGCTGTTCAGCCCAAAATTATTCGGCGTTCAACCGTTCCCGCAACTGCTTTCCGGTCTTGAAGAACGGGATGGTCTTGTCGACCACCGCAACCGATTCGCCGGTACGCGGGTTACGGCCCGTGCGCGCTGTCCGCTGTTTGACGGAAAACGCCCCGAAACCGCGTAGTTCGACCCGGTCGCCGCGCGCCAGAGCCTCGGTCACTTCATCGAAGATGGCAGTAACGATCCGCTCCACATCGCGATGGAACAGATGCGGGTTTGCCTCTGCAAGCCGCAAGATAAGCTCAGATTTGGTCATTCTTATTCTGGCCCTCCCCCGTTCGGTTCCGTCGGGACACCCAGCCGCCCCATGATCACCCATCAGCGCGGCACGACGCCGCACCTCGATTAGCAATCAACGGTGCCAAGTCCGGGACCGTCCGTCAAGGATAACCCAAACCAAACAAAGGATTTTCTACCCTGACCGGGTGTCCGGATCGGAAAATCGGCAAGAATTTAGTGTTAATGCGAAGGTTCCCGGCGGAATGCACCTGAGCACCCCGCCGGGATATTCCTGAGGAACCGGTTAGCCGGCGTCCCCTTCGTCGCTGGAAGCGGTGCCCTTCTTGGCCTTCTTGGCCAGGGCAGCGCCCAGGATCTCGCCCAGCGACGCACCCGAATCGGACGAACCGTAATCGGCCATCGCCTGCTTCTCTTCTTCTTCTTCCTTCGCCTTGATCGAAAGCGTCAGGCGACGGGCGGCGCGATCGATCGTGCTGATCTTCGCATCGACCTTCTCGCCCACGGCGAAGCGGTCAGGACGCTGCTCGGAACGGTCACGCGACAGTTCGGCGCGACGGATGAAGCCGGGGACGACGCCATTGACCAGAACTTCCAGGCCGCCGTCGGTGACCTGCGACACGGTGCAGGTCACAACCCCGCCGCGCTTCAGGCCCGCCATCGCGTCCTCATGCGGATCGTCGGTCAACTGCTTGATGCCCAGGCCGATGCGCTCTTTCTCGGCATCGATCTCGAGCACGCGGACCTTGACCTCGTCGCCCTTCTTGAAGTTCTTGATCGCCTCTTCGCCGGGCTCGCTCCACGACAGGTCGGTCAGGTGGACCATGCCGTCGATCTCGCCGGGCAGGCCGATGAACAGGCCGAATTCGGTCGAGTTCTTGACCTCGCCGGTGAGCTCGCTGCCGACCGGGTGCTGGGCGGCGAAGCTGTCCCACGGATTGTCGAGGGTCTGCTTCAGGCCCAGGCTGATGCGGCGCTTGTTGGCGTCCACATCCAAGACCATGACTTCGACTTCCTGGCTGGTCGAGACGATCTTGCCGGGATGGACGTTCTTCTTGGTCCAGGACATTTCGGAAACGTGCACCAGGCCTTCGATGCCCGGCTCCAGCTCCACGAACGCACCGTAGTCGGTGATGTTGGTGACGCGGCCCTTGAACTTGGCGTTGACCGGGAACTTGGCGGCGACGCCTTCCCACGGATCGGCCTCGAGCTGCTTCATGCCCAGGCTGATGCGCTGGGTGTCGGAGTTGAAGCGGATGACCTGGACCTGGACGGTCTGGCCGATCTGCAGCGCCTCGGACGGATGGTTGACGCGGCGCCACGCGATGTCGGTGACGTGCAGCAGGCCGTCCACGCCGCCGAGATCGACGAACGCGCCGTAGTCGGTGATGTTCTTCACCACGCCGGTCAGGATCTGGCCTTCCTTCAGGCTGGACACCAGCTCCGTGCGGGCCTCGGCGCGGCTCTCTTCGAGAACGGCGCGACGGGAGACCACGATGTTGCCGCGCGAGCGGTCCATCTTGAGGATCTGGAACGGCTGGGGGGTGCCCAGCAGCGGGGTGACGTCGCGAACCGGGCGGATATCGACCTGGCTGCCCGGCAGGAATGCGATGGCGCCGTTGAGGTCGACGGTGAAGCCGCCCTTGACGCGGCCGAAGATGACGCCGGTGACACGTTCCTGCTTCTGGAACGCAACGTCGAGCGCAACCCAGGACTCTTCGCGCTTCGCTTTTTCGCGCGACAGCATGGCTTCGCCATTGCGGTCTTCCAGACGCTCGATGAACACCTCGACGGTGTCGCCGACCTTGAGTTCGGTCTGGCCGTTAGGGCCGGCAAATTCTTTGAGAGCAACGCGGCCTTCGGACTTGAGGCCCACGTCGATCATGGCGGCGTCATTGTCGATGCTGACGACGATGCCTTTGACAACGGTGCCTTCGAAGCTGTCCCGCTGCTGCAGCGACTCTTCCAGGAGCGCCGCGAAACTTTCTTTACCTTCGACCGGGGCGGAAGCCTTCCGGACGATCGCAGATGCCTTAGCCATGCATAACCCTTTGTAATACCCACGCCGTCGCCCCGCAGCGTTAAGCGGAGGAATGACGACCCTTGGCCAGCCAATCAGGCCGGCGGTTTCAACGCGAAAACCCGCCGCCACGGCGGGATCCGGTCCTTAAGGAAGAGGTGACTGCGGCGGTTCGGCCGAAAGCGGTCCGTCGGGGAAACCCTTCAGGACTGCGAGTTCACGCGAGCGAGTTTGTCGTCGATAATCGACAGAGCCGCCGCGAGAGCCTGGTCGGCATCAAGCGCAGAGGTATCAAGCAAAAAAGCGTCGACGGCCGGCTTGAGCGGGGCAACCGCTCGCTGGCTATCGCGCGCATCTCTCTGCTTCAGGTCCTCAAGGACGGAGGCGTATATAGCTTCCTGGCCCCGCCCTTGCAACTCTTTGACGCGGCGGCGGGCGCGCTCTTCCGCGCTTGCCGTCACGAAAAGCTTCACATCGGCGTCCGGACAGATGACCGTTCCGATGTCCCGCCCGTCCAGCACGACGCCCGGTGCAGGCCGGCCGTGGAAGGACGGATGGCGCGCGAACTCCCGCTGCAATTCCAGAAGCGCCGTGCGCGCGGCCGGCACCGCCGACAGCTTGGAAGCCGCGTCCGCCGCCTGATCACCCCGCAGCCGGGGGTCATCCATCGCCGCTGTCCCCTGCGCAGCCACGCGGTGCGCCAATGTCCGCGCCGCCTCCGCGGCGGCGACGGGATCGGCCGGGTTTGCCCCTCCATCCGCCGCGATCATTCCAGCTGCGCGATAGAGCAGGCCGGTATCGAGCCAGGCATAGCCGCGTTCGTGCGCGATGCGCCGGGCGAGCGTGCCCTTGCCGCTGGCGGCCGGGCCGTCGATGGCGATGACGACTGCGCGATCCATCAGCCGACCTCTTCTGTGATCTTGGCGCCCAACCCGGTCATCAGCGTCTCGAAAGTCGGAAAGCTGGTGGCGATCGCCGTGGCGTCGTCGACGACGATCGGTTCGTCCGACACCAGGCCCAGCACCAGGAAGCTCATGGCGATACGATGGTCGAAGGCGGTCGCGACCGCCGCTCCACCCTTGGGGGGCTTGCCGGTGCCGTGAACGGTCAGGCTGTCTTCTCCTACCTCTATCTTGACGCCGCAGGCGACCAAGCCTTGCGCGATCATTGCCAGGCGGTCGCTTTCCTTGACCTTGAGCTCGGCAAGACCGGCCAAATGGGTCGTACCGACTGCGCAGGCCGCGGCCATCGCCAGGATCGGATACTCGTCGATCATGCTGGGCGCGCGCTCGGCCGGGACGTTGACGCCCTTGAGCGGGCCGGCGCGGACCACCAAGTCGGCGACCGGCTCGCCGCCGGCCTCGCCCTCGTTCAGGAAGCGGATGTCGGCGCCCATCTCCAGCAGCGTTTCGTAGAGGCCGGTGCGCGCCGGGTTCATGCCGACATTGCCGAGCCTGATCTCCGAGCCCGGTACCAGCAGCGCCGCCACGGCCGGGAAGGCCGCCGAGCTGGGGTCGCCCGGCACCAGGATCGGCGCGGCAACAAGTTCGGGTTGTCCCTCGACCGCGATCGCGGCGGATCCGTCTTCCAGCGCGTCGACCGTCACGGTCGCACCGAAATGGCGCAGCATCCGTTCCGTGTGGTCGCGGGTCGGCGCCGGCTCGATCACCGTCGTGCGGCCCGGCGTGTTGAGTCCGGCCAGGATCACCGCCGACTTCACCTGGGCGGACGCGACAGGCATGCGGTAGGTGATCGGAACCGGCGTCGCCGCCCCGCGCACCACCAGCGGCAGGCGCCCGCCGCGGGTCACGAAATCGGCGCCCATAAGCGACAAGGGCGTCGTGACGCGCGCCATCGGCCGCTTCACCAGCGAATGGTCGCCGGTCATGAAGGCCGTCAGGTTGTGCGTCGCCAGCAGGCCGAGCAGCAGCCGCGCCGCGGTACCGCTATTGCCCATGTCCAGCACTGCGGACGGCTCCGCCAGCCCGCCGACCCCTACGCCGTTGACCGTCCAGGATCCCGGCCCCTCACGCCTGACCGCGACGCCGAGCGCGCGCAACGCGCCTGCCGTCGCGTGCACATCCTCACCCTCCAGCAGACCGGTGATCTGCGTCTCGCCGATCGCCAGCCCGCCCAGCATCAGCGCGCGATGGGAAATCGACTTGTCGCCGGGTATGTCGGCGATGCCAGTCAGGGCACCGGATCTGGCGGCTTTGAGAGGGCGGTTGGTCACGCAAAAGCCATTCGTAAGCGGGCACGGTGGAATCCGAGCGCTGTGTTACCACATGGATGCCCTGCGGCAAGCGGTGCCCGAACACAGAATTTCGGGCGTTACCTTTGACAAGCCGGGCGGTGCGTGGCAAAGCACGCGGCTCATCGGGACCGATCGTCGCCGATTATCGATTTTTGCGGGTGTCTCGTGCCTTGCCTGGAGCAGGGCGACGCCCGGTGGGATGCCGGAGGAGAAGGCGTGGTTAAAGCGGAATGGGGGCTGAAGCGCATCTGCCCGAATTGCGGAACGCGCTATTATGACTTTCGCAAGGACCCGCCGACCTGCCCGGCCTGCGGGACGGTCTACGATCCTGAAGCCCTGCTGAAGTCGCGCCGCGCGCGGCCGGGCATGGTCGAGGAAACCCGTAAGCCGAAGAGCACGGCGCGCGTCGGCGAGTTCGACGAGGTGGCGCCGATCGATCCGGAGGAGGCGGAGGACCTGGTTCCGGATGCCGAGGACGAAGATGACGGCGCCAGCCTGATCGAGGACGCGAGCGAGTTGGGCGAGGACACGATCGAAGAGGTCGAGGTCGAAGTCGGCGACGAAGAGGAATAATCGCGGAAAGGGGGAAAACCCCCTTGAAGCGACGGGCGAGCCTGATTAGGTTCGCGGCCTTACCAGCGAATACGCCCGCCGGGAGACAATCCGGCAGGCACCCGAATTGACGGGATTGGGGTCATAGCTCAGCTGGGAGAGCGCTACAATGGCATTGTAGAGGTCGGCGGTTCGATCCCGCCTGGCTCCACCAAATCCAAAGGCTCAGCCGGAAACGGCTGGGCCTTTTTGGTTTTCCGCCAATGACCTTCGAGGATACGCTATCTTAATGTCGGCTCGATCCGACTTGCCCGACATCTGTCCTCTTGGTTTTTCCAGAGAAGGCCATCCTTCATGAAGGCAACAAACGCCGCCAACTGGATACTAATCACCGGCACTTCGACGGGCATCGGCCGGGCGGCAACCTTTACCCTGGCGGAACATGGTTACCGCGTCCTGGCAGCGGTGCGAAAGCAGGACGACATCGAATCGCTCCTGGCCGAGGCGGCGGCGCGCGGGCTCAAAGGATCCGTCGAACCGATCATCCTGGATGTGACGGACGCCGGTCAGATCGCGGCGGCAGTAGACATCGTCAACGCCAAAATCGCGGCCGGCGGCCGGCTCCATGCAGTCGTTCACAACGCGGGCGCACAAACGGCCGGACCGATCGAGACAATGCCGCTCGACGCGTGGCGGTCTCAGTTCGAGGTGCTGTTCTTCGGTCCGGTCGCGCTGACCCAGCAGCTCCTTCCGCAATTGCGCGCCTCACGCGGCCGCGTCATCAACGTGACCTCGATCGGCGGGATCATGCCGGGTCCGATGATTGCCGCCTACCAGGCGGCGAAGGCCGCGCTCGAAGCGGTAAGCGACTCGATGCGGATAGAGTTCTCCCCTTTCGGCGTACATGTCTGCGCCATAGCGCCCGGGGGCATTTCCACGCCGATGCTCGACCGGTCCCCCGACCAGCTCAACAGGCTCGCGGATGCCCTGCCGAAAAGTCTTCAACCCCTCTATGCGGATGCACTGCGGGCGTATGCGAAGACTGTCGCCTCCGCCCAAAGAGCCTCGACCTCTCCGGCGAAGGCATCGCTGACAATCCTGCGGGCGGTAACGGCGTCCCGTCCCAAAACCCGCTACCTCATCGGGACGGACGCGAAGCTCGGCGCGTTCCTCAAGCACAATCTTCCCGACCGCTGGATGGATGCGATCACGTTCCGACTGGTTGGCCTGCCGCGGCGGGTGCCCCTGCAACCCTAGGCCAGCTTCAACGCGCCGAAACTGGCCGAATCGTTACGCGACAGGACCTTTATCTCGGTGAAATCGTCGAACGCCTCGATCGAATATTCGCGGCCGACACCCGAGGCCTTAATCCCACCGAAAGGCAGGCCGACGTCGCCGGCAATGGCGTTGAGACCGACACTGCCGGTGCGCAAGCGGCGCGCCACGCGCTCGACGCGCGCCGTGTCCGCGCCGAACACGGCGCCTGACAGGCCGTAGGCGCTGTCATTGGCGATAGCGACCGCCTCCTCCTCCCCGTCATAGGGAATCGCGACCAGCACCGGACCGAAAATCTCCTCGCGCGCGATCTGCATGTCGTTGCCGACATCCGCGAACAAGGTCGGCTGGACGTACCAGCCCTTCGGAAAACCGGACGGTCTGCCGCCGCCGATCACGACGCGCGCGCCCTCCGCGAGGCCACTGGCGATGTAGGATTCGACGCGACGGAGCTGCCGCTCGGCGACCAGGGGGCCAACGATGGTATCGGGTTCGAGCGGATCGCCGACCTTGAGCCTGCCGATCGCCCGGGCCAACGCATCCACGAATTCGGCGTAGCGCGCCCGAGGCACGAGCACCCGCGTAAGGGCAGCGCAGGCCTGGCCGCTATAGGCCATGCAGCCCAGGCTGATGAAGGTCGCCGTGGGCTCGAGTTCGGCATCGTCCAGTACGATGGCGGCGGATTTGCCGCCCAGCTCCAGCGTTACGCGCTTCAGGGTCTTGGCGCAGCTTTCGGCGATCTCGTGCCCGGCGGCCGAACTGCCGGTGAAGGAAACCTTGTCGATACCTGGATGAGTGACGAGGTGCCGCCCGGCATCGCGGCCCGCCGGTACGATGCTGAGCACCCCTTCGGGCAGGCCGGCCTCAGCGAATGCTTCGGCCAGTGCAGAGCTGGATAGGGGCGTTTCCGGCGGCGGCTTCAACACCATGGTGCAGCCGGCGAGCAGGGCCGGCGCGATCTTGCCCATCGGCTGCAGCAGCGGGCCGTTCCAGGCGGTCACGGCGGCGACCACGCCGACAGGCTCGCGCAGTATCGTTCCGCGATTGCCGAAAACACCGTCCCGCCGCTCCTCGAAAGCAAAACGGCTTGCGGCATCGAGATAGAAATCCAGGATCGCGATCGCCGACCCGCAGGAATTGACTGCGATGGCGACACCGTTCTCCAGCGTGCTGAGCCGGTTCAACGCATCCGCGTTGGCGGCAAGATGATCGCGGACGCGGGTGAGGATGGCGACACGCTCGGCCACCGGCATGCGCGGCCATGGCCCGTTGTCGAACGCGTTCCGGGCGGCGGCCACGGCGCGGTCGATGTCGGCGATCTGGCCTTCCGGAGCGGAACCGATCACCGCGCCGGTCGCGGGCGAACGGACGATCAACCGCGCATCGGTTGCCGGCGCAACCCAGCGCCCCCCGATATAGAGCCGGTCATAGTCCTTCATCGCGCTTCCCCTATTTTTGATCGCAACATGTCCGCCGCCCGCTCGGCGACCGCGCCGGCACTGCCGCCGCCAACGACGATATCGTCGCGAGACATCCTGCCCCCTCTCCCCGGCGCCCGGGCTTGATATCCGCCTAGCGTGACGCGACCGGAAGAGTACATTGAAACGCATAAGTTTCCACGGTCTACGTGGATTTAAGGGAGGAGGCCACAGAGATGCCTGAGATCACCCGGCGCAAGGTTCTGCAGGGCGGCATAGCCGCAACGCTGCCCACTTGGCGCCATGCAATCGCAGCCGACCCGGACGGCGACGTGGCGCGCGACGCCTATATCTGGGGCTATCCGCTGGTGATGTTCGGCCGATATCTCGACGCCTACAAGAAGGCCGGCAATCCGCTGAACCAGTTCCTCGTCCAGTCCGCGATGTCCACACCCGCGACGCCCGGCGGCGGGCCCAATGTCGACACGATCTACGGCTATACGTGGCTTGACCTCAGGGCCGGCCCGCAAGTCCTCTACGTCCCCGACGTCGGCGACCGCTATTACTCGGTCCAGCTGATCGACATGTATTCGGATGTTTTCGCCTATGTCGGTCGCCGCGCCACCGGCACCAAGGCCGGCGCCTTCGCCATCGTGGGCCCCGGTTGGAAGGGACGCCTGCCCAAGGGGGTCACGGCGGCTATCAAGGCGCCAACCGACGACGTCATGGCCTTCACCCGCACCTATGTCGCGGACGACAATGACCTGCCGGCGGCCAAGGCTTTGCAGAGCCAATATGCGTTCGGCGACCTGGCCGACTATCCGCGCGCCACACGGCCGCCCATCGCGATGGATGCGGTGCCGCTGCCGCCGATCCTGGATCTGTCAGACGCCGGGGTCAGTTTCTTCGACGAGTTGTGCGTTCAGTTGGCTGCAAACCCACCGCGGCCGAACGACCGCGAGGGCCTGGAGCGCTTCGCGAAAATCGGTGTCGGGCTGGGCGGGAAACCGTCCACTCAGGCGAGCCCCGCACTGAAAAAAGCGCTGGAGAGTGCGATCACGCCCGCCGACAAGCGGATCAAGACCGTGCAATACGGCAGTGTGATCGACGGCTGGTACGTCAATTTCAGCATGGTGGCCTTCCCAAAGGACCCGCTGCTGCGCGCCTCGTCGGTCAAATACGGGCCGGGCGGGCACGTGCCGGAGGAGGGGCTCTATTTCAACGCGGACAAGGGGCCGGACCATCAACCCCTGACCGGAGCCAAGAATTATATCCTGCGTTTTCCCGCCGGCCAGTTGCCGCCGGTCAACGCCTTTTGGTCGCTGACCTGTTACAGCCCGACCATGAGCATGGTCGAGAACCCGATCCATCGCTATGCGATCAAGGACAAGATGCCGGGGTTAACACGCGGCGTCGACGGATCGCTGGCGCTGCGTATCCAGCATGCACAGCCGGCCGAGGGAACAGCGAACTGGCTGCCGACGCCGGACGGGCCGTTCCGCCTGGTTCTCCGCACTTATCAGCCCGGCCGCGCGATCCTGGACGAAACCTACAAGCTGCCGCCGCTGGAAATCGCGTCCTAAGGTCCGCCGCTCACCTTCATGTCCGTGCCGGTGACGAATCCGCCCTGCGGGCTTGCCAGATACATGACCGCGTGCGCGACATCGGCGGGCCGGCCGGCACGACCGATATGGTTGGGCGCCAACTCGGCAACCGCGCGCTTCTCGATCTCGTCCGTTTCGGTGCCCCAGCCGAACTGCCCGGCGAGGCTGCGAAACCAGCCTTCGACGCCGGGCGTCAGGATGACGCCGGGGCTGATCGAATTGGCGGTGACGCCGCTTCCGGCCAGGGCAAGCGATAGCCCGACCGTCATGTTGTTGAGCGCCGCCTTGGCCGCGGCATAGTCGGGAATGACCAGATTCGGCCGGTGCGAGACCAAGCTGCTGATCTGGATGATGCGGCCCCAGCCCGCCGCCTTCATGCCGGGCGCGAAGCGCTGGATCATCCGGATGGCGCAGACGACGTTGCCGTTATAGGTCGACAGCCACTCCTCCGGCTTGGCGTCGAAGAAGGAGGCCTGCCCACGGCCGGCGGATTCGCCGCCCGCGTTGTTGACCAGGATATCGATCCCGCCGAGCGCCCTTTCCGCAGTGTCGCAGACGGCATCCGCCTGATCCGCCTGCATCAGGTCGCCGATCGCGACATGCGCCTCGCCGCCCGCCGCGCGGATTTCCTGGGCAACCCGTTCGGCGCGCTCGACATTGCGGCCGTGGACGATCAGTCGTGCGCCTTCGCGCGACAGCCGCTTGGCGATCGCCTCGCCCAGGCCCGAGCTGCTGCCGGTGACAAGCGCACGTTTCCCCTCCAACTCGCGGGCCATACCCTCCCCCCTTGTTGTTTCAGTAGGCGAGCGCCATGCCGTCGGCCCGCATTTCGCTGGCGGCGGACCAGACGCGGTCGTTCCCGTTCATCCGATATTCGATGCATTCGTAGCGGCCGAAACCACCGTCGGACTCCCCCATCGGCCAGCCGAGCGCAATCAGCGCCTGACGGGTTGCCGCCGGAACGCCGCCTTCCAGGCGCAGCACACCGGTCGGCCCCAGGCCGGGAATGTCCTCGCCCATGGTCTGCGACGAGCCCTCATGGTGCCAGCGCGGGCTGTCGCCGGCCGCCTGGATGTCCAGCCCGTAATCGACGCGATTCACGATGATCTGGGTCTGGCCCTGGGGCTGCATGTCGCCGCCCATGACGCCGAAGCTCATCCAGGGCTTGCCGTCACGGGTCGCGAAGCCGGGGATGATCGTCTGGAACGGCCGCTTGCCCGGCGCGTAGATGTTGGGATGGCCGTCGTGAAGCGAGAACAGCTCCCCTCGGTCCTGGAACATGAAGCCCAGCGTCTGCCAGTCCGATGCCCGGCCGGGCGCATCGGACACCAGCCCCGACCCCATGCCGCGGAAATTGGATTGGATCATCGACACCATCATCCCGTCCGCGTCGGACGTCGTGAAATAGGTCGTGTCGCCGTGGCTGGGTGCCTGACCGGGATAGATCGGGGTCAGGATGCGGTCCGGCCGGATCAGCTTGGCACGTTCCGCCGCATATTTCTTGGAATTCAGCCAGTCGGTCGGGACCTTGGCGAAATTGGGATCGGCGTAATAGCGGGCGCGATCCTCATAGGCCAGGCGCTTGGCCTCCGTCTGCAGATGGATTGACAGGGGCGACTGGAAACCGGCGCCGCGCAGGTCGAAATTCTCCAGGATGTTCAGCATCTGGAGCGTCGCCAGCCCCTGCGTGTTGGCGGCCATGCCGTGTACCTGGACGCCACGATAGGTCGTGGCCAGCGGCGTGTTCCACTCCGAACGATGGCGCGACAGGTCGTCAAAACTCATCCAGCCGCCGATGCGCTTGAAATAGCCCTCGATCGCCTTGGCGATCGGCCCGGCATAAAAGGCGTCGCGCCCTCCGGCCGCGATCATCCGATAGGTGCGCCCGAGATCGGGGTTGCGAAACACGTCGCCTACATCCGGGGACTTACCGCCGGGCGCATAGACATGCACAGCGTTGGCGGTTTCCTCCACGTGGTTCTCCGGTTTCGCGAAGGCCACCATGTTGCGCTTGATGTAGAAACCGATGACCTGCGGCACGGGGACCCCGCCTTCGCAGAGATGGATCGCCGGTTCGAACAGCTCTGCCCATTTCAGCTTTCCGTAGCGCTGATGCAGCGTCCACCAGGCGTCGAGCGCGCCGGGTACCGAGACCGAGATCGCGCCGTATTTGGGCAGCACGCCGCTTACCGCCCGCGACCGCGCGGTTTCCAGGGACAGGCCCTGCGGCGAACGGCCCGAGCCGGCCAACCCCACCACCTTCGCCTGCTTGGGGTCCCAGATCATCGCGTAGCAATCGCCGCCGATGCCGGAGCTGGTCGGCTCCAGGAAGCCGAGGCAGGCATTGGCGGCGATCGCGGCGTCGGCGGCGGACCCGCCCTTCTTGAGGATCTCGATTGCGGCCAGCGTCGCCAACGGATGCGCGGTTCCCGCCGCGCCGGACAGGCCAAAGGCGGCCGAGCGAGAGGCGAAGCTGGCGCCCGACACGCGGTCGCCGGCATGCACATCCGGCCGTTCGAACTTTTCGGCCTCGGCAGGCTGGAATTTCGGCAACTCCTTGCCGTCGGCAGCGGCCGGCGCAGGGCCTGGTCCGGGTTCTTTCTGATTCTGGCCCAAGGATGCCGCCGAGATCGCGGTCAGCGGGACGGCGGCGAGAAAGGATCGACGGCGCACAACAGTCTCTCCGTAACACGTATCGCTTGGGGGAGAGTGCTGCGCGGCATCGGCGAAGTCCAGGCCAGCGTATCAGAGGACTACGGTCACGCGTTGGATCAGCCAGAACGCGGCAGCTGCGCCGATCGCGTAGGTCGGTATGCGCGCCGCAACGAGTGGCATGCGCGGCGCAAGTCGCAGGATCGCGGCACGGAGCGCGAGCAGCAAGGCAATGAAGATCAACTGTCCCGCCTCCACGCCCAGATTGAACAGCAGCAGCGCCAGCGGAATGTCGTGCCGCGGCAACCCGACCTCGGCCAAAGCCCCGGCGAAGCCGAAGCCGTGCAGGAGACCGAAAGCGAAGGCGACGATCCAGGGCTGCCGCACGGTCAACCCGCTCTCACCGCGCGATGCCCGCACCAGCTCCCGCGCCAGGAAGACGATCGACAGCGCGATCGCCGCCTCGACCGGCGCAGGCGGAACATGGACGAAGCCCAGCGTCGCCAGCGCCAGCGTGATGCTGTGCGCCACCGTGAAGGCGGTGATCGTCTTGGCCAGTCGCCAAGGCCGGCGCACGATCAGCACCAGTCCGGTCACGAACAGAAGATGGTCGATCCCGAACAGGATATGCTCGACACCCAGCCCGAAATATCCGCCCACATCGACATGCCCTGTGCGCCCGTCGAGCGCCAACGCCGGGTCGTTCGGATGCAGGACTTGCGTGAGCTCTCGACCGTCCAGGAAGGCGATCCGCACGAGGGCATCCAGCACCGTACGGTCCAGTCCAACCAGCGTGAGCTGTCCGGAGGTCAGCCCCGGCGCAGCGCATTTCAGAACTTCCCGCCCGACAATCGCACCGGGCGCCGCCTCTATGGTGGACGACGTCGCGGCGGCACATTGCGGTGGAAAGGATGGGGTTATGGCAGGCGGAGAACCCTGCGTTGCGGGAACGCGCCAAATGACCGCGAAGGTGCCGGGTGTCTCCTCCGCGATGCCCAGATAGACCGGCAGCGATTCGTGGGCTGCCGCAGGCCCGGCGAGCAGGGCCAAGCAAATGAAGAGGAGAAACCGTACGATCACGGCGCAACCACAACAGTGTAGCGCGACCTGAGCCGTGCGTAGGCGGCGTCGGAGGCAGCCTGGAATCGTTCGGCCATCAGATCGTCATGCACACGCGCACGGATGTCGACGAGTGGGGGCAGGCTGGATGGCAGGTGCTGCTCGACCCGCACCAGATGCACGCCGAGTGCGGAATGCACCGGTCCCTGCCATCTCCCGGGCGGCAACGCAAACAGCGCGGCCGCGAAATCCGCGCCGAAATCCTTAGCCAGATCGACGCGCGATTTGGGTTCGGGGTCGGCGGCCAGCATGAAGGGATCGCCCATGGGGTCGGACCCGGCCTTGACCAGCGATGCCAGCCCGGCGCGCGCATCGCCGTCGGCTTGGTCGCCCCGCAGGGACGGGCTGAAATAGATCTGGCGGAAGACGATCCGCTCGGGCGTCCGATAGTCTGCGGCATGGGCGGCGAGATAGGCGGCCAGTTCGGCGTCCGTCGGCTGGGCGATGCCGGACGTGTCCTGCAGCAGGAATTCCATCTTCTGGATCAGCCGGTTGCGCACGACCGGATCGTCCGCGGCAAGGCCGAGGAACGTGCCTTCGCGCGCCAGCACCTCGGCGCGGACATAGTTCTCGACCAGGTTCGGCAGATCGGCATCCGCCGGCGGCGCGCCCCATTGCTGCGTGTAGAGCGCGCGGATGCGGGCCATGTCGGCCTTGCCGATCGCGATCCTGTGGGCGTCCTCGATCGTCGCCGGGTGCCGGATCGCATTCGCCGCGAAGATCAACCCGCCCAACACGAGGAAATGCACCAGCGGTTCGCGCAGCAACCGACCGGCCCAAACCCTCATGACGGCGTGTACCAGATGGGCGAGGTCCAGGCTCGCTCCTTGATCGTCGCCGGCACCGCCTTAGGCGGGTCGACATGCAGGCGATGCGCGTCATAGGTGCTCCACCGGCAGACCGGATCCTCGAGCACGCGGACGTAATAGACCGCCCGCATCTTGGGATCGAAGGCCGGGTCGGTCCAGGTGGCGGAAAGCTCCGGCGCACCTTTGCCCGGCGCAACCTGGCAGGTCGCGATGTCGACCGATGCCCCGTTGTCGGCGCAGGCCCCGGTCTTGGGATCGGCCGAGATCCCGTCAGAGCAGGCGACGTCGTAGATCTTGGCCATGTTCTTGCCGTTCTCGACCCAGCCTTTGACGATCTGGATCTTCTGCAACGGCGCGCTGTCCGGATCGCGGGTGGCCCACACGACGAAGCGCGGCGCCTTACCTTTGCCCTTGAGGTCGCCGCCCATCGGCACGCCCCTGGCATAGGCGGTCTTCACCAGGTCCGCGTTCTTGTGAAGATCGGCCGGATAGTCGAACGAACCGAAGAACCGCACACGGATGCGGGTGCCGCTGGTGCCATAAGTCTCGCGCCGGGAAAGCGCGTCCCAGATCGCCTCGCGCGTATTTTTCTCCGCCCACACGCCGGTCAGGCCGCCGGTGCTGAAGCGCATATAGGCGGCGCCGCTTTCCCCATGGCCGTCATCCACGGCTACGCCCGGCTTCACCCCCAGACGTTTCTCCGGCGTGTTGTCCTGTTGCCCCAGATGCCCCTTGAAATCGTTCTCTTCGGTCGCGCCGGGTGTCCCGTCGTGATTGTCGGTGGCGCCGACGAAACCGTATTTGAACGGGTTCACGCCCAATTTCTCGTCGACCGCGAGCCCTCGCACGATCGCGTCGCGGACGAAGGAATTCTCGCCGCCGCATTGGTCGGTTTCCCCCGGCGGGCAGGGCGGCACGGAGTTCTCGAAGCCGCATTCCTCATCGGTGAGCCCGATCCCAGCCATGCATTCGGACGAACCCTTGATCTGGAAGATCTCGACCAGGGGCTCGATCCGGGCGCGGCGGTCCAGAATGTCCCGCGTCCACGGCGAACCGTCGGAATTCTTGCCCTCCCAAAAGAACCGGCCCCAGGAATAGTTGGAGTTGTGCGGAATGGTGAGTGCCCGGCACGCGCCGGTGCATTTCTCCTCGAGCCATTTCATCAGCGCCTCGCCGCTGCCCTCATAGGCGCTGAACACCGTGTCGGGCACATGGTCGGTGCGAAAGATCACGTTGCGGTGAAGCATGCCGGGCACGTTCGCCCGAGGATTGTCCTTGCCGGAGGTGCCGATGACGGTGCCCGGGATATTGGCCGAATATTCGTAACCGATCAGCGTGGTGAACGTGCCCGGCTTGTAGTACCGCGCGGCGTTTGCCTGCACCTTCGTCCAGGTATCCTTGATCGCGTCGATGCAGGCCTTACCGTCGGCGCCGCAGATATCGTCGCGCCTCTTCTTGGCGGTGACGCTGGCCGCGATCTTTCCGAATTGCATCATATCGAAGGCGCGGATGCCCTTGCAGGCCGGCCCGTTATAAACCGCGCTGCCGGGATTCGTGCACAGTGCGAGTTCTCCCAGGAATTCCGCGTGATCGGTGATCGCCACGAAGTCCAGTGGATGTCGAAGCTGCTTGGTTTCACCGCCATAGAGCGTGACCGGCTCGCCCTGTGCGAATTTATAGGCGGCGTCGGGACTGTTGGGATTGCCGAAAATATAGCTGTCCAACGAATAGGCCGTGTGCAGGTGGAGTTCGCCGAAATAGGCGTTCTTCGCCGGGTTCGCCGGAACCCCCTCCGGCTGCTGCGCCTTCACCGTAACAGCCAGAAGCGTTACGATCGCCACGCCGAAACCGGTTGCCCAGAGTTTCACGATCTTCCTCCCCGACGCTGTCAATTTTCCGTCACTAAACGCGCCACCGCGAACGTCTGCAAGGATCAATTGTTCAAGGTGAGGTATAGACTTTCGGCGCAACGCAGATATGCGATATATTTCATTTTGGGAACTAACTTCACGGACGGCCGACGCCGTGCAACGAGGACATGATGGACGACCAACGGATGGAAATCCCGGACGACGAGAACGAGATCCGGACGATCGAGGCTAAGCCGCCGTCGCATCGCTATGCCCGCGGCTGGTACTGCCTGGGCGTCGCCAAGGACTTCAAGGACGGACGACCGCACACGCTGAACGCCTTCGGCACCAAGCTGGTGGTGTTCCAGGGCGAGAGCGGCAAGCTGAACGTGCTCAACGCCTATTGCCCGCATATGGGCGGCGATCTGTCGGAGGGCGAGGTCAAGGGCGAGAGCATCGCCTGCCCGTTCCATGACTGGCGCTGGGGCGGCGACGGTAAATGCACGCTGATCCCCTATGCCAAATATGTGCCGCCGCGGGCGCGGACCCGCGCCTGGCCGACGATGGAGCGCAACCAGCAGCTGCTGGTCTGGAACGATCCGGAGAACGGGGAGCCCGACTACGACATCATCCCTGACCTGGCCGACAAGTTTGCCCACGGCTGGAGCGCGCTGACCTGGAAGTCGGAGGTGATGGAGACGAATGTCCGTGAACTGATCGACAACATGTCCGATCTCGCCCATTTTTTCTATGTCCACGGCGAGGGCAAACGCCTAGGCCCGTCCTATTTCAAGAACATCTTCGAAGGCCAGATCGGCTATCAATATATGGAGTTCCACGAGAAGGGATCGACCTTACGGCACGATCCAGGCGTCCCGTTCACCGGCACGGTCGATGACATCGCGCCGGGCAATTTCCGGTCCGAGGGCGTTTATTACGGCCCTGCCTATATGCTGAATCCGCACTGGCGGAACGGGCCGGAAGGACAGATGGAATCCATCCTGTTCAACGCTCATTATCCAATTACACCCGATAGTTTCATGCTGCATGTCGGCGTGATCGTGAAGGACGATCCCCGGCTGTCGCCGGAGCAGAACGCGGCGCGCGCCGCCATGATCTCAGGCTATCAGCAAGGTGCGTTCTATCAGGATGTTCACATCTGGAAGACCAAGACCCGGGTCGACAACCCGTTGCTGTGCCATGCCGACGGGCCGATCTATCAGCTGCGCCGCTGGCACGACCAGTTCTATTGCGACACGGCCGAAATCGATCCGCTGATGACCAGGCGTTTCGAGTGGACCGCCGACCTCAGCTACGCGAACGAGGTCTGGGACCGGCAGATCGTAGAAAACCTGGAACGCGAAGCCCTGCGTAGCCGGGTCTGACGACGCGCCCGACCCGGCCCATCACTCGGGGCACTTCTTACCAGCCTCCGGATCGCAATCGCCGAAGCCCAGGACGTCGACATTGACCTGGGACGAAATCTTGCGCGCCATCGTCTGATTGCCTCGGTTGGCCGCGTCCGCCACCGCGTTTTGAGCCACCTGCGCCGAGCTGCCCGCGGTGCCGCTGGCGCTTTCCAGCGCACCCAGATTGACCGAATTGGCCTGCGGCACACCGCTGACCGCGCCCAGCGACGCGATGTTCGCGGCGTTGAGCACGCGGAGCGCGATGATGTTGAGGTCGCCCGAGGAGCGCAGGCCGGCGTCGCCGGCATTCACCGTGCCGCGCGGCGCGATCAGGCTGGCGGAGGCGGCCGGCGCGTCCGGCGTCGACTGGATTGTGCCGATGCCGGCGCCCGACACCAGGCCGTTGAGGTCGATCGTCTGCAGATCGTTGTTGTCGAAGATGACCGACAGCGGCTTGAAATCGACGCTGGTCTTGGCGCCACGGCCGGCGTCGAGGTCGCCGTTGGACGACCACAGCACCATGTCGCCGCCCTGTACCGTCAGCACGCGGCTTTCGTTCACGATCAGCCCGCCATCGGTGAAGGTGTTAATCTTGCCGTTATCCAGTGTCAGGATGCCCAACGCGCTGGGCGTCAGGAACGGGTTGATTTCGACCGCCTGCGAACCGACCGTCACGTTGCCGCCCGGGCCCAGGATGGTGACGTCGCCGCCGACGGCAACGCTGCTGTCGCTGCCGGTTGAGGGATCTGTCGTCTGGATGGTGGTTGCCTGCAGCGTCTTGATCGTCGCGTGCAGCATCTCCAGGTCGCCGGTCTGGACCTGGGAGACGAGCGCGGCCCCATCGGTCCCGTTATTGGTATAGCCGTAGGACACGGGGAACAGCGTCCCGACCGTGTTGTAGCCGCCCGCGAAGTTCTTGTTTGCGCCGGCGCTGGCCAGTTCGCTGAAGAACACCTGTTCGACGAAGATGTGCTGGAGCGGCGGCTTCAATCCCTGGAACGTCGCCCAGGCCTGAGTCGCGTTCCGCGCCGGCAGTCCGAGCGTCTGCAGGAAAGTGACCAGATCGGCCCCGTAATTGTGCGACGAGGTCGCCGTCGCGGGATCGATGTCGGCTTTGATCACCGCATTGTAGTCGATGCCCTTGCCCACGCCGAACAGCGCGACGATCGACGCGCCCCGCCGCGGAAGCAGGAAGTTCGCGCCGGTCGCGAATTGATCGTTCAGCCGCGTACGAGCCGCGTCATGGCCTGTAATCATCAGCCGGTTGCCGACAGTCACGGTATTGCCGAAGGTGATGATACCGGTGCCGGTCGCGTCTGGCCCACCCCCGGCGATGACCGCGGCCTGGTCCGCCACGGCGGTCACGAACGGACCCAGGTTACGACCGGCCTCGACATCGAAATAGCCGGGCCCGCCGAGACTGAGGCCCGCCGCATTCTCAGGCTGGTCAAGTACCGGGCGACTGGGATAGACGCCCGCGACCAGCGACAGCGCGCCGGTATAATAGATATCCCGCCCGGCAATGATCTGCGTGACGTCTGAAACGTTCAGATTCTGGCCGAAGAACGGCAGGTCGACGATGTCCTGGCCGGCATGAACGATCGCTGCCTTGGTGACTTCCCAGCTGAGCGGGAATTCGGTCTGCGGCGTTGTCGTGTCGAGCGCAGAAACGCCGGCGCCCGATTGGATGTCACCTGTGGCGGCATAGAATCGATCCGGCGTCGTGTCGCCGGTGTGCAGCAGATGGGGTCCAAGGTCGAGAACCTGTGAACCTACCGTCGGGCCGAACCCGGCGAGTGGCTGCTCGGCCTCGAACGCAGCTTCGACGATCGACGGGCCGGTCGACAGGGCCTGGAAGGCGTCGGCGAAATCTGAGAATCCATCTTGCTGGTAATTGTTGGCCGACTGCGTCACCAGGGAACCGTATGCCAGCAATGTCAGCGTACCGGTTTCCGACGGTGCCAGCCTCAACGCATTCGCCACCGTAACGTCGCCGGACAGTGACGCAGCCTCGAAGCTGGCCGGGTAGGCGCTGACGCCGCGATAGTTGGAAACGTTCGAGATGCCGTTCGCTACCGGCTCGTTTTCGATCAGAATCTTCCCGTTGGCCAGCGAGTTGGTCACGACGTCGCCCGCTACCGACAGAAGCGTGACCGCACTCTGCGGGCCATAACTGGAAAGATAGGCGGACGTGATATTCGAATTGTTCGCGCCCGACGCGTCCGCGACATTCTGGAGCGACACGGCGCTGACAACGCCTGCGATGTCGATGCTTCCGCGCGCCCTCAGCGTGATCGAGCCGGTGTCGACCGCAAGCACCGTTGAGACCGGAACCTGCGGCGAGCTGGGGTCCGTCGGATCGTTGCGCGTGGTCCAGCCGGCCTGGACAGAGCCGCCGGCCGTGATGGTGGCCTTGCCGGAGCCTTCATAGAAGGCGCCGCTGTCGATATTGCGGCCGGCGATCACCGTCAGATCGCCGCTGGCGTTCAGGTGCATGACCGGCACGTTGGCGGTCACGTTGCCATTTTTGTCGGTGATCGTGCTGGTCAACCCGCCGCTGACCCGCGCTGTCGTCGGCAACGATACCGAAAGCTGGCTGATGTCGCGGCCGGCCACCACCCGCACATCGCCGCCGACGCTCATAAGCCCCTGATCGAAGCTGCCGAAATTGAGCCACCAGCTGGTCTGCGAGGGGATGAAGATGGGGCCGTCGTTCGACACATAGCCGGAGAGCACCGAAAAGACGCCATATTCGGTGTCCGTCAGGCTCGTGCCCTGCGCGATCAGCCACGGTGCGAAGAATTGCTGGTTCGGCTGTAGCCCCGAGCCGTCGCCGGCGCGGATCTTCGTCGGCTGATAGCCCTGGATGTCCTGGCCGGCCGTGACCGTCAGATGACCGGCATCGACGGGATAGGCCGCCTGGGTGATGGGCCCGTAGGGATTGCAGTTGAAGGCCGAACCGGCATCGCAGGCAAGCAGGCGCGGCGCCTGGAACCCCTCGGGGTTGACCGGGACGGGAATCGTGATCGTCCGCCCCGGATTCAGCGGGTCGGCAACCGTCTGCATCTGGTAATTCGGATCGGGCAGCGCGACCGAATTGCGGCCGGCGGTATAGACGACGCCGGGTGCGTCCTGATCCGCCAGGATGAAGTCGCGCGCCGCGGCGATGTCGATCGAACCCGTTCCGGTGCGGATCGTGGTCGGAATCTGCATGCGGACCGGCAGCCCGTCCGAATTCAGATTGTCGATCGTCAATGTGGTGTGATTCTCGATAATCACGTTGCCGTGTCCCGAGAGCGCGCCCGAGCCTCCGTCGGCGAAGACAGCGAGCGGACGAACCGCAAGCGGGTCGGCGCTGGCCGTGTCGGCGCCGGCGGCGACACGATAAGACCATGACCCGATAGCGCTGTAGTTGCCGTCCGTTCCGACGATGGTGCCGTTAGGATCGGAAACCAACGGGAACAGGTCGGCGCCGGTAATCGGCGCCGGGTCGCTTGCCGTACCGACCGGGCTGATCGCATTGGCGCCGGCGACATAGGGTGCGATCGGCGGAGCGCCGCGCCCATTCTCGGCGACGACGATATAGCCGCCGACGTTATTGGCGTTGGTATTCGCACCCCTGGCCGTCGCGCGCGCAACCCACTTCGTGACCTGCCGGATATAGGTCGGGTCCAGCCGGTTCGCGGTCTGGAAGAATCCGTCGGTAATGGAGGCGTCGAACACGACGTCGCGGGCGGCCCGCAATGTCAGCGTTCCGGCCTCGCCGGTCGGGGACCCGCCGACCCGGTACGCCATGCTGGTGATCTGGCTGACCCCGGATACGAATGCCAGCCCGTCGGTGTAACCGGCATATTGCGGCAGCAGAACGCCGTTCTTGTCGGTGATGACCGTTCCCGCCGCGATCGTCTTGCCGCCGGCGGTGAAGGCCGTCGCATTGACCAGGAATCCCGCGGTGCCGGCGCCCAGATTCCAGTTGCTGGCGACCGTGATGTCGCCGTTATTGACGCCGAGGTCATTGTTGACCAGCTCGATACCCGGCTGAAGGTGCAGCACCTCGCTGGAAATGCCGGCGAATTTCGCCTGCGACGCAGCCGAAAGCTTGAACCGCTGGACGAAGTCGACCAGCGTGCCCGAACAGACACCCTGCGCCGTGCAGCTGCCATAGAAGCCGCTTTGCCCGGCCGGGTCTATCGTTCCGGTGAAGCCGCCCTTGCCGGCCTCGAAAACCTTGAACGCCTCGACCGTGACGCTGCTGGCACCGGTGATCGTCGTCTTGATTGTATTGATCGCGACATCGGCGCCGCCGCGGATCAGCGGGGCCCGCAGTCTTACTGTCCCGCCATTGTCCGCATTGGCCGTGTTCGATACGTCGATCGACCCCGCCGCCAGATCGATCACGCCGTCATGCGACGATCCGTTGTCGGCCGCGACCTCCGTCCCGATGACCACGTCACCGCCGCGCTTGGTCTTGTCGGATGCCGTCGCGACCAGCTTCCCGTCGGCCGTCATGGTGACGCCTTGGCCGCCGAAGAGCGAGATGGCGCCGCCGCTGGTTCCTGAAGCATCGATCGTGGATGCGACGGTCAGCGTGCCGGTGTCGGCCGTGATCGTCACGTTCTGGGCACTGATCGCCGACGCAACCTGGAAATTGCCTTGGCGGATGTGCACGTCGACCGTGTCGGTGAATATCGAGGGCACCGCGAGCGAGTCCGCGCCGATTGATTTCGCGTCGATCACCAGCCTGCCACCGGAATCGCCGGCCGTCCCGGCTATCGTGCGCGAATCGAAAGCGCCGCCATTGGAGGAAATCACCCCGCTGCCCGCGACAAGCGCGAGGCTGCCCGCATAGCCCTGATAGCCCGATGCGGAGCTGATATCGATCGACGCCCCCTTGGCGATCGTGATGTCGGCGCTGTCGGCGATCAACTGCACCGCGCCGCCGCCGGCAACGCGGGTCACATCGAAAAAGGTTTGGGCATAGCCATTGGCCGCGATCCGCGCGTTGTCGCCGAGCGCAACATCGCCGGTCGATGCCTCCAGCGTCACGCCGCCGGCGGTCGCCTGGATAAGGCTGTCGTCGGAAATCGTTCCGGCCTTCAGCACGAAGGTGCCGCCGATGCCCCCGCCGCTGATCGGACTGCCGACCGCGCCGGAGCCCTGAATCGTCGCCGCGCCAGTGGTCGTAACCGCCTGAATCGCACCTTGGCCGACAAGCATCCGGGGCGTGTTGAAATTGAGCGCCGCCGCGCCG
Organism: Alphaproteobacteria bacterium; assembly: GCA_035493715.1. Classification (GTDB taxonomy): domain Bacteria; phylum Pseudomonadota; class Alphaproteobacteria; order BOG-932; family Roseiterribacteraceae; genus BOG-932. The sequence goes on along the minus strand of DATJHU010000012.1, from coordinate 13,127 downwards.
GCCGAGAGCGAGCCGGAATCGGAGAGCACGACCTGCTGGGAGGCGGTGAGATCGGCGCGTGCAAAGCCGCTCAGCAGCTTGTCGCCTGCGCCAAGCACGATCTGGGCGGCATTGATCTGAAGATCGCCGGTCCCGGTGGCCACCGCCCCGCCGGCGGCCGGCCCGCTGTTGACGAGCTGCACCGTATTCGCGGCCAGCGTCACCGTACCGCCACCGCTCGACGCGATCGCATTGGCATCGAGCGAGAAGGTGCTGTCGCGGCGGCTGAGCGTCACGGCGACGTCGCCGTAGAATGTGGCCGCGCCCAGGCTGCGGATATTAAGCGACGTCGCCTGTCCGAGCGACGCCAGCACCGCTTCGTTCAGCACCAGCCCGCTTTGCCCCGTGGGCGCATCCCCGAAACCGACCGCGGCAGCGTCGAGCGTGATGTCGCCGACATCGAAATTCGAACCGACGCCGATCGAGATGTTCCCGGAATCCGCGGTGAGGGACGCGCCAGCGAGCGTGACGCCGGCCGCCATCGTGACCCGGCCGATCGTCGGGTCGCCATTGGCTCGTGTCACCGTGATCGGCGCGCCGGTGGACAGCGACAGGAAGGCGCCATTGCCGCTGTCCCGGCTCGTCGTCGTGCCGATAACAAGGTCGGTGGGATCGGTCGCGGCCAGAGTGCCTTTGGCGCGGATCACACTGCCGGCATCAAGCTTGACGGTTCCGGTGTTGGCGCCGCTCGAGGAAGACCCCTGGGCAACGAGAATGATTTGCGGAGCGGTCAGGGGAGAGCTGGCGTCGTTGCTGACCTCGACCGTTTCGGCCGTGACTTTGATAGTCTCGCCGGCGGCCCCGTCGATGCGGTAGCCGCCAACCAGCAGGCTGTCGACCGACAGGCCCGAGAGCTGCGACGCATCCAACCCAAGAAAGCCGTTCGCGGCCGACGCGCCGGAAGAAACGATCTGCAGCCGTGTGCCGGTAATATCGAGTTCGGCCCCGCGCCCGCCGGCAGCCGGCGCCGAAGCGATGGTCGCGGCAAGGTTCAGCGCCGAGTTGGCGTTGATCACGATATGTCCGGAATCCTTGGGCAGACGAGCGGCGCTGCCCGTCGCCTGAGCCAGCGAGCCGAAATAGGCGTTGCCCGACGTCTGGTCGATCTCACTATATTGCCGCCAGACTGCCGAGGACTGCACGTCAAAGGTCATGGTCTGGGCAGAACGTGTTCCGGCCAACGTGTTGGCCATATAGCCGGCGACCTGTGCGGTGCCGTCCGGCAGCACGGTGTTCTGGCTGACGCGCGCGTTCTGCGAATTGGCGACGACCTCAACGCGATAAGCGCCGGGCAGCGTTGCGTAATGCGCCGGCAGCAAGGTGTAGTAGCCGGCCGGCAGGCCGGGTGAGCCGGACAGGTAGACGGCGCTGCCCGCCATGGGCACCGTATCGCCCTGGTCGGTTACGAAGTTGAGATCGACCGGCGCCGCTTTCGGATTGTAGCCCGGAATGATCGCATACACGTTCGGCTCAGCCAGCACGTCGCGCGTGCCGCCGGTGCCTTCGACGAATTCCATCGCCTGGATGTCACCGCCGCCAGACAGGTCAACGGTCGCCTTTGCGGCCAGGTCGACCTTGTCGCCGCTGATCTGGATGGTCTTCTGCGGCGCCTGGGTCAGCGGCAGGCCGACGTTGGAATCGTAGCTCCAATTCTTACCGTCGGACGTCTGGCCGAAGGGAACTGTAAGGCCGGAGAGCGAAACCGATGTAATGCTGCCGGCCGCCAGCTTGACCGACTTCGTTACGATGAACTGACCGCTGGTGTCGTTCGGGCTGAGATCGGCGGACGTCTTGACTCCCAGCCGGATCGTACCGAGCGGGGCGCGCAGCGTCCCTTTCTGCACGATATTGGCGGCATCGACCGTAACCTGGCCACCGGCGGACAACGGAGCCCATGCCGCTGTCCCGTTGCCCTCGAACGTGATCGTTCCGTCGGCCAGGAGGGATTTCAGCGTGAAATCCATATCTGAAATGGGATAGATCTGCGCCGCTTTCAGCGTCAGGTCGCCGCGCGTGACAAGCTCGCCCGACACGGGACTTCCCGGGTCGGTGGTGCTTGGCAGGTTCGGCAACGCTTGGCCGAGGCGGATATCGGTCGCGCTAATGAAATTGGCCTGTGACACCCCCGACACGGCCAGCACGTTGCCGGAATTGCCGCCTGCATTGAGGTCGATCATGTCGGCCTTAACGGTCAGCACACCATTGCCACGGGTGGCATCGCCGTTGCCCGCTCCTTGGATGGCTACGTAATTCGCGGACAGGCAGACATTACAGCCGCTGGGGTCTGTCGGCGCGCCATGCGCGGCTACGGAAATGGTCGATGCGTCGATCGTCAGGCTGTTGAGACCGTTGATCGACACGTTGCCGTCAAACTCAACCGTATCGGGCGACAAGGCCCCCGTGGTCGTGCCGGCGGAAAGCGTCAGATTCGCGATCCCCGAATCCTTCAAATGATCCGCCTGGAAGATCGCCTCGCGCGAAAAATCGGTGAGCGCGCTGGTTGGCGTCAGGCCATCCGGCACGGCCCGCCCGTGATCGCGCACCGTCAGCACACCGCTGTTGGACGGCAGGCTGACCATCAGGCTGCCGCCATTGGCCTCGCGCGCGCCGGGCTGGGCGACGATGCGACCGTCATAAAGCAATGTCGATGCGCTGAGCGTGACCGAGCCCGCGTCGCTCCAGAGTTTGGTCGGCGCATAGATCGGTGCGGGCAGGCCGCCCTTCGGGTTGTCCTTCGGGATATCGAACACGCCGGACGCGCCGGAAACGTCGATTCGCGAACCAGCGACGGCGACAACCGATGAGCTGACGTCCTGCGCGACGACGGTGACCGTTCCGCCGGCGAGAACCTCGCCACTGTTGTAAGCTGTCTGCCGTGTGTCGGTGACGGCCACGCCCGAAGCATCGAGATTGCTGGTCGCGCCAAGCCAAATCTCGGAGTTGGTGCCGGCCGACACGGTGATGCTGCCGCTCGGCGCGCGGATGGTTCCCTCGATATCGGCGACGCCGTTCTGCGCCGCGACGTCGCCGACCTGGCTGCCGTCATTCACCAGAGTAAGCTGGTTCCTGCCGGCGACCGCGATATTGATCGCCGCGCCGGGATCGCCCGCGATCACCGCGCCCGCGCCAATCGAAAGTGCAACGGCAGGGGGGAGGGGCGTCAGGTCGGGCGGCGGCGCATAAGGCGTCTCCGGCAACGGCGCCAATGATCCACTGAGCGACAGGTTGGTGGGCGCGCGCGCTATCTCGGGCAGATAACCGACCTTCGTCACTGCCGCCGGATCGGCGCCGGTCGCGAGGTCCAGCAGGGCGCTGTCAGCCAGCAGATTGCGTTGCCGCAGCACGACATGCGTGTCCGCCGCGACCGACACGCCGCCGCCGATACCCTCCAGCACATAGTTGCTGAATGCGCCGCCCTTGAAGAAGCTACCGGGGAGAACGGTCGCCCCGGCGGAGATGGGCGTGCTGCCGTCCGATACGATTTGAACCGTCGGCGTGCGCACCGACAAGGTGCCGCCCTTGGCAAAACCATAGGCACTGACGATCGCGTTGAAGGCATCCACGTTCCCTTGCGCCGTGCCGTCGGATCCTTGGAAAAGGATCGCAGCCGTCGCCGGGGTCGTCGTCGGCGCCAAACCGCCCGCCGCGTTGAAGCCGGTCGCATAGGTCTGCAGTGTCAGGTTGCCACCCGTACCGACAGGCCGTCCGCTGGAATCGGTCTGTAACTGGCCGGTCAATCCGACGCGGCCGCCGCTCGCGAGGTCGAGATGACTGCCCTGATCCAGGACGATATTCGCGGTCGTGTCGACGAAAGCGTTGGTGCCGAGCCCGGGCAAGCTGGTGCAGGCAGTCGATACGCAGGGTACGGTCGCCGTGTCGGTCTTCAGGGTGATCGAACCACCGTTCACATAAGCGCCCCCCACCTCTGAGTTGAGATCGGCGCCGGTATCGTTCACCCACAAGCCGCTGGTATCGAGCACGGCGTGCGGCCCGACAGTCAGGCTGAAAATGCCGGGTGGTGTGGGGTCGGTGACATCGACCAACGCGTTGCCCCCAAGCGTCGATGTCGTCTCGATTGTGATGCTGCCCGACCGCGCGGTCAGATCGCCCTGAATGTCGGCGCTTCCGGCGACGAGCTCGATGCTGCCGCCCGGCGTCACCTCGAGCGTCGCATCCTGTTTGACCACGAGGCTGCCGGTGAATTTCGCCGAAATCTGTCCGAAATCCGCAAGCGACAGGGAAGCGGCGGAGATTTGGGTCGTTGCCACATAGCTGTCGGTAAGCTTGCTGTTAACCGAGAAGCTATCCGCCAGCGCGGCCACGTTCTGCGCGATGATCAGGTTGTTCGCGCCATAGAGATTCAGATATCCGGCACTGGGCATCGCCGTCGGCGTGGCGACATCGGTATTCGCGGTCGTGGGGTCCGGGCGCTGGCCGAGTGCCGCCTGGCGTTGGCCGACAACGACGCCGGCATAGAAACGGCCGTCGAGCACGTAGGTCGATGCCTGGATCGGATTGCCGAGCGTTATCCCGCCCGCGTCGTGTCCCTCGACATAACCCGGTTGATAGACGCCCTGGGACAGCAGCGGATTCACAAAAGTCTGCGTCGTCGTCGCGCCCCAATGGGGATGTTCCGACACCGACACGCCGGCCACGCCGGTATAGGTCAATAGCGGATCGGCATTGGCGATATTGACGATGCGCCCGTCAGCCGTCAGCAGGTTGGACGTGGCGACATAGCCGCCTGTATAGCTCACATAACCGCCGGAGACATTGATCGTCGATCCTTGGCGCAGCACGATCTCGTCGGCTTGTGACGAGCTCAAGCTGACATTGCCGCCGGTCGTCAGCAGCTGATCGATCGTCAGCGGAACGTTGGCGGCAAGCTTCGAGACATTGGCCAAAGGCGTTCCAACCCACGGGATGCCGTTCAGCGTCCCGACCGCGCGAATATCGACCGTCAGCTTCTGGCCGCGCAACGCGCCCTGGCGCTGCAGCGGCTGGTCGGCAAACTCGTTACCGAAGGGTTGGAATGTAATCAGGTTGCCGGACTGGGACAGGGTGACCCCATCCAGACCGGAAACATCGATCGCGCTGTCCGGCGCCATGTAAATCCGCGACAGCTCTCGTGTTTCACGATTGACGATGCTCTGCACCGTCTTGGGATAGGCGACGGGGTTCGTGACATTGGCGGTGCCCGGCATCCCGTTAATCGCCACGTTGCCGCCCGGCGCGATGATCAGCCCGCCGGATTCGATATCGACGGTGTTGCCGCTCATTTCGATCGAGCCCGGCACGAAGCTCGGACTGTCGCTCGACGCGCTGGAGAGCGCGCTCTGCGGGATCGTCTCACCGTTCTCGTCCGGCATGATCTGGATGCTGGAGCCGCCGGACAGAGTGAGTTTCAGGCGCGCGTCCAGGAAAATCTGGCTGTTGCGGGTGATGCTTGTATCCGCGCGGATCACCCCGACCTGGGTCGCAGCCCCGGTACTGTCGAAAAGAGCCCCGTTCGTGACTTCATCGCCGTTCAGGATGACCACGCCGCGCTCGGCGTTGAGCATGCCGGTGTTGGTGACGCGGCCGGGGGTGCTGATCTCGGCGCCCTTGTTGCCGTCGGTTCGCCACGGGTCGATTTCAGCGGCGTTGGAGGGGTTGAGCTGCATGTTCGGGCCGACGGCCCGGAATGTGGACTCGGTCGTGATGCCGGTCGGGGTCACACCGCCGATGCCGCCGGCGGGATAGGCGTTGGCGACCAGCTGCACCTGTTGCGCCGCGAGCATGAGAATCTCGCCGGCCGGCGTGCTGATCGTTCCGTCATTTTCGACGTTCGGCGCAATCAGATAGACGTATCCGCCGGAATCCGGCGAGACGGTGCGCGGCGCCAGGCTGGTGGAAATGGTCGCGCCGGCATCGACGACCACGTCTCCTTCGACGACATTGTCGTCCTGGTTATAAGCGAAGCTGGTGTGCTGGCCGGTGACGCTTGTGATGCCCTGGTTCAGAAAGAAGCTGTTGCGCTCCGCCAGCGTCATCGCGGCGTCGCCGACATCCAGTGTCGAGGCGATCAGGGAATGGACGTTGACCTGCGAGTTCGGCCCGAAAATGACGCCGTTCGGATTGATGACGTAAACCGTGCCGGGCGCCTTGATCGCCCCCAATATATAAGACGGCGACGCGATGAAGCGCGAACCGTCGGCGCCGCGCGGCCCGGCGACGATGCGATTGAGGACGACCCAGTCGGCATGGCCCTGCTGATCGAAGTTCAGCGTCTCGCCTTTGTTGAGATCCAAGCTTTGCCAGGTCAGCAGCGCCTTCGCCGCCGTCTGCTTGATCGTCGCCGTCGCCGTTTTCGTGTTCTTCTTGATCGGATTGGCATTGATCCACAGGCCGGGATCCTTGTCGTTGACCGGATTGAGGCCGGATAACGCCTTGCCGTTCCATGCGCTGCCGGACAGCGGCGCATTGTTCAGCGTCAGCTGCGACGCTGCGCTTGCGGCGGTCTGCGCGGCGGCAATGTTCTTGAGCGCCTGCGAAGCCCTGGCGAGATTGGCTGTCGAGAGCGCGATCTGCGCGCGGACGGCCGGGCTGGTCAGCGGGCTGGTCTGCGGCGTCGTGGTCTTGATCGTGCCGGTGCGCTGCGCCGCCTGGGCCAGCCCGGCGGGCGAAAGCTGGAACGCGGCGTCCGCCGCATAAGCCTGCGTCAACGCCCCAGACAGCAGCAGCGCGGTCGCGCTGACGCCTATCTGCAACGCCGTACGACGATCTCCCATCAGGTCCTTGCGCTTCGTACCCACGCCAGCTCCAAGAAAAAGGAAAACCGTGTGCGGAGCGGCTCTACGTCGCCCCCGCACACGGCCCAGGTTGAACGCGAACTTACGTCATCAACGCGATGGCGGCGTCCGCGTCAGGTCCGAGAAAACTCGGTGACCCAGCTTACGCCCCCTTTGTTACCGTTCTGCACGCCTTGGTCCCGGCGGTGGCGCCCTTCTTCGGGGTGCCGATGCCGAGATTCGGGTCGACCAGCAGCTTGTTGATCGCGGTCGCCCATGCCGGCGGAACCGGCGCGAAGCCATCGGCGGCAAGAATGTTCTTCGGGACATTCTTGTTCACCGAGCCCGCGCCGTAATACCAGGTCAGGTAGCCGTACTTGCCGGCCGTCTTGCCGACGAGGGCTGCAACATCCGTGGCGCTGGAATAGCAGCTATACAGGTCGATGAAGCTAAAGCCGGAGATCGGATAGGCCTTGAGACCGGTCGGCCTGGGTGCCACCGCACCCCAATTCAGCGGATCCTTTGCCGCAGTCGGGAATGCCGGCGGCTTTGCGCTGGCCATGGCGAGAGTCGCGCCGGTCGCGGTCGGCGCGACATAGACCGGAGTCGATCCGGCGTTATGGCTTGCTAGCGTTTGCAGATTGGCCGCCTGCGGCCCGCTGGCATCGACGGGAAGCACGAAGTCGGGCGACACATAGCCGATGGAGCCCGGCGTCGCATTGATTGCTGCCTTGATGCCGCCGCTGCCGCTGGCGCCGCCGGTAACGCCGGTCAGGGTCTTGTTGTTGAGGAAGTTGCTCGGCAGATCATGCGCATTGAACACGTTGATGAAGAACGACGTGTTGGACAGCCAGTGGGGAACCGACGCCTTATAGGTGAGACCGTTATCGGCCACCCATTTGTCAGGAATCGGATGCGTGGATTTCGCGGCACGATGAGACTGCGTTCCGCACTGGTTCAGCAAGGCGTTGCTGAAGATGAAGGTCGTGCCGCTGCCGTCGTTGCGATAGGCAACCGTGATCTTGCCTGTGCCGAGCTTGACGTTCTTGTTATCCTTCTGGATCTCAGGATCGTTCCAGTTGGTGATCGCGCCGGTGAAGATGCCGCACAGCGTGTTGGTCGAAAGCTGGACCTGGCTGCTGCCACCAACCGGCTTGACGCCCTTCGGATTCCAGCCAGCACCGATCGGCTTGAACGGGACCGCGATGGCCGCGACAAGGCCGGGGAGCTGAATGACGGGGCCGAAGCCGAGCGCGGCGACCGCCGAAACGTCGGACGATCCAAGAACGTCATCGCTGCCGGAGAATGTGACTTTCGGATAGTACGGCCCGGTCCCTGTGCCCGGCTGCCAGCTTGCGCCGAAGCCGGTTCCGTAAAAGATGCCGAGATCATGACCGGAGGGTGTCGGCGTGGCATCCGGTTTCTTGTCGCCGGTGACGTACAGCGTCGGATCGTAGCCGTTCAGCGCCTTCTTGCCGTTGCCGCTGCCCACGCCGACATACAGCAGCTCAACGGCTGCATTATAATGGCTGGTGGGGCAGGTGGTCGTCAGGCCGGCGCAGAGTTCGTTCCCTGAGGTGCTGCCGTAAGCATTGAATAGATCGCGGTAGACCTTTTCGACCAGGGTCGAACCGCCGCCATAAAGGCCGGTGACGGTGGCGGCGTGCGCGGGGGTTACCACAGTTGCGGCCAGCGCGATTGACGCGGCCATGCTTCCTAGGAGCACGGAAGTCGGTTTCATGAGTTTTTTCCCTTCGGCGGGTGGATGAACAAGCGAAAAACCACCTCGCGCCGCGCGGAACAGCTAGGCATGCCGCGGCATTGGCCGCGATTTTGAAATGTCAGATCAAATCGCAAAGCCGCGAGGCGAGGGCGCCGGGAAATCCCGGATCCCACGCCGTAGCGTATAACCTCTGTATATTTTGCTTTTGTGACAATATTCGCTTTTTTGGATTCCAGGCTGGCGATAATGCGAGCGCCGCCGGCCTGCGCCTTGAAATAACGCCGGTCGGGCACCGTCCATCGACAGCACGCCCGACCGGTCATCATTCAATCAAGCGCCGTTGGTGATGGCTTTGCACGCACGCGTGCCGGCCTTCTTGCCTACCTTCGGGCTACCGATACCCAGATTCGGATCGCTGACGAGCTTGTTGATCGCCGCTGCCCACGATGCCGGAACCGGTGCGAAGCCATCGTTCGCCAGGATTTGCGCCGGGATGCCGCCGTTCGTGGAATTGTTGCCGTAATACCACTTCAGGTAACCGACATTCCCCGCGGTCGGGCTGACCAACGCGTTAACCACATCCACGCTGGAGTAGCAGCTATAGAAGTTGATGAAGCTGAAGCCACCGATGGGATAGGCGCCTGGCGCGATCGGCAACGGATTGAGAGCCCCCCAATTCAGTGGGTTGGAAGCCGGAGAAGGCGAACCGACGAAAGACGGCGGGGTGGTGCCGGCCATGATCGGCGTCGCTGTCGCGGGGGTCGGCGCCTTGTAGATGGGCGTCGTTCCGTTCTTGAAGCTTATGTAGGTCTGCAGATTGGCGGCCTGCGGACCGGTGTTGTCGACCGGCAGCACGAAATCAGGCGAGACATAGCCGATCGATCCGGGCGTATTCAGGATCGCGGCCTTAACGCCGCCGCTGCCGTTGGCACCGCCCGAAACGCCGGTCAGCGTCGAGTTGTTGATGAAGGTCGACGGAAGATGCCCGGCGTTGAACACGTTGATGAAGAACGACGTGCCCGACTTATAGAAGGGCGCCGAGCCGTTGACCGTGACGCTGGCGCCGTTGTCCGTAACCCACTGGTCCGGGATCGGATGGGTGGATTTCGGATTCGGATGAGCCCCGGTCCCGCACTGGTTGAGCAGCGCGTTGGTGAACAGGAAGGTCGTGCCGCTGCCGTCATGGCGATAGACCACCGTGATCGGGCCCGTGCCCAAGACCGTGTTCTTGTTGTCCTTCTTGATCTCGGCGTTGTTCCACGTGGTGATGTCGCCGTTGAAGATGCCGCAGAGCGTGTTCAGCGAGAGTTGCACCTTGCTGCTGCCACCGATCGGCTGAGCGCCCTTGGGGTTCCAGCCCGAGCTCGGCTGGAAAGGTACCGCGATCGCCGTGACGATGCCGGGAAGCTGGACGACCGGACCGAAGCCGTGCGCCGCGACCGCGGCAACGTCCGTCGCCGACAAGGAGTCGTCGCTGCCGGAGAAGGTCACCTTCGGAAAGTAAGGGCCGACGCCGGTGCCGGGCACCCATGTCGCGCCCGAACCGGTGCCGTAGAAGGTGCCGAGGTCGCTGCCCGACGGGGTCGGGACTGCATCAGGCTTCTTGCCGCCGCTGACATACAGAGTCGGATCGTAGTTATCGAGCGCCTTGAGGCCGTTACCGCTGCCGACGCCGACATAAAGAATCTCGACATCGCTGTTGTAGTGCGTGGTCGGGCAAACGGTTGCCAAGCCGGCGCAGAGGTCGCCGCCCGAGGTGCTGCCATAGCGGTTGAACAGGTCACGATAGACCTTTTCCGCCAGCGTACCGCCGCCGCCATAGAGACCGGTTACAGCCGCGTGAGCGGGCGTGGAAGCAGCGGCCAGAGCGACGGCCGCAGCCATGCCTCCAGCAAGCGTCGAAGCCAATTTCATGATCAGAATCCCTCAGTTGTGTGGACAGGCACTGTTAGGTCCCGACGTCGCTTCACACAGCCGAAATCCCAGCCAACAGAGGACTGCGTCGCATCAGAGAGACACCGCCAAATGTCACCGGCTTCTTCCGGAAGCTCGCCAAGCATCGGGTCAGGCGGACCTGCCCCAGTTCTTGTAGACTTATAACGGTGTTATGTTTTGATTTTGTGACAGAATAAACATAGAAAATCGATAATATATAACAAAAAGATCTGAAGTAGTAACATATAACAAATAAAGGGAATTATTGACCTAGTGGGCAGGCCGCGCGATCTTGTTGTCCCGCATCTTATCCTCATAATCCTGCATGGTGTTTTCGAGCTCGACGCGCTTGAGCTTCGTTACCGGCTCGCTGGCGACGATGTCGAAAAAATCTTTCTTGTCATAGAGATCGAGTATCTCTTCGCCGAGCTTGTAAAGCTCGGAATTCTTGGACTCGCAGCTTTGCAGGCGGGGGCGCATCTGCCCCAGAACCCCATCCAGCCGCTTGGCGTCGGCATCGCGCGAGCGCGCGGTTTCGCTGACCGTATTGTATGACGCCTGCAACTTCCCGAGGCTCTCCTGCTGCTGGTGCTGCACGGCCGCCCCCTGATCCAACGCCGCCTTGTCGGATGCGGCCTGCTGCTTGAGATCCTCCAGCGCCTTCGCATCCTCGGCCGCCTTGGCGGTCAGCGCCTGCTTGTCGCGGTCCAATTCGGCCTGCTTGGCGGACAGCTGGGCATTCTGCTCCTCAAGCTCGCGGATACGCGCCGCGGCACTCTTGAGCGCGGCGCGCATCCGCGTCTCGGGATCGTCGTCCGCCGCCTGAGCGAAGGAGCCGGCGAGGCCGGCGAGCAACAGGCCGGCGGCAAGGGCACGGGCCAGCATCTTAGAACCGGCCATTGAGGTCGATCTGAACCACGTCGGCCGAGTAGGCCGGGCCGGTCACCTCGCGGGCGCTCATCCAGCGGGCCGACAGGTCGATATCCCTGGCGATGCTGACTCCGCCACCGAAGAAATAACCCTTGGCGTTGGTACCGCCGAGATGGAAGTCGGAGTCGTTGAAGGCGTCCACAACGGAGTCCGATTCGATGTATTTGTAACCGACCGTGAAGTTCCAGTTCCAACGCTCGCGCAGGATCGGATAGCCGACCAGCATACGTGCCTCGAAGGCGCTGTCGCCGCCGTCCCAGGGTCCGGCGACGACACCGTCGGGCGATTGGCCTCGGTTGTTGACCGGATTGCGTCCGCCGATCGCGGTCCTGTTGAAACCAAGGTTCTTCACGAAATCGGCATCCACGATGATGTGGATCGGGTCGTAACCCGCATAATCGAACCGGGACGTCAGGTTCAGCTCGTGGAAATTCGAGGCCAGCCCGTAATACTGGAATTGCGGCGGGTTGGTCACGCCCGTCGGATTCACCAGGTTGCGGATCGCGAACAGCGAATTGCCCTGCTGCATGAAGCCGGGGCGGCTATTGTCGGTATCGCAGACCGCCGCGGATGACAGCGCCGTGCAGGGCGACGAAAGCTCGCCCTGCATATGGTCGTAATAATAATAGGCGAGACCGAGCTTCAGATCGTAGTCATGTTCGGGCCGCCAATCGACGCCCGCCTGGGCGGCGTACATCCAGACGTCGCGGCTTCCGTTCTTGCTGGCGCTGTTGTCGGGAAAATTGAGCGGCGTGTTGTTGATGGGGAACGCGCCGGCCGTGACGAACGACGACAGCTGGTCCAGGACCGGTATCTGCGCCTGGGCGACGATGCCGTCGAAATTCACGTCGTCGTCCCAGACCAGGTCGGTCGAGAACCACGGATCGGCGAAGCGCCCGGCAAAGACGGTAAGCCACGGCGCCGGCCGATAGCGCAGATAGGCGCGGTCGAGATTGAAGCTGTCGTTGGACAGCGAATTGCCCAGCGTCTGGTTCGTGCTGACCGGGTTCGTCGTGTTCCCTGTGGCCAGCCGCACGCCGGCCTGGAATGCGTCGTCGATCGCCGCGTCGATGCCAAGGCGGAACCGTTCGCGCAGGCGCTGGCGGTCCTGGGTCGTATTGAGCAACGGCGGCAGGACGCCGGCGCTGTTGTTGAGATCGAATGGCGCTCCGGCATTTAGCGCGCTGAAATTCGGGAAGAAGGCCGAATTGCGCTTGTCGAACAGGTCCCACTCGTAGCGCACGCGGAAATCGCCCGACATCCTGATCTTCTGCGTCCAATCCGGGATCTGGTTCGGCGCTGCCCAACGTTCGGCCTTGGCTTCGGTAAGCACCTCCTGCTTGACCTCGTCGCGGATCTGCCTGCGGACGACCTCGGGAATATAGGGAACGCGGACGCTCTGCGGCGCGCCGGCAGTTGCCGTTCCGCTCCCGGCGGTTTTCGTACCCGCCGCCGGCGCCTGATTCACAGCGACCTGACCGCGGGCGGCCGCGGCCGCCTCATCTTCCGCCTGGCGGATCAGCGCATTGGCCTTGTCTTGGGTCAGGACTCCCTCTTGCACCAAAAGGCGGATGAGGTTGAACACCACCGACTGGGATGGCGGGACAGCCTTCGAAGCCGCAACTGGCTGCGCGCCCTTCTCGGCGGTGGTCGCATGCGCCTGGCTCAGCGTTATCACGAGGGCAGCAAGCAGGAGGCTTGCTGCCATTCCTCGGATCCTGAGCTCACGC
>DATJHU010000011.1:0-9951 GCA_035493715.1 Alphaproteobacteria bacterium | reverse complement strand
TTGTCCCTTCTTCGCTCGGGCTGACGTTAACCGTTATCGGTTCGTCGGTCGGCGCAATTCTGGGCGTGGTCGCGGGGACCGTTGGACGGCGCCTTCTAGGGTGCCGAACCGCTGAATAAAGCTGTCCGCGCTTTTCCGCGCTATGCTTGAATATCCGTTGGCCAAAGTTGTGCGCCGTGAAGGATGCGCAAAATCAAGACCGAGGCTTCCCCGATCTGATACGCGGCGATGTAGGGCGTATCTGAGATGACTAGCTCTCGTGTTTCCGAAACGCGTCCTAATCGACCCATCTGCGGGAAACGCGCCAGGTTTTCGATCGCCTCCAGGATGCGTTCATCGATCGTCAGGGCAGCTTCGACGTTATTGGCCCCGATGAAATCGAAGATTTGTTCGCGGTCATCGACCGCCAATTTGGTCCAAACGATCCTCACTAAGCCTTCCCACTGGCCTTATGCCGTGCGGCGGCGCGTCTTTCCGCGAAATAGCGTTCGACGTCTTCGTGCGGAACGGGCGGCCGAGGGTCGTCCAGTGCCTTCTGCACCTGCGCCCGGAACCAGCGGTCGTGTTCTTCCGGGTTACTGACGAGTTCGAAAGGCAGGGCACCCTCAGTGGCGATCCGTGTCAAAAGCATGCGCACGGCGTCCGAGACGGTCAGGCCCATCTTCTCAAGAACAGCGGCAGCGCGATCCTTAACGGCAGGGTCGATGCGAGTTTGAAGTAATGCGTTCGCAGTCATTTCATGTCTCCAGATCACGTAAATGTAATGCAATTGAATGACACTTCAACGGCTCAATAAATCCCCCTTGTATCTCCCCGTATACCCAGCTAACCGTACGGTTAATGAACTGAAGGCTGGGAAGCGAGCATGGATGTGTTCGTCATAGGCCAGGCGGTCCATCCGCCGGCCATGCGCATTGGAGACAAGCGGCTAGAGGAGCTGGTGTTCGACACGGCCTATGCCGCGTTAAAGGATGCCGGCGTCAGCCGCGAGCAGATCGATCACGTCACCATCGCCGGCTGCGACGAGCTGGACGGGCGCAGCATCTCGTCGATGCTGCTGGCCGCGCCGGCCGGTGCGCAGTTGCGCGACGAGATGAAGTGCACCGATAGCGGGTTGACCGGCCTGTGCCTTGAGGCGATGCGGCTGGAGGCCGGGATCTTCGAGCTTGGCCTGCTGGTCAGCTGGTGCAAACCGTCGACCGCGCCGGTCGAGGACGTGATGCGGATGCGCTGCGAGCCGTTCTATACGCGGCCCATCGGCCTCAACATGACGATCACCGACGGGCTGTTCGCCCAGGCGGCGGGCGCGCAATATGGCTTTGACGAGTTCGACGCGGACGAGGTTGTGCTGGACAGCTATCGCCGGGGCGCCGCCAATCCGCGCGGCGTCGGCCACGCGGTGCCGGGCGTCGCGGACATCTCGGTTTCGCCCTACGTCGCCGCGCCGCTGCGGCAGGCGCATCAGGCGCCGATCACCGATGGGGCGGTCGCTATGGTCGTGGCCTCCGGCGACTGGATGAAGCGCAACCCGCGCGCCAAGGCGTTGGCACGGGTCGCCGGTATCGGCTGGCGCAACGAGGAATACGATCTGGGCGCGGATCGGCTGACCGGCCTTAGGAGTTTCAAGGATTCGTGGGGCGATGCGCTTAGGATGGCCGGCTGTAACAACGCTGCCGATCTCGATCTGATCGAGCTGGACAGCCAAACCGGCTTCCACGAACTGGCTTTCCGCGCAGCTTTGGGCGACGACATGCCAAAGGCGATCTCGACCTCCGGCGGGGCGTTCGCACAGAACCCCTATTTCTGCACCGGGCTGATCAATGCGGCCGAGGCGATCCTGCAGGTCTCCGACCGGGCTGGGCCGATCCAGATACCGGGCATCAAGCGGGCAGGGGCGCACGCCGCCCACGGCTTCGCCCTGCAGGCCAATGTCGCCGTCGTTTTGGAGCGCGTGTGATGCCGAAAACCCCAGTCGCGGTCATCGGCACCGGCCAGACCAAGTTCAAGACGCATTACGCCGACAAGACCTATGTCGAGCTGGCGCAGGATGCCGCCAAGCTGGCGCTCGACGACGCCGGCATGGAACCGGGAGAGATCGACGCCGTCGTCTATTCCATGGCGCCGACCCAGTTCATGGGCGTCAACGATTGCGATCGTTGGGCGACCGGCCATGTGTGGGGCAAGGGCAAGCCCTATATGCGCATCCATGCCGGCGGCGCCACCGGCGGGTCGGCGCTGCATGCGGGCTATGTCCATATCGCCTCGGGCGTCTATCGCTCGGTGCTGGTGGTAGGCGCCGACCGCGTGGCAGAAACGCCGGATGCGCAGCACATCTTGAACCTGATATGGGACCGGTTCTACGAGCACGATTTCGCGCTCAACACCGTGACCATGACCGCCCTGGCGGCGCAGCGTTACATGGCGCGCTATGGCACGACCGAGGAACAGTTCGCCAAGGTCGTGGTGCGCGCCCGCAAGCATGCGCTGGGCAATCCATACGCGCATCTGAAGGGCGATATCACGGTCGACGACGTGATGAACTCGCCACGCGTCGCCTATCCCTATAAGCGTTTCGACATCTGTCCACGCTCGTCGGGCGCGGCGGCGGTCGTGCTGACCAACCTGGATATCGCCAAGAAGAAGAGTAGCAAACCGGCCTTTGTGAACGGAGTCAGCGCGATCACCCATTCGGTGTTCATGGGCGACCGCATGGGCGTCTATTCGGAGACCGAATTCTCCGACCATGACGGCGAATGGATCGCAGGTTACGAGGCCTATCGCCAGGCCGGCATCACCAATCCGGCCAGCCAGATCCAGGTGGCGGAGCTTTACGACCCGTTCAGCACCTTCCAGTTCCCGATCATCGAGGGGCTGGGCTTCTGCGGGCGCGGGCGGGCGGCTGCGATCAGCGACGAGGGTGGCTGGGACCTGGATGCCGGGTTCGTCGCCATCGGACCGTCGGGCGGCACGCTCTGCACCAACCCGATCGGTGTGACCGGGCTCGTCCGCGTGGTCGACGCGGCCGACCAGATCCGGGGCAAATCGGGCCAGAACCAGGTTAAAAACGTCAGGAACGCCGTCGCCACCGCGGCCGGCGGTTCCACCCAATTCTTCACCGTTACGGTGCTCGGCGAGGACCATGCACCGGCAGGGAGACTGCAATGAGCAGCGCAATCGACGACAACGTCATCCATGGCGAGTGGCACGTCCGCTACAACTATTCCGTCGGCAAGGTCGCCGGCCATTTCTTCGACGGGCTGAAGCAGCGAAAGATTCTGGCCAGCAGCTGCAGCAAGTCGGGCATCGCCTATCTGCCGCCGCGCGCCTATTGCGAGCAGGCCTTCGAGCCGTGCGACGGCTGGGTCGAGGCGGGGCATCAGGGGGTGATCGAGGCCGCGACCATCGTGACCGCCGCGTTCGAGAACCTGCCGCCGCCGCCTTACGCCATCGCCTATGTGCGGCTGGATAACGTCTCGACCGCTTTGGTCAATTTCGTGCGCGGGATGGAGCTGAACGACGTGCCGGCCGCGGCGGCCAGGCTGAAGCCCGGCACCAAGGTGAAGGTCGTGTTCAAGGATGCGCCGGAAGGCCGGATCACCGACTTTCATTATGAGCTGGCTGACTAAGGCCAAAACCAAAGATGAAACACCAAGGCACCAAGACGCCAAGGGCACCGAGAAGAAACCGGATTTCGGCTTTAACTTGGTGTCTTGGCGCCTTGGTGTTTCAAAATTCAGGATTTCCGCTTCGCGGGAATGACGAAAGACCCATCTCATGAATTTTCTTCTCACCGACGATCAGAAGGCCCTG
Organism: Alphaproteobacteria bacterium; assembly: GCA_035493715.1. Lineage (GTDB taxonomy): Bacteria > Pseudomonadota > Alphaproteobacteria > BOG-932 > Roseiterribacteraceae > BOG-932. Next base: position 6,141 of record DATJHU010000011.1, on the reverse strand, counting down.
CAGGCGACCGTCGAGGAGTTCGCCAGGGAGCGGATCACGCCGGTGGCGGAAAAGCTGGATCGCGACGGGGTTTTCCCGACCAGCCTGTTCCATGAGCTGGCGGAGATCGGTGTCCCCTCCATCCCGTTCAGCGAGGAATGGGGCGGAATGGGGCTCGGCACCTTCGAGATGGTGCTGGCGCTGGAGCAGATCGCCCGCGCCGACCAGTCGCTGGCGGTGTCGACGATGGTCTCGGTCGCGACCGGCCTGACGCTCGGGCGGTTCGGAAGTCTGGCGCAAAAAGAGAAATATCTGCCTGATATCGTTGCGGGAAAGAAGATCTGCGCCATCGCCGGCACGGAGCCCAACGCGGGGTCGGATACGGCAGGCTTCACCACGCGCGGTCGGTTCAGCAATGGCGCGTGGACCATCAACGGCGAGAAGGCCTATATCACCAACGCCGGCACGGATATCTCGTCCTTCGCCCTGGTACTGGTGGTGACAAGCCCGCCGGATGCCCCGAAGAAGTCCTTCAGCCTGTTCCTCGTGCCCAACGGCACGGCGGGCTACAAGCCGGGCGAGAAATACCGCAAGATGGGCTGGCGCTCGTCCGACACGCGGCCGCTCTATTTCGACGACTGCGTCTTGCCGCCGGAGAATGTCGTGGGAGAGGTCGATAAGGGTCGATTATTGCTGCATTAAGGCTATCAGCAGGCGCGGGTATTCCTGTCGACTTGCTCGCTGGGGCTGGCGCAAGGCAGCCTGGATCTCGCGGTGTCCTACGCCAAGGAACGCAGGGCGTTCGGCGGGTCGATCGGCAAACTGCAGCTGATCCAGAAGATGATCGCCGACATGGCGGTCAAGGTCGAGACGGCGCGTATGGTGGTCTATAAGGCCGCCTGGCTGTCGGATCAGGGCATGGCAACCGGCAAGGACCTGGCCATCGCCAAATATTACGCGACCGAAATCGGCAGCGAATGCGCCAATCTGGCGATCCAGGTGCATGGCGGCTGGGGCTTCATGGACGATTGTCCGGCCTCGCGCTATCTGCGCGACAACCGCGTCTGCACCATCGGCGACGGGTCGAGCCAGATCCAAACCCTTCTGATCGCTCGCGAATTGGGCCTGGACGTGTCCTTTGCCTGAGGCGTTTGTCGGCAAGGCGGTGACGCTGAGCTGGCCGGCGGAGCGGGTGGCGCTGGCCACCATGACGCGCGCGAAGGAGATGAACACGCTGACGCTCGACCTGATCGGCGAGATGGGGCGGGTGCTGGATGTCTGCACGGAGGAGAAGGCGCGGGCGCTGGTCGTCACCGGCAGTGGGCGGGCGTTCTGTTGTGGCGCGCATCTCGATTATTTCGTCGATCCGAATTCTCCGGTGGGCAAGGGACGCTTCGATCTGCGCGACAACTATCTGGCACACATCGCTGAATTATATGACCGTTTTGAAACGATGGCCTTCCCGATCATCGCCGCGGTCAACGGCTATGCGCTGGGCGGCGGGTGCGAGATGGCGATCTCGGCCGACTTCCGGCTGATGGCCGACACCGCCAAGATCGGCGTGCCGGAGGTGAAACTGGGTGCCTTCCCGGGGGCCGGCGGCGTGCAGAAGCTGGGCCGCCATATCGGCCGCAGCCGGGCGATGGAATGGGTGCTGACGGCCAAGCATTACAGCGCGCAAGAGGCTGATAAAGCAGGGCTTTTATATGCCGTGACCAAGCCGGAGGACCTGCTGGTCGAGGCGCTGAAACTGGCGGAACTCCTCAAAACGATGAGCCCCATGGCGATCGCGCAGGGCAAGGCTTCGGTCTATGTGAGCGAGGACGTCGATCTGGCAACGGCGCGGCGGTACGGATTGGAATCGTTGGCAATGTTGATTGGCTCTGAGGATTGGGAGGAGGGCATGGCGGCGTTTCATGCCAAGAGGCCCCCGAATTTCAAATGACGGCAGCCTGGGGCGCCGTCGTTCCGAGCCGGGACGAGCTGCATGAGGCGAAGCGCATCGCGCTGTTAAGGGAGGCGGCTAGCGCCTTCACGCGCAAGGGTTTTCATGCCGCGTCGCTGGACGACATCGCGCAGAGATTGGGCGTCACCAAGGCCGCGCTCTATCACTATTTTCCGAGCAAGCAGGCGCTGCTGCGCGAGTGCTTCAAGCGGGCGCTGGACATGGGTTTCGCGGGGCTGGAATCGGCCCGGGAAACCGGCGGGAACGGCCGGCAGAAGCTGCATCATGCGCTTAAGTTCTACCTGAAGGAGGTCATCGACGAGCTGTCCTGCTGCGTCGTCCTGGTCGAGAAAGATGCCCTGTTACCAGAGGATTACGCTGAACTCCTCGAAATTCGTGACAGGTTCGAACACGAGCTGCGTGACCTTGTCAGGGAGGGCATCGCCGACGGGTCGGTGGTGCCGTGCGATCCCAAGCTGGCGGTGTTCACCATGCTGGGCGCGGTGCACTGGGTTTCCAAGTGGTTCGACCCGGCGAAGGCCTGGTCGGCGGAGGGTGTGGCGGGCGGTTTGACCGAGATGCTGGACCGGATGCTGTCGGCCACGCCGGCCCCCGCTTTGGCCACCGAAGTGCGATGACACCGCAACACTTCACGCACCGCTTTTCGCCAATTGGCGGCGCGTTTGCGCGAAGTTTGCGCGTAGAGCCGGCTCACCCTGAAAAAGGGTAGGAATGCTGTCTCAATTCCGGTAGAAGGCAATCGGAATGAGGCGTATGATTTTTCGAGTAAGCGGTCCGGCAAGCGACCGGATCGGGTGAAGGGCGTTTCCGATGGAACTGACGAAAGTCTCGCTGGACGACAAATACACCGCCAGGTCGGGCCGGGTGTACCTCACCGGCATCCAGGCGCTGGTGCGGCTGCCGATCAGCCAGCACATGCGCGACGTCGCCGCCGGGCTGAACACGGCGGGCTATATCTCCGGCTATCGCGGATCGCCGCTCTCCGGTTACGACAGCGAGCTGATCAAGGCGAAGAAGATCCTTGAGCCGCAGAACATCTTCTTCGACCCCGGCCTGAACGAGGAGCTGGGGGCGACCGCGGTGTGGGGCTCGCAGCAGACCGGCCTGTTCGGCAAGAAGAAGTTCGATGGCGTCCATTCCATCTGGTACGCGAAGAATCCCGGCCTCGACCGCGCCGGCGACGCGCTGAAGCACGGCAATTTCAACGGCTCGTCCCCGCTGGGCGGCGTGCTGGCGGTGGTCGGCGACGACCATGCTGCAAAGTCGGCCACCATGCCCAACCCGGGCGACTTCGCCTTCATGTCGTTCGGCATGCCGATCCTGTACCCGTCCAACGTGCAGGAGGTGATCGATTTCGGCCTGTTCGGCTGGGCGATGTCGCGCTTTTCCGGCTGCTGGATCGGCTTCAAGGTGCTGCCGCAGCTGATGGACGCCTCCGCCTCCGTCTCGATCGACCCGGAGCGGGTGAATATCGTGCTGCCGGAGTTCGAATTCCCGCCGGGCGGTGTGCATATCCGCTGGCCCGACGACCGGTTCAGCCCCGAGGCCCGGCTGCTGGACTTCAAGCTGCCGGCGGCCAAGGCCTTCGCCGGCGCCAACGCCATCAACCGCATCGCTTTCGGTGAGGGCAAACGCTTCGGCATCGTCACCGCCGGCAAGTCCTATCTCGACGTGCTGCAGGCGCTGGACGAGCTGGGCATCGACGAGCGCCGGGCCAACCAGCTCGGCATCTCGGTCCTGAAGCTCGGCCTCACCTGGCCGATCGACCCGGTCGGCGCCCGCGAGTTCTGCCTGGACCGCGAGGAAATCCTGGTCGTCGAGGAAAAGCAGCCGATCATCCAGGATCAGCTGCGCACCCTGATGTACCACCAGCCGGAATCGCGCCGCCCGCGCGTCGTCGGCCAGACCGACCAGGAAGGCCGCCCGGTCCTGTCGCCCAAGATGGACCTGGACCCGATGGAGGTGGCGCAGGTGCTCGCCCGCCGCCTGCTGGCGATCCAGCCGGACGCGGAGCTGGAGGCCAGGCTGCAGACGGTGGAGGCCACATTGGCCCAGCCGAAATGGACCAAGACCAAGCTTCAGCGCGTGCCCTATTTCTGCTCCGGCTGCCCGCACTCCTCCTCGATCCCGCGCCCGATGGACAGCCGCGAGGGCGCCGGCATCGGCTGCCACTGGATGGCGATGTATCACGAGGAGTTCGACCTGGAGCCCTCCACCCAGATGGGCGGCGAGGGCGCGAACTGGGTCGGCCAGGCGCATTTCACCGACGACAAGCATGTCTTCCAGAACCTGGGCGACGGCACCTTCTATCACTCCGGCTCGCTCGCCATCCGCTTCGCCGTCGCGAGCAATGTGAACATCACCTACAAAATCCTCTACAACGACGCCTCCGCCATGACCGGCGGGCAGCCGGTCGAGGGGCACCCGACGGTGCCGATGATCACCAACCAGATGCATGCGGAGGGCGTGCGCCGCATCGCCGTGGTGTCGGACGACCCCGGCAAATATCCTTCCGACATCGGCTTCGCCCCCGGCACCACCATCCACCACCGCGACGAGATGGAAGCGCTGCAGCTGGAGCTGCGCGAGCATAAGGGCGTCAGCGTCCTCATCTATGACCAGACCTGCGCGGCGGAGAAGCGGCGCAGGCGGAAGCGCGGCACGATGCCGGACCCGCAGCAGCGCCTGTTCATCAACGACCTGGTGTGCGAGGGCTGCGGCGATTGCAGCGACCAGTCCAACTGCATCTCGGTCGAGCCGATCGAGACCGAGTTCGGCCGCAAGCGCCACATCAACCAGTCCAGCTGCAACAAGGATTATTCCTGCAAAAGCGGCTTCTGCCCCAGCTTCGTGACCGTCGAGGGCGGCAAGCTGAAAAAGCACAAGACGCAGGAGGATGTCGCGGCCCTGGTGGCGAACCTGCCCGAGCCGCCGGCCGTCAGCCTGGACAGGCCCTATAACCTGGTCGTCACCGGCATCGGCGGCACCGGCGTCATCACCGTGGGCGCGCTGCTGGGCATGGCGGCCCATATCGAGGGCAAGGGCTCCAGCGTGCTGGATTCCATCGGCCTGGCGCAGAAGAACGGCTCCGTCCTCTCCTATGTCCGCGTCGGCGCGACGCCGGAGGCGCTGACCACCGCGCGCATCCCGCTGGGCGCCACCGACTGCCTGATCGCCTGCGACATGGTGGTGGCCGCCGGGCCGGAAAGCATGGTGGCGCTGGCCAAGGGGCGCACGCGCGGCGTGGTCAACGGCAACGTGACGCCGACCGCCGCCTTCGTTCTGAACCCCGATGTGGACACCGACACCAGCGAGCTGTCCACCCGCCTGAACCGCACGCTGGGGAAAGATGCGCTGGACTTCATCGACGCGCAGGAACTGTCCGCCCGCCTGCTGGGCGACGCCATCGGCCAGAACGTGATGCTGCTGGGCGCGGCATACCAGAAGGGCCTGCTGCCGGTGGGGCTGGAGGCGCTGGAACGCGCGATCGAGATGAACGGCGTGTCTACCCGGATGAACCGCGAGGCCTTTGCCTGGGGCCGGCTGGCGGCGCACGACCTCGCCATGGTGGAACGGATCGCCGGCCTCCGCGCCGACCGCAAGGCCCCGGCGGCCGAGACGGTGGACGAGATGGTGGTGCGCCGCGCCGCCTTCCTGACCGAATACCAGAACGCCGCCTATGCCGACCGTTACCGCGCCTTGGTGGTCGACGTGCGCAAGGCGGAGGCGGCTTCCGTGCCCGGCGCCACGGCGCTGTCGAAGGCGGTGGCGCGTTATTACTTCAAGCTGATGGCCTATAAGGACGAGTACGAGGTGGCGCGCCTGCACACCGACCCGGCCTTCATGGAAAAGCTGAAGGCCGAATTCGAGGGCGACTTCAAACTCGCCTTCAACCTGGCCCCGCCGATCATGGCCAAACCCGACCCGGTGAGTGGCGAACCGACCAAGAAGCGCTTCGGCCCGTGGGTGGTTTCGTTGTTCAAAGTTCTGCGCGCCCTGAAAGGCCTGCGCGGGACGGCGTTCGACATCTTCGGCTATTCCGAGGAGCGCAAGCTGGAGCGGCGGCTGATCGTGGAATATGCCGACCGGATGCACGGGTTGCTGGGGCGCCTGTCGGCGGCGAATTACGACGTTGCGGTTGAGATTGCGTCACTGCCCGAGGGTATCCGCGGATACGGGCATATCAAGCGCCGGCA
>DATJHU010000010.1:0-41856 GCA_035493715.1 Alphaproteobacteria bacterium | reverse complement strand
GACTACGCGTTGCCGAGCGTGATGATGAAGGTCGCGCGGCACGCGCTGGGAAAAATGTAGGGCGGGTTAGCAAAGCGTAACCCGCCGCCGCGCGACGCACGGCAGTCGAAAAGCCGGCTATGCCGGCTGGCGGAATACGCTTCGATTTTCCGCCCTACGGCCGCTCGATCTCGATGCCGACCGTCGCGGCATCCGGGAAGATGTCGGGCTTCTCGATCTTCACCTTGGCCGAAATCACCGTGTAGTGGCCAAGGCATTCGGCGGCGATGTGCTCGGCCAGGGTTTCGATCAGGTGGAAATGGCCGGTCGCGACGATGGCGCGGACCGCTTTCACCACGTTCTCATAGGACAGGACATTGTCGATCGTGTCGGTCGAGTTCGGCGGGCGCGGGCCGACCATCAGGTCGATGGAGACACGGATGCGTTGCGGTTTGACCTTTTCGAACTGATAGACGCCGACCGAGGCGATCATCTCCAGGTCGCGGATGAAGATGCGATAGGGCTTGCCTGGCTGTTTCCGGGTCACGTCATCTCCGATCGGATCTGCTGGCGCAGAATGTCGATCGGGGTCGCGCGTCCGTCGGCCTCGAAATGCCAGAACAGCCAGCCGTTGCAGGCCGGGGCGTTCTGCACCGCCGCGCCGACCTTGTGGATCGAGCCACGGCAGGCGCCCAGCAGCGTACGCGACTCGATAGTGCCATCGGCATAGATTTCCGCGTTATGGCGGCGGCCGGCATCGAAGATCAGCGTGCCGGGCGACAGCAGCCCGCGCTCCACAACGCGGCCGAACGGCACGCGCGGCTCGTTGCGCTTCGACGGTGTCGCGGCCAGCGAATCGCGCGGCAGCGCCTCGGTCTGGCGGATACGCTCCAAGGCGTATTTGGCATAGGTCTCGTCGCGGTCGATGCCGATCCAGCGCCGGCCCAGGCGTTTGGCGACAGCGCCGGTGGTGCCGCTGCCAAAGAACGGGTCCAGCACCACGTCACCCGGGTCGGTCGAGGCCAGCAGGACCCGGTGCAGCAGCGCCTCCGGCTTCTGCGTCGGGTGGACCTTGACGCCCTTGACGTCTTTCAACCGCTCGTTGCCGGTACAGATCGGGATCAGCCAGTCGCTGCGCATTTGAAGGTCGTCGTTCAGGCCTTTCATCGCGTGGTAGTTGAACTTGTACCGGCCTTCGGCGCTCTTGGCGGCCCAGATCATGGTCTCGTGGGCATTGGTGAAGCGGCGGCCCTTGAAGTTCGGCATCGGATTGGATTTCAGCCAGATGACGTCGTTCAGCAGCCAGAAATCCAAATCCTGCAGCGCCACACCCATGCGGAAGATGTTGTGGTAGCTGCCGATCACCCACAGCGCCCCGTCATCCTTCAGCAGCCGCTTGGCGGCGGTCATCCAGTCGCGGGTGAATCTGTCGTAGAGCGCAAAGTCGGCGAACTTGTCCCAGTCGTCGTCGACCCCGTCGACCTCCGAATTGTCGGGCCTGAGCAGCGAGCCGCGCAGCTGCAGATTATAAGGCGGGTCGGCAAAGATCAGGTCGACGGAGCCCGCCGGCATGGCATTCATCCGCTCGATGCAATCGCCGAGCACGATCTGGCCCAGCGGCAATTCTGATGTGGAGGACGTCATAGGGGGAGGGAGGTCGCCATTTTGGCGCGATTCTCTTGTGCGCGAGTCGCGCAGTCAAGAGTCTATGGAGTCAAAGGCTTGTAAGAATACATTCACGCACCGGCGCAAAAGAGGTCCGGTGGTGCGGCGTCGGCCCGTATTTCTTAAGCGCATCGCGGTGTGTCTGGGTGCCGTAACCGACATTGGTGTGCCAGCCATATTCGGGATGCAGGTCCGCCAGCGTGATCATGTGGCGGTCGCGCACGACCTTGGCGACGATCGAGGCCGCGGCGATCGACAGATGGATGCCGTCGCCGCCGATCACCATTTGGCACGGCATCGGCAGCCCGGGATGGGCATTGCCGTCGACAAGCGCCAGATCGGGCACAACCGCCAGCTCAGCCACTGCCCGCCGCATCGCCAGGAAGGCCGCCTGCAATATGTTCAGCCGGTCGATCTCCTCGACGCTGGCCTCACCGACGCCGACCACCGCGCAACCGCGGATTTCTAGATCCAGCCGCTCGCGGTCGGCCTGGGACAGCTTTTTGGAATCGTCGACCTCGCGTGTGAGGATTCGCGGAATCCTGCGCGGCAGGACCACCGCCGCGGCGACCACCGGCCCGGCCAGGGGGCCGCGCCCGACCTCGTCGATACCGACGACGATACCGGCGAATTCACGCTCGAAACGGCAATGCGGTTTGCGGGACTCGGGCATGGCCCGAGCCTAGGGGATGCGGCATAAACGCGAAAGGTTGGACGTGCCTTGACGTCGCCGCCGGTTTCCCGCGCAATACCACCCGGCGGTTCGATATAATTTGGGATCCAGGGATGGCCGACAACGCAGCACCGGGTTTCAACCGGCGCGATCTGATCACGATGATCGGCCTTGCTGCCGGCAGCGGCGCCGCCTATCAGGCGATGGCTGGGCTCGGGGTGGCCAAAGCCTCCGACTACAAGGGGCCGATCAAGCTGGAGGGCGCGCCGAAGGGCGCATCGGTCCTGATCCTGGGGGCGGGCATCGCCGGCATGACCGCTGCCTACGAGCTTCGCCAGGCGGGCTACAAGGTCCGCATCCTGGAATATAACAGCCGCCCCGGCGGGCGGAACTGGACCCTGCGCGGCGGCGATGTCTACACCGAAATGGGCGGCGAGACGCAGACCTGCAACTTCGACAAGGGCCTTTATCTCAACCCCGGCCCGTGGCGCATTCCGCACCACCATCACGGCATCCTGGATTATTGCCGCCGCTTCAACGTGATGCTGGAGCCCTACACCCAGGTCAACCACAACGCCTATCTCTTCTCGCCGCGCGCCTTCGGCGGGCAGAAGGTCCGCATCCGCGAATTCAAGGCCGACTTCCAGGGACATGTCGCCGAGCTGCTGGCCAAGTCCACCGCGCAGGGCAAACTCGATGCGCCGGTCGGCAAGGACGACCACGAGATGCTCCTGGAGGCGTTGCGCAGCTTCGGCGGGCTGGACAAGAACTTCGCCTACGTGGCCGGCGAGGCATCGGCCGACTATCGCGGTTGGCACAAGCCGCGCGGCGGCGGCGCGGGGGCCGAACCGGTGGCGGGCGATCCGCTGCCGATGGCGGAACTGGTGCGCTCCGGCCTTTGGGTCAATTTCTTCAATTTCTTCCTCTACGATTACCAGACCACCCTGTTCCAGCCGGTCGGCGGCATGGACATGATCGGCAAGGCCTTCGCCGAGCGGGTGGGCGACCTGATCCGGTACAACGCCAAGGTCATCCGGATTCAGCAGGACGACCACGGCGTGACCGCGACCTGGGAGGACGCGCGCTCGGGTGGCGAGGCCCGCAAGGAAACTGCAGATTGGTGCGTCTGCACGATTCCGCTGCCGGTGCTGTCGCAGATTCCGGCCGATTTCGGGTCGAAGATGAAGGCGGCGATGGCGGTCGTGCCCTATGCCGCGGCGGTCAAGACCGGCCTGCAGTTCAAGCGGCGCTTCTGGGAGGAGGACGACGCGATCTTCGGCGGCAACAGCTATACCGACCTGCCGATCAACACGATCGGCTATCCGCAATATGGCATGAACCGGGGTGGCAAGGGCGTGCTGCTGGGCACCTATATCTATGACGGGCCCAACGCCTACGAGTTCACCGCGCTGTCCCCCGCCGAGCGGGTGCGCAGGGCGGTGTCCTTCGGATCGCAGATCCATCCGCAATATAAGGACGAGTTCGAGAACGGCATTTCGGTCGCCTGGCACCGCGTGCCCTTCACGATGGGCTGCTCCAGCGATTGGACGGACGAAGGGCGAGAGGCACATTACGAGGACCTCGCCGCATTCGACGGGCGGATCGTGCTGGCCGGGGAGCATGTCTCATACCTGCCGGCCTGGCAGGAGGGGGCGGTGCTGTCTGCGCTCAACGCCGTCGAGCGGCTGCATCGGCGGGCGGTGAACCAATGAGACGCGTTGCTTTTGTCTTCGCGCTGGCCTGCGTCGGCGCGCCCGCGCTGGCGGAGGACGACGCGCCTTCGACGCCGATTTTCAGCCGCAGCGACTCAGCGTTCGATGAGCAGAGCGGCAAGCAGCTCTATGCCGAGGTGTGCCAGGATTGCCATATGGCCAACGGCAAGGGGGCGGCCGGGGCGGGCAAATACCCCAACCTGTCAGGCAATCAGAAGCTGGAGGCGGCGGGTTATCCCATGTCGCTGATCCTGCAGGGGCGGAACGGCATGCCGCCGGTCGGCAAGATGATGACGGACGCGCAGGTCGCCATGATCGTGAATTACGTCCGCACCCATTTCGGCAACGCCTATGCCGACCCGGTGAAGCCGGAGGATGTGAAGCCGCTGCGATGAAAATCCCTCACGCGCCCTAAGTCGCTCTCCCGCCGGGCGGGCGAGGGGCTTTAAGGCGCGAGATGTCTAACCTCAAAACAGAGACATCTGCGGCGTCGGCACCTTGAAGCGCATCAGGTTGAAGGCAGGGCGCGGCTTGTCGAGGCCGTAGCGTTTCACGGCCTGGGCGAAGCGCTGGTTCAGAAGCTGGGCATAGGGGCCGCTGCCGGTCATGCGCTTGCCGAATTCGGCATGGTTCAGCTTGCCCTCGCGGCACTGTTTGATGAGGCTCAGCACCTTGTCGGCCTTGTCCGGCACGTGGCCGCGCAGCCATTCCTCGAACAGCGTCTTGATCTCCCACGGCAGGCGCACGATCGTCATGCCCGCGCGCTCGGCGCCGGCTTCGGCCACCGCTTCGGCCAGGCTTTCGATCTCGTGGCAGTTGAGGCCGGGGATGATCGGCGCGATCATCGCGGTGGTCGGGATTTTCGCGCCTTTCAGCGCCCTGATCGTCTCCAGCCGCTTGGGCGGGGTGGCGGCGCGCGGTTCCATCATGCGGGCCAGCGACCGGTCCAGCGTGGTGATCGACACGCCGCATTTGACCAGTCCCTTCTCGGCCATGGGGCCCAAGATATCGATGTCGCGCTGGATCAGCGCGGACTTGGTCAGAATGCCGACCGGATGCTCGAACTCCGCCAGAACCTCCAGGATGCGGCGGGTCAGGCGCTCCGTCCGTTCGGTCGGCTGGTAGGCGTCGGTGTTGATGCCCAGCTGAATGACCGCCGGCTTGTAGTTGCGGGCGGACAGTTCTTCCCGCAGCAGCTCCGGCGCGTCGGGCTTGCGGAAGATGCGGGTTTCGAAATCGAGCCCTGGTGAGAGGTCCAGATAAGCGTGGGTCGGCCGCGCGAAGCAATAGATGCAGCCATGCTCGCAGCCCTTATACGGGTTGATCGAGCGGTCGAAGCCGACATCGGGCGAGTTGTTGCGGGTGATGATCTTGCGCGCGGTGTCGATGCCGAGGATCGTCCGCGGGACGTATTCGACCTCCTTGGGCGGCGCCTCGTCCCACGCCTCGATGTCATGCTCGGGACCCCAACCGTCGTCGGTCGCGAATCGGTCTGGCACATTGAACCGGCCGCTCGGCCTGTTCGAGACCGCGCCGCGGCCTTTCTTCACCCGGTCGGGCAGGGCCTCGATTTCCGTCCTGATGTGCAATTTTCCCATATGAGAATAATAGCAACACAAACGGAACTTTCAAGGAACATCAGCTTCCTTATGTCGCCAGGCTCTTGCTCACGACCTCGAAGATATCGCGCGACTTCACCTTTCCGGCCAGTTCCTTCAGGGCGGCTTCCATCTGGCTGCGCTGCGGGTCGGCGAAGCGCCGCCATTGGCGGATCGGGCCCAGCATGCGGGCGCCGACCTGGGGATTGGTCGTGTCGAGATGGGCGACGATGTCCGCCAACAGGCGATAGCCGTTGCCTGCGGGATCGTGGAAGCGGGTGAAGTTGCCGTCGGCGAAGGCGCCGATCAGCGACCGCAGGCGGTTCGGGTTGCCGGTCGTGAAGTCCGGGTGCCGCATCAGCACGCGGACGTCTTCCAGCGTCTGCGGCCGGTCGGCGCGCGCCTGGACGGAGAACCATTTGTCGATCGTCAGGGCGTTGCCCTTGTGCCGTTCATAGAAGGCGGTGAGCGCCGCCGCGCGCTCCGGCCCGTCGGTGTCGGCCAGGGCTGACAGGGCGCCGATGCGCAAGGTCATGCCCTGGGCAGCGTGGAACTGCTTGTCGGCGAGCGCGACCGTCTCGGCGTCGGGTGCCGCCATCAGCAGGCGCAGCGTCGCATTGTGCAGCGCGCGGCGGCCCACGGCCTGGGCGGAGAGATCGTCCTCCGCGCCGCCACCGGTCTTGGCATAGACGTCGAGCAGGGTCGTGCGAAGCCGCTGGGCCAGCGCCACGCGGATCGCCTTGGCGGCGGTCGACAGGGCGTCCACATCGACCGGTGTCCTGTACTCGGCAAGGCCGGCGGCATCGGGCAGCATCAGCATCATGGCGCCCAGGCCCGGATCCAGCGCCGGATCCTTCAGCATCGCGCCCAGCGCATCGGTCAGCAGGTCCGCCAGCGTATCGGCGTCGGGCGCGGCGCCCTGGCCGGCTCCCGCCAGCATGGCCCGGATGCCCAGCTCCTGCGCCGCGTCCCAGCGCGCCACCGGGTCGTTGTCGTGCGCAATCAGGAAGGCGAGTTCCGGCCCGCCCAGATCGGTCACCAGCCGCACCGGGGCGGAGAAGCCGCGCAGCAGCGAGGGGATCGGCTTGGCCGGGATATTGTCGAAATCGAACCGGGCGCTCGGCACCTTCAGCTCCAGCACGCGTTCGGTTTCTCCGCCGGCATCGAGCGGCAGCGGCTTGCCGTCCGCCCCGATCAGCGACACGCGGATCGGGATATGCAGCGGCGCCTTCTCAAGCTGGCCCGGCGTCGGCGCGGTCGACTGGCTGACGGTCAGGCTGTAACGCTTCGCCGCCGCGTCGTAGTTGCCGCTGACGGCCAATGTCGGCGTGCCGGCCTGGCTGTACCAGACGCGGAACTGCCCGAGATCGACGCCGGAGGCATCCTCCAGCGCCTTGACGAAATCCTCGCAGGTGACGGCCTGGCCGTCGTGGCGGCTGAAATAGAGGTCCGTGCCGGCGCGGAAGCGGTCGGGGCCCAAGAGGGTGCGCAGCATGCGGATGATCTCCGCGCCCTTCTCATAGACCGTCGGCGTGTAGAAATTGTTGATCTCGATATAGCTGTCCGGCCGGATCGGATGGGCCATCGGCCCCGAATCCTCGGGGAACTGCGCACGACGCAGGCGGTCGACCTCGCCGATCCGCTTGATCGCCTCGCCTGACATGTCGGCGGAGAATTGCTGGTCGCGGAAGACGGTGAAGCCCTCTTTCAGCGAGAGCTGGAACCAGTCGCGGCAGGTGACGCGGTTGCCGCTCCAATTGTGGAAATATTCGTGCCCGATCACGCCCTCGACGCCGGCATAGTCGAAATCGGTCGCCGTGTCGGGGCTGGCCAGCACGTATTTCGTGTTGAAGATATTGAGGCCGGTATTCTCCATCGCCCCCATATTGAAATCGCCGACCGCGACGATGTTGAACACGTCGAGCTGGTACTCGCGGCCATAGGTCCGTTCGTCCCACGCCATCGATGCCTTCAGCGAGCGCATCGCATGGTCCAGCTTGTCCAGGTCGGAAGGGGCGGCATAGATGCCGAGCGTGACGGTGCGGCCCGATCCGGTCGTGAAGCTGTCGCTGATATGTTTGAGATCGCCGGCGACCAGCGCGAACAGATAGCTCGATTTAGGGAAGGGATCGTCCCACACGGCATAGTGCCGGCCATTGGGCAGATCGCCCTGTACGATCGGATTGCCGTTCGACAACAGCACCGGGCAGGCCGCCTTGTCGGCCGCCATGCGCACGGTCATCGGCGCCATCACGTCCGGGCGGTCGAGATAATAGGTGATCTTGCGGAAGCCTTCGGGCTCGCACTGCGTGCAGAAATTGCCGGATGACCGATAGAGCCCGTCCAGCGAGGTGTTCGCCGACGGATCGATGCGGGTGACGATGTCGATCACCGCCTTGGCGCCGACCTTCGGGATCGTCAGATGCTCGGAATCGACCGCATAGTCGCCGGGCGCCAGGGGCTTGCCGTCCAGCGCGACGGAAAGCAGTTCCACCCTCCGCCCATCCAGCACGAGTGGAGCCTTGCCGCTGCCGGCGCGTTCCAGCTTCAGCGTTGCCTTGACGATGGTTGCGTTGGGTTCAAGGTCGAAATCGAGCGCCAGATGCGTGACCCTGAATTCCGGCGGCTGGTAGTCCAGCCTGCGGATGGTACGGGGCGTCGCGGCGGGGGCGGGGCTGGATTGGTCCATCGGCGGGTGCAGTCCTAAAGTGTCAGTCCTATAGATAGGTCTCGACGAGCCGACGTTCCTCATCGGTGAATGCTTTTGACGCACGTGTTTTCGGATCGAACCGCACGGCGACCGAATAGGATGTCGAGGCGCAGGTCTCGCCGTCGAAGATTCCGCAGGCGAGCGCCAGCGAGCTGTTGCCCAGCTTGCGCAAACGCACACCCAGCCTGAGTTCCGCAGGAAAGCGGATTTCCTTGCGATAATCGATCTCAAGCCGAACCATCGCCATGCCGACGGCGGTGCCTTCGCTCAACTTGCATTTCATCATCGCCGCGACGCGGGCGGTCTCGAAATAGGTAGCGTAGGCCTTGTTGTTGACGTGCCCCAGCATGTCCAGATCCGCGAAGCGGACATGCTCGGCAGTCCAGAAATTGTAGCTTTCGGGCTTGGTGGGGTCGAAAGCCTGGGTCGCATCTGGAGGCGTGTCGGGTGCGCTCATCGATTCTGCATGATTTGTACGATTGTCACGGAATCGCCGTTGTCGGACGCCTGTCCGCGGTCGACGCGCACTATACGTCCGTTGGGCTGTTTCAGCGTCCACATCCGGAACGTCGCGCCGGCTTGGTCGGAACTGTCGCTTGGCGTGCCCAGCCGGGCGGCCAGGGCGGCTGAGAAGCCCGAGAAGGTAAAGTCCTGCTGGTCGACCAGTTCGAACGCGATCGTGAACAGGGGCGTCTTGGTGGCGGCCATCACCGATGGCGCCGTCGTATCGAAATGCGCCTGGGCGTGCCGGACATAGCCGTCGGTCGAGCCGCCGTCGGAGAACAGGACCATGCCCTTGCCGTCATGCCGGACGAATCGCGCCAGCCGGGCGAAATCGTTCGGCAGGCTATCCGGCGTGATATCGGGCTTGTTGGCCGCGGCGACAATCACGTCGGCGATCGTGTCGGGCGCGCTTCCAGCCAGCGCGGCCGGCGCCAAAAGCCCCATGAAGCCCAGGCAAAGGGTGAGAGCGGCGAAGAATTTCATAGCAGCACCATGTCGTCGCGGTGGATCAGTTCCTCACGGCCACGATAGCCTAGAATCGTCTCCGACAGTCCACTGTGCCGGCCGGCAAGCGCGCGCGCCTCGTCGGCGGTATAGGCGGACAGTCCGCGCGCGATCTCTCGCCCGTCCAAGCTGCGCACGCCGATCAGGTCGCCGCGCTCGAACTGGCCGACAACCGCCTTGATACCGGCCGGCAGCAGGCTCTTGCCGCCGCCCAGCGCCCGCATCGCCCCGTCATCGACCACGACGTGGCCGCCGACCGAGACATGCGCCGCCAGCCAGCGCTTACGCGCGGTCAGCGGCGAGCCGGACGCCAGGAACCAGGTGGCGCGCGCGCCGTCCAGCAGCCCGGCCAGCGGATGCGGCGTGTGGCCGTTCGCGATCGCCATGCGACAGCCCGCGGCCGTTGCGATGCGGGCGGCGGCCAGCTTGGTCACCATACCGCCGGTGCTGATGCCCGGTCGTGCCTCGCCTGCCATCGCCTCGATCGCCGCGGTGATTTCCGCCACTTCGGGGATATGCGCGGCCGCAGCGTCCTTGCGCGGGTCGGCGGTGTAGAGCCCGTCGATGTCGCTGAGCAGCACCAGCGTGTCGGCGCTGGCCATCTGCGCGACGCGGGCGGCTAGCCGGTCGTTGTCACCGAAACGCAGTTCGGCCGTTGCCACGGTGTCGTTCTCGTTGATCACCGGCACGGCACCGAAATCGAGCAGCGCGGTCAGGGTGGCGCGGGCATTCAGATGGCGCTTGCGCGCCTCGGTATCGTCGGGCGTGACCAGCACCTGCGCGGCGATGATGCCGTGGCGGGAGAGCGCGGCGCGATAGGCTTCGATCAGCCGGATCTGGCCGATGGCGGCGGCGGCCTGTTTCTCCTCGATCCTGAGCACACGCGTGCGGGCCAGGCCTAAGATCCGGCGGCCGATCGCGACCGCGCCGGAGGTGACGACGATGGCGTCGACGCCCGCCTTACGTAGATGGGCGATGTCGTCGGCGACGGTGTCGAGCCAGGTCTGGCGGATATCGCCGCTCTCATCGACGATGAGGGCGGAGCCGATCTTCACCACCAGGCGCTTGGCCTGGGAGAGCGGGGGAATGGCGGAAGGCCCGGACGACGCCGCTTCAGCCATCGATGGGGTGCCAGGCGGGTTGCTCGTTCGCGACGCGTGTGGCGGCTTCCTGGGCCTTGTCTTCCTCCGCCCGTTTGGCGTCGACGATGTGCAGCAGGGCCGCCAGCGTCTCGCGGACGCCGGTGCCGGTTGCGGCCGACAGCACCATCGGCGTCTTGCCGGAGGCGCGGGCCAGCTTGCGCTTGGCCGCCGCCAGATCGGCGGCCGAGATCGCGTCGACCTTGTTCAGCGCGACGATCTCAGGCTTTTCCGCCAGGCCGTGGCCATAGGCCTCGATCTCGTGCCTGACTGTGCGATAGGCCTTGGTGACGTTGGGGTCGGTCGCGTCGATCAGGTGCAGCAGCACGCCGGTGCGCTCGACATGCCCCAGGAACCGCACGCCAAGGCCGGCGCCCTGATGCGCGTCCTCGATCAGGCCGGGGATGTCGGCCAGCACGAATTCGCGGTCGTCCACCCTCACGACGCCAAGGTTGGGCGCCAGCGTGGTGAAGGGATAGTCCGCAATCTTGGGTTTGGCGCGCGACGTCGCCGCCAGGAAGGTGGACTTGCCGGCATTGGGCAGGCCGACGATGCCGGCGTCGGCGATCAGCTTCAGCCTGAGCCACACCCAGCGTTCCTGGCCCGGCCAGCCGGGCGTCGACCGGCGCGGGGCGCGGTTGGTCGCGGTCTTGAAATGGGCGTTGCCGAAGCCGCCGTCGCCGCCGCGCAGGAAGACCAGCCGCTCGCCGACATGGGTCAGGTCGGCCAGGATCGTCTCGCCGTCCTCGTCGATGATCTGGGTGCCGGGCGGGGTCTTGATGACAAGCGCGGGCGAATCGGCGCCGGTGCAGTCGCTGCCCATGCCGTTCTGGCCCTTCTTGGCCTTGAAATGCTGCTTGTAGCGGAAGTCGATGAGGGTGTTCAGGCCGTCGACGACTTCGAACACGATGTCGGCGCCGCGGCCGCCATTGCCGCCGTTGGGACCGCCCTTGTCGATGAATTTTTCGCGTCTGAACGCGGTACAGCCTGCGCCGCCGTCACCGCTGCGCAGGTATATCTTGGCCTCGTCCAGGAATTTCATTGCCGATCCTAAAGGACCATTCGGGTCCTAAAGCGTTGCCGGCGCCCGAACCTTATGGCCCGGGTTAAAGCGGGCTACTCCGCTGCTTCGGCAGCGTCGGCCGGAAGCGGGATAACCTTCACCACCTGACGGCCGCCACGGGTCTTGGCGAACGCGACATGGCCGTGCTCCAGCGCGAACAGGGTGTGATCCTTGCCCATGCCGACATGCTCGCCCGGGTGCACCTTGGTGCCGCGCTGGCGGATGATGATGTTGCCGGCAACGACGAACTCGCCACCGAACTTCTTTACGCCGAGGCGACGGCCCTCAGAGTCGCGCCCGTTGCGCGAGCTACCGCCGGCTTTCTTATGTGCCATGGCTCTCTACCTTACGCTGCAGTGATGTCTTTGATGCGCAGGACGGTGATGTCCTGGCGGTGGCCGTTCTTGCGGCGATAGTTCTGGCGGCGCTTCTTCTTGAAGACGATGATCTTCGGGCCGCGATCCTGCGCGATGACCTCGGCCGCGACCGAGGCACCGGCGACCAGCGGCGTGCCGATCTTGCCGTCAACCATCAGGACGTGGTCGAACGCAATCGCGGCGCCGGCCTCGCCCTCGAGCTTCTCAACCTTGATCACGTCGCCGGGGGCGACCCGATACTGCTTACCGCCGGTCTTGATGACTGCGAACATCGCTTGCATCCTGAAACTGAAGCCCGGCCCTGCCGCCGAAAACGGGCGCGGGGCCGTGCGAAAAACATAAACCGGGGCTCCGCCGCCTTCAAGCGCCGGTCCCAGGAAGCCGCGCAATCTAGCGAAACTTGCGCCGGTGTCAATGGAGGGCGGGGTGTTTGGGCTCCGATTCTACGCTATGACGACGGCAACAGCTCCGGCACCGCGCCCCGGAACGCGCTCGCGCGGATCAGCGCCTGCACCGCGGCGATGTCGGGGGCGAAGAACCGGTCCTCCTCATAGGCCGGGACCTTGGCGCGGATCGCGGCTAGCGGGGCGGCCAGCGCTTGGGACGTCTTGAACGGGGCGTGGAAGTCGATGCCCTGGGCGGCGGCCAGCATCTCGATGGCGACGATATTCGCGGTGTTGTCGGCCATGTCGTGGAGACGGCGGGCGGCGAAGGTCGCCATCGAGACGTGGTCTTCCTGGTTGGCGGAGGTCGGCAGGCTGTCGACGCTGGCGGGATGGGCCAGCGACTTGTTCTCCGACGCCAGGGCGGCGGCGGTCACATGCGCGATCATGAAGCCGGAATTGAGGCCGGGATTTTTCACCAGGAAGGCGGGCAGCCCGCTCATATGGCTGTCGATCAGAAGCGCGATTCGCCGTTCGGACAGCGCCCCGATCTCCGACAGCGCCAGCGCCAGCATGTCGGCGGCCAGCGCCACCGGCTCCGCATGGAAATTGCCGCCGGACAACACGTCGCCTTGGTCGGCGAAGATCAGCGGGTTGTCGGTGACCGCATTGGCCTCGATCGCGATCACTTGGGCGACATGGCGGATCGTGTCCAGGCAAGCGCCCATCACCTGCGGCTGGCAGCGCAGCGAATAGGGGTCCTGCACGCGGTCACAATCGAGATGCGACTGGCGGATGGCGCTGCCGTCCAGCAGCCGGCGATAGGCGGCGGCGACCGCGATCTGCCCGGCCTGCCCGCGCGCCGCGTGGATGCGGGGATCGAACGGCGCGTCGCTGCCCATCGCCGCGTCGATCGCCAGCGCGCCGGCGACGATGGCGGCGGCGAACACGTCTTCGGCCTTCAGCAGCGCATAGAGCGCCAGCGCGGTCGAAACCTGTGTGCCGTTCAGCAGCGCCAGCCCCTCCTTTGGCGCCAGCTCCAGCGGCTCCAGTCCGATCTTCCCGAGGCCCTCGACCGCCGGCATGACCCGCCCGTTCAGCCGGACCTCGCCCTCGCCGATCAGGGGGGCCGACAGATGCGCCAGCGGCGCCAGGTCACCCGACGCGCCGACCGAGCCCTTCGACGGGATGCAGGGATAGAGCCCGGCGGCCAGGAACGTGGCCAGCCGCTCGATGACGACCGGCCTGACGCCGGAAAAGCCACGGGCCAGCCCGACGATCTTCAGCAGCAGGACCAGCCGAACCGTCGCGTCGTCCAGCAGCGGCCCGACGCCGACGGCATGCGACAACACGAGCCGTTTCTGCAGCTCCGCCAGCTGCCCCGCATCGATATGCGTCCGCGCCAGCGCGCCGAAGCCGGTATTGATTCCGTAGGCGATCTTGCCCTGGGCCAATATGTCCTGGATCACGTCATGCGACTTGTCGACCGCCTGCATGGCGGCCGGGTCGAGCGCGATGTCCGCGCCCTCCAGGACGAAGCGGCGGAAGTCGGAGAGCGAGAGCGGCGCGGTGCCGATGACCAGGGGTGAGTTGCCCATTGGCGTTCGCTTCAGCCCTTCAGCCAAGCCGGCAGGGTATGCCCGTCGCCGCGCGGCGTGGCGCCCATCGGAAAATCGCCCATGCCCAGCACGTCCGGGTTGCCGTCGTACCACAGCGCCGTGCCGATCCGCTTCGTGATCCGCCAGCCGTCTTCGGTGCGCGCCAACTCGTCGGTGTACCAGCCGCCGATCAGCAGGAACGGGTTGGCAGGCTTCAGGTCGTTGCGCACATGCTGGGCCATGAAATAGCAGCGCGCGTTGGCGCGGTCGCCGTCCAGGTCGATCACCGGCAGGCCGAGATGGTGCTGGGTCGCGTCCAGCGCCGCCAGGCCGTCCGCGCCGATCTTCTTGTAGCTTTCGGGCGTCATCGGCGGCATGCCGCCCAGGATGATCGGCGCATCGGGCGTGAATATCTCGTCGAACAGCGACAGATCCCGCGTGTCGATGGACACGACATAAAGCCCGATCGTCCGCTTGATGTCCTCGAGATCCAGAAGGCGGCCAATGGCCTCTGCGTTCACGTCTGCGCTCATGTCGATTTCCCCGTATATGTGATTGGTGCAATCCTGACGCAGGTGGCTGGGCATATCAACGTCCCCACATGCACGGTGGATAGCCGCTTGTCCGGAGCAAAACCATGGCCGAGCCCACAGCAAGACCGCATGTCGTCGTCGTTGGCGCCGGCTTCGGCGGCATGGCGGCGGTCCAGGCGCTGAAGGGGGCGGATGTCGATATCACGCTGATCGACCGCACCAACCACCATCTGTTCCAGCCGCTGCTCTATCAGGTGGCGACGGCGGCCCTTTCGCCGGCCGACATCGCCACTGCGACCCGCGCGCTCCTGCGGCGGCACCGCAATGTCACGGTGCTGATGTCCGAGGTGGAAAGCGTCGACCCGGACCGCCGCGCGATCCTGCGGGCCGACGGTCCGGCGCTGTCTTACGATTATCTCATCCTCGCGACCGGTGCGGCCTACAGCTTCTTCGGGCATGACGAGTGGGCGAAGAACACCCAGGTTCTGAAAAGCCTGAGCGACGCACTGTCGATCCGCGAGCGCGTGCTGGGCGCCTATGAATGGGCGGAGGAATGCGGCGACCCGGCCATGACCCGGCGTCTGTTGACCTTCGTCGTCGTCGGCGGTGGACCGACCGGCGTGGAAATGGCCGGGACAATCGCGGAGCTGGCGCGGTCCACGTTGCGCGGCGACTTCAAGAATATCGATCCCCGCACCACCCGGGTCGTGCTGTGCGAGGCCGCGAACCGTCTGCTGCTCGCCTTTCCGGAACGGCTCTCCGCCTATTCGGTCCGCGCGCTCGGGTCGTTGGGGGTGGAAGTCCGCTTGGGGCAGGCGGTCAAGGAAATCGACGGGGAGGGCCTGGTCGTCGGCGACACGCGCATCGAGGCGGCAAATATACTGTGGTGCGCCGGCACCGCGGCCCAACCTGCCGCGGCCTGGATCGGCGCGGAGGCGGCGCGCAACGGTGCGGTCAAGGTTATGCCGGATTGCTCGGTCCCCGGGCGGCCCGAGATTTTCGCGATCGGCGACGTTGCGAGTTTCGTTTCCGCGTCCGGCGCGGCGCTGCCCGGCTTGGCGCCTGTCGCCAAGCAGCAGGGCAAATATGTCGGCCGGGTCATCAAGGCCCGGACCCGGGGGCAGCGCGCACCCGGTCCTTTCCGCTATCGCGATCTGGGAACGATGGCGATCATCGGCCGCGCCCGCGCGGTGGCCGATTTCGGCGCGTTCACCCTGACCGGCTTTCCGGCCTGGCTTGCCTGGTCGATGGTCCATCTGATGCTGCTGGTCGATTTCCGCAGCCGGCTGACGGTCTATGTCAATTGGAGCTGGGCCTGGTTTACCTATGGGCGCGGCGCCAGGCTCCTGACCGGCAGGGCCGGC
The DNA here is from genome assembly GCA_035493715.1 of Alphaproteobacteria bacterium. Classification (GTDB taxonomy): domain Bacteria; phylum Pseudomonadota; class Alphaproteobacteria; order BOG-932; family Roseiterribacteraceae; genus BOG-932. The sequence continues at coordinate 26,054 of DATJHU010000010.1, read as the reverse complement.
GCTACTCGCCGGCAACCGCGCACCAAGTGACGGAGATACCGATTCGCTAGGGTCCGCGCCTTGCGGCGCGCCAAGCGATTTGCTATGCCCCGTCCACCTCAGAGCCAATGGCTCTAAAGTGCGGTCGTGGCGGAACTGGTAGACGCGCAGCGTTGAGGTCGCTGTGGGCTAACCCCCGTGGAAGTTCGAGTCTTCTCGACCGCACCAAAATTCCCTGTCCGAGCCGGACAGAAACGCCGTTTGTAGGGTGGGTAAGGCGCAGCCGTAACCCACCGTCTCTCCGGCGGCACGACATCGGCGGGTTACGCACGGCTAACCCGCCCTACGAAAACACTCAGTTACCCGCCTTGCGCCCGATCCGGGCGTTCCGGCTGACATAGGCCTGCACCGTCGCCAGGTCGTTGGGCAGGGTGACGATGCGTTCGGGCCGGTCGAACAGGTCGGCCATATGCGGCGGCAGGGCGGGATGTACGCCTGTCGCCGCGGTCACCACTTCCGGGAACTTCGCGGCATGCGCGCAGGCGAGCGCCACCACCGGGACGGCCGGGTCCAGCGCGATGCGGTTCGCCGCCGCGACGCTGACCGCGCTGTGCGGATCCAGGATGTAGCCGGTCTTCTTGTAGATGTCGGTGATCGTCGCCTTGGTCTGTGCATCATCGACAGCCGTACCGCTGAACAGTTCCGAGACCTCCGCGAAGATCTCCGGAGTCACGCCGAAGGCGCCGGTCTTCTGGAACTCGGCGAGCTTGGCCTCGACCGCCGCGCCGTCGCGGCCCAGCAGTTCGAACAGCAGGCGCTCGAAATTGCTCGACACCTGGATGTCCATGCTGGGGCTATAGGTCGGGACGACCTCGGCCTTGCGCATCTCGGCGGTTGCGAAGAAGCGGGCGAGGATGTCGTTGCTGTTGGTGCCGACGATCAGTCTCTCGATCGGCAGGCCCATACGTTTCGCGGCATAGGCGGCATAGATATTGCCGAAATTGCCGGTCGGCACCGCGAACGCCACCTTGCGGCCCGGCGCGCCCAGCGCCACCGCGGCAGCGACGTAATAGACGATCTGGGCCATGATCCGCGCCCAGTTGATCGAGTTGACCGCAGCCAGCCGGTGCGCGTCGCGGAACTGGGCGTCGCCGAACATCGATTTCACCAGCGCCTGGCAGTCGTCGAAATTGCCCTCGATGGCGATGGCATGGACGTTGGCGCTAGGCACCGTCGTCATCTGCTTGCGCTGCACGTCGGAGGTGCGCCCGGACGGGTAGAGGATGAAGATATCCACCGCGTCGCGATCGCGGCAGGCCTCGATGGCGGCGGAGCCGGTATCGCCGGAGGTCGCGCCGACCACGGTGATGCGCGATCCGCGCTTGGCCAGCACATGGTCGAACAATTGCCCCAGCAGCTGCAGCGCGACGTCCTTGAAGGCGAGCGTCGGCCCGTGGAACAGCTCCATCAGCCAGGTGCGTTGGTCGAACTGGACCAGCGGTGTCACCGCCTGGTGGGCGAAGCGCGCATAGGCGTCGTGGACCAGACGGGTGAAATCGCTCCGGCTGATCGAATCGCCCAGGAAGGGCAACATCACCTCGACCGCGACGTCCTGATACGGCTTGCCGGCCAGACCTGCGAAGAATTCGGGCGTGAAGGTCGGCCACGCGTCCGGCACGAACAGGCCGCCATCGCCGGCCAGACCGGCCAGCAGCACGTCCTCGAAGCTGAAGAGGTCGGCTTTGCCCTTCGCGGCGCGGGTGCTGAGATACTTCATTCGGTCTTGCTCGCTGTCGGCCGGCTCCGGCTCGAAATCACATAAATGCCGGCCAGCACTACCGCCATGCTGTACCAGAAGATCGCGTAGTTCAGGTGCTCGTTGCGGATGCCGGTGCCCTCGGTCCCGCCGGTGGCCGCGGGCCATCCCGCCGCGTCACCTGACGGTCGCGCGGCGATATAGACCGGCGCCAGTTTCATGCCAACCGCCTTGGACATCGCCGCGATGTCGACCGTGTACCAGATGTTCCTGTCGGGCTGGCTGGACGGCATGAACAGCCCGCCGGGTTCGGGGGCGCGCACGATGCCGTCGACGGCGCCGGTGGCGGGCGGTTCGGCGAAGCGGGCAAGTTCGTTGCCGTGGTCGAACGGCACGAAGCCGCGGTCGACAAGTATCGCGTCGCCGGTGTCGCGGATCAGCGGGACGAGCAGATGGACGCCGGCCTTGCCGTCGAAGGTGCGGCCATAGAGCCAAAGCGCGTAGCTTTGATCGAACCGGCCATCGACCGTGACATGGCGGAAGGTCCAATCCGGCGGATTGTCGATTGCGGCCGGCAGGGCGACCGCGTCGCCGTTCATGCGCTGGGCGATGGTCGCCAGCAGCTCGGTCTTCCACACCCGGCGGTGCAGCTGCCAGGTGCCCAGACCAATCACCATCGCCATCATGGTCAGCATGATGACGGTCGGCCAGAAGCGCGGTTGGAAACGAGCCATAGCTTGAGACCCTAAACAAAAGGCCCGCCGGGGGGTACCCGACGGGCCTTGATGCTTTACCTGTCGGCCGAGATCAGGCGGCCGGCGCCGCGACAGGGACGATCGGCGTGCCGTGCGGCAGGCCGCCCCAGATATAGACGGCGATGAACAGGAACAGCCACACCACGTCGACGAAGTGCCAGTACCAAGCGGCGGCTTCGAAGCCGAAATGGCTCTTCGGGGTGAACTGGTGCTTGTAGGTCCGCCACAGGCAGACACTGAGGAAGATCGTGCCGACCAGCACGTGGAAACCGTGGAAGCCGGTCGCCATGAAGAAGGTCGAGGCGAAGATCGTCTCGCGGAAGCCGAATTCGGCGTGCGTGTACTCGTAGAGCTGGCACATGGTGAAGAACACGCCGAGGCCGATCGTGCACCACAGGGCGGTCTTGGCGCCGTCGTTCTTGCCTTCCAGCAGCTCATGGTGCGCCCAGGTCGCCGTCGTGCCCGACAGCAGCAGGACCATGGTCATCAGGAGCGGGAAGTGAAACGGATCGACCGGTGTAATGCTTGCCGGCGGCCATACGCCGTTGATGCCGGCATTGGGGAACAGGCTCTGGCTGAAGAACGCCCAGAAGAAGGCGACGAAGAACATCACTTCCGAGGCGATGAACAGCGACATGCCGTAACGCAGGCCAATCTTCACAACCGGGCCGTGCGCCTTTTCCACGACCGACTCATGGATCACGTCGCGCCACCACCAGGCCATCATGGAGATGACGAGCGCCAGGCCGCCGATGAACAGCCACGGGAAATGGGCGTGCATGAGCAGGATCGCGCCGACCATCATCGTGCCGGCGCACAGCGACATCAGCAGCGGCAGCGGGCTTGGTTTCAGAAGGTGATAGGGCTGCTTCGGCCCACCTTCCAACGTCACTTCGGTCACGGATTCCGACATGTTCGCCTCAAACGAATCTTGGATAATAACAATTGCGGGCCGACACTATTCGACACGCGGAGCCGCAGCAAGCGCAGCGGACCCGGATGACGCGGCTGCGGGCGTTTTCGCCGCAGTTGCGCCGGATTGCGCGGACACGGCCTTGTCGATTTCGCGGGTTTCCGCCGCGCGGCCTTCCGCGTCGATCGCCTTGTCCAGCGCCTGACTCTTCGCCTTGTAGAAGGTGTAGGACAGGGTGATGACCTGAACGTCGTCCAGGTTGCGGTCGTCGGCGATCGCCGGGTCGACGAAAAACGCCACCGGCAGATCGGCGTCCTCGCCCGCTTTCAGGACCTGCTGGGTAAAGCAGAAGCACTGGATCTTGTCGAAATACAGCCCGGCTTTTTCCGGCGTCACGTTATAGACTGCGGTACCGACGATCGCTTCGCTGCTGTCGTTGTGCGCGTGGAAGGTCGCCATCCCGGTCTCGCCGATCTTGAGCGTCACGCTGCGCTGGTTCGGCTTGAAGCTCCACGGCAGTTCGGCATTCACATCCGTGTTGAAGCGGATTTCGATTTTGCGATCGCCGATCTTTTTGGCGGCCTCCGCCACCCGCTGCGTCGTGCCGCCGAAGCCCGTTGCCTTGCAGAACATGGTGTAAAGCGGCACCGCGGCAAAGGAGAGCGCCGTCATGCCGAACACCAGTCCGGCAAGCACGCCCACCACCACGCCATTACGGCGGTTCATCAGTGGCCGCCCTTCATCTTGACGATGGAGATCACGAAGATCAGCAGCACGAACGCCATCAGGACGCCGAAGACGGCCCAGTTGCGGAGCCGCTGGCGCCGCAGCGCCTCCGGGTTGAGGGGGACGGGTGTCGGTTTCAGCATAGGATCACCGCCGGCTTTTCAGCCGCCCAATCGTGCGATCAGCCCAGGCCCGTAGTCGACCATCAGAAGGGTGAACATCGCAAAGAGATAAATTATCGAGAAACCGAACATGCGCTTCGCCGATTTGTCGGTTTCGTCACGAATGACGGCGACGGCAGCAGCAATGAACAGCAGGCCCAGGACGGCGCTTCCGGCCAGATAGATCGGCCCGGCCGCGCCCAGGAAATAAGGCGACACGCCGATCGGGAGCAGCAGCAGCGTATAGGCCAGCATCTGGCGCTTGGTGCTTTTCGGGCCGGCGGTGACCGACATCATCGGCACGCCGGCGCGGGCATAGTCCTTGCAGCGATAGAGCGCCAGCGCCCAGAAATGAGGCGGCGTCCAGAAGAAGGTGATCATGAAGAGCGCGACCGCGGCCCAGCTCAAATGGCCGGTCGCGGCGGTCCAGCCGATCATCGGCGGGAAAGCGCCGGCGGCGCCTCCGATCACGATGTTCTGCGGCGAGCGCCGCTTCAACCAGATCGTATAGACGAAGACGTAGGTGAAAGAGGCGGCGGCCAGGATGCCCGCCGAGAGCCAGTTGACCGCGAGCCCCATGATGCAGATCGATGCGATCGTGACGATGACCCCGAAGGCCAGCGCATTGTCCGGCTCGATCACACCCATCGGGATCGGGCGGCCGCGCGTGCGATCCATGATCGCATCGATATCGCGGTCGTACCACATGTTGATTGCGCCGGCGCCGCCCGTTGCCAGCGCGATCGCCAGGACGGCGACCGCGGCCAGCACCGGGTTCATCGGCGTGTCGGCCGCGACCAGGCCGGCGAGCCCGGTGAAGACGACCAGCGACATCACCCGGGGTTTCAGCAGGGTCAGGTAATCCCCGGGCAGAGCCGCGGAGAATTGCTGTTCCTGCCCGGCCTGAATCCCGGGCGATACCGTCAAATCAACCATTAGCCAAACCGATCCTTAACGAAACCCGACCTTTAGTGGATGATCGGCAGGGTCTCGAACTGGTGGAACGGCGGCGGCGAGGAGACGCTCCATTCCAGCGTCGTCGCGCTCGAACCCCAATAGTTGCCGGGAACCTTCTTGCCCCACAGCACGGTGTAGATCGCCACGCCGACGAACCAGATCATCGCGCCGCCCGAAATATACGAGCCGAGGGACGAGATATGGTTCCAGTACTCGTAGGCTGCCGGATAGTCCGGGATACGGCGCGGCATGCCGGCCAGGCCCAGGAAGTGCTGCGGGAAGAAGGTCATGTTCACGCCGACGAACATCGCCCAGAAATGGACCTGTCCGGCCCATTCCGGATACTGCCGGCCCGACATCTTGCCGATCCAGTAGTAGAAGCCGGCGAACAGCGAGAACACAGCGCCCAGCGACAGCACGTAGTGGAAGTGCGCGACCACGTAGTAGGTGTCGTGAAGGACCGTGTCGATCGACGCGTTGGACAGCACGAGGCCGGTGACGCCGCCGACGGTGAACAGGAAGATGAAGCCCAGCGCCCACAGCATCGGGGTTTTGAACTCGATCGAACCGCCCCACATCGTCGCGATCCAGGAGAAGATCTTAACGCCGGTCGGCACCGCGATGATCATCGTCGCCGCGGTGAAATAGGCGCGCGTGTCGACCGCCAGGCCGGTCGTGTACATGTGGTGCGCCCACACGACGAAGCCGACCACGCCGATCGCGACCATGGCGTAGACCATGCCCAGATAGCCGAAGATCGGCTTCTTGGAGAAGGTCGAGACGATCTGGCTGATCATGCCGAAGCCCGGCAGAATCATGATGTACACTTCGGGGTGACCGAAGAACCAGAACAGGTGCAGGAACAGCATCGGGTCGCCGCCGCCTTCAGGATTGAAGAAGGAGGTGCCGAAATTGCGGTCGGTCAGCAGCATGGTGATGGCGCCTGCCAGCACCGGCAGCGACAGCAGAAGCAGCCACGCGGTGATCAGGATCGACCACACGAACAGCGGCATCTTGTGCAGGCTCATGCCCGGCGCGCGCATGTTGAAGATGGTCGTGATGAAGTTGATCGACGACAGGATCGACGACGCGCCCGCAAGGTGCAGCGACAGGATCGCCATGTCGACCGACGGTCCGGGCTGTCCGCCGGAGGACAGCGGCGGATAGATCGTCCAGCCGGTGCCGGCGCCGTCGCCGACCAGGGCGGAGCCCAGCAGCAGGCCGAAGGCCGGGATCAGCAGCCAGAAGCTGACATTGTTGAGGCGCGGAAAGGCCATGTCCGGCGCGCCGATCATCAGCGGTACGAACCAGTTGCCGAAACCGCCCATCGTCGCAGGCATGACCGCGAAGAACACCATGATCAGGCCGTGCGCCGTGATCAGCACGTTCCAGGCCTGCCCCGAATGAACGAGTTCCGAACCCGGATGCGAAAGGTTGGCGCGCATCCAGACCGACGCGGCCGCGCCGATCGAGGCGGTGATGATCGAGAAGATGATATAAAGCGTGCCGATGTCCTTGTGGTTGGTCGAGAACAACCAACGCTGGACGAAGCTGATCTGGTGATGATGGTCGTCGTGACCATGCGCGTCGTGCGACGCGTGAGCGTCAAAGGCTTCAGTAGTGTGCGCCATCGGGCGTCCCTTTCAAAACTTCTTTGGTCTCGCCGATGCTTATCGGCTGGCGGTCATGGACGTTCCGGCGGCCGGCGCGGCCGCCGCGGACTTGGACGATTTGTCCATCCACTTGTAGCTGATGCCCAGCACCTTTTCGTTGGCGTCGCGCATCTTGTCCTTCGCGGTCGAGTGCAGGACCGTGTCGGTCCATTCCTTGTACTTTTCCTTGGAAACCGCATGGACCTCGATCGGCATGTAGCCGTGACGGTCGCCGCAGATCTGCGTGCACTGGCCGTAATAGGTGCCTTCGTGGTCGATCTTCATCCAGGTCTCGTTGGTGCGGCCCGGGAAGGCGGATTTCTGGACGCCCAGGTCGGTGACAAGCCAGGAATGGATGACGTCGGCGCCGTTGATCAGGATCTGGATCGTGGTGTCGACCGGGACGACCAGCGGATAGTCGACCGAGAGCAGGCGGATCTTGTCGTCGGTGATCTGGTTGTCCGGGATCAGGTTCGAGGACCACTCCTCGATCTTCTGGTCGGGCAGTTCATAGTTCCAGTACCACTGGTGGCCGGTGATCTTCACGGTCATTTCCGGCTTCTCGGCGCGGTCCATGAAGTACAGCAGCTTGAAGGACGGGAACGCGATGAAGGCCAGGATCAGCACCGGTATGACCGTCCACACCGCCTCGATCACGAAATTATGCGTGGTCCGGGACGGGGTCGGGTTGGCGCCGCGGCGATAGCGGATCATGACCCACAGCAGCAGGATCAGGACGAAGACCGTGATCGCCGTGATGATGATGAGCAGCTCGCGGTGGAAACCGAACAGCTGGCGGGCGATGATCGTCGCGCCCGGCGGCAGATCGAGTTGCTTCGGAGCGGGAGCGCCACCGCCTTCCCAGGCGAGCGCCGACAAAAGCGGAGAGCCGGCCACGATGCCGATGACCATGGCCATCAAACCTGCGAGGCGCAGTTTCTTATATAGGTCAAGCGGACCCATCATTATCCCATCCATGCTAAGACAGGCCCAAGAGGCCGAATTCGGAAGGCCTTTACCTGAGGCCGGCCGCACTCTACAGGGCGCGCATGGTTTGTTACAACCGCGAAGCCCCGGGGCATCCGCTGCAAAATCGTCGCAACCACCCCATGTCTCCCCTATAGCGCCCTCATTGTCCCGCAGGAAGTGTCCATGACCGCTCTCGATCGCACCGACAAGATATTCTTCGACAAGGCGGGACTCGACCTCTCCCGGGTCGAGGGCATTGCCGCCGACGCGCTGGCGCATTCGGACGACGGCGAGCTGTTCCTGGAATACAGCCAGTCCGAAGCCCTGGCCTGGGACGACGGGCGGCTGAAGAGCGCAAGCTTCGATACCAGCCAGGGCTTCGGACTGCGCGCGGTCGTCGGTGAGATGCAGGGCTATGCCCATGCCGCGGACCTGTCCGAGCCGGCGCTGAAGCGCGCCGCGGAGACGGTGAAGGCGGTGCAGGCCGGTTACGGCGGGTCCGTTGCCGCGAGCCCGCCCGGCACCAACCGCCAGCTTTACATCGACGAGAATCCGCTGGGACTCGAACCGTTCGAGGCCAAGGTTAAGCTTCTGGCCGAGATCGATGCCTATGCCCGGGCCAAGGATCCGCGGGTCCGGCAGGTCATGGCCTCCGTCGCCGGATCCTGGCAGGCGGTTTCGATCATCCGGCCCGACGGTCATCGCATGGCCGATATCCGGCCCATGGTGCGCCTCAATGTCACCGTCATGGTAGGCGAGGGCGACAGGCAGGAGGCCGGCAGCTACGGCACCGGCGGCCGGCGGACCTATGGCCAGTTCTTCGAGGAAGGCACCTGGAAGCGGGCGGTCGACAACGCCATTCGCGAGGCGCTGGTCAATCTCGACTCGGTCGCAGCCCCCGCCGGCGAGATGACGGTCGTGCTCGGGCCGGGCTGGCCCGGCGTCATGTTGCACGAGGCCGTGGGCCACGGGCTGGAAGGCGATTTCAACCGCAAGAAGACTTCAGCCTTCACCGGCCTTATGGGGCAGCAGGTCGCCGCCAAGGGCGTGACGGTGGTCGATGACGGCACGCTGGAGAATCTTCGCGGCTCGCTCACGATCGATGACGAGGGCACGCCGACCAACTGCACCACGCTGATCGAGGACGGCATCCTGGTCGGTTACATGCAGGACCGGTTGAACGCGCGGCTGATGAACATGCGGCCGACCGGCAACGGCCGCAGGCAAGGCTATGCCCACGCGCCGATGCCGCGCATGACCAACACCTACATGCTGGGCGGCAAGCACGACCCGCAAGAAATCCTGAAATCGGTGAAGAAAGGCCTTTACGCCGTCAATTTCGGCGGCGGTCAGGTCGATATCGTGTCCGGCAAGTACGTCTTCAGCATGACCGAGGCCTATCTGATCGAGAACGGCAAGATCGGGCCGGCGGTCAAGGGCGCGACCCTGATCGGCAACGGGCCGCAGGATCTGAAGAAGATCAGCATGATCGGATCCGACCTGAAGCTGGACGACGGCGTCGGCACTTGCGGCAAGGACGGGCAGGGCGTGCCGGTCGGCGTCGGCCAGCCGACGCTGCGGATGGACGGGATCACGGTGGGGGGCACGGCGGCCTAGGCCGCCAGGGGGCGGTGCGGCCCAACCCAAGGCAGGGGGGAGCCGCCGGGCGAACTGCTAAAAGTCGCGAATCCGCGGCTTGCGGTCCAGGCGCGACATCTCTTCGATCTTCCGATCGTATCCCTGGAACCATTCGTTCCGGGACGCCAGGTCCGATTGGGGGAACGGGTTGGTACTGCGGCCACGGCCGGAAACCGCAGCTTCCGCGCCTTCCCATTCAGCCTGTGTGACCATTTTTCCGAGTTTCGCCATCGGGTGCTTATGGCGTGCGACTCGGCCGAACGCAAGACCCGGCGGTTCTGCCAACGTGCGGCCAATTTACAGAAAAACGACGGCTGCGTGTCAGAAACATACCTCTGAAATGCCCATTTTTTACCACGATCGCCTCCCACATTCATCCTCGAGAGGGGCCTGTTTCGGCTCCTGAAGAATTGGAGGCAGCAATGCTCTCGAAGTTTAAGGGTTTCGGGTTGCGCGCCACGCTTGGCGCGCTCGCGCTGGGCATCGGTCTGGCTGGCGCAGCGGTGGCGACGGCGCCGCAGGCGAAGGCTTATGACGGTTGGCACCATGGCTGGCACGCCGGTTATGGCTGGCGCGGCGGCTGGTACGGCCCGCGTGTGAGCTACGGCTGGGGCGCCTACCCGCGCTATTACGGCTATCGTCCGTATTACCGCCCGTACTATCCCGGCTACTATTCCCCGCCGGCCTACTACTACCCACCTTACGGCGGCCTGACGGTCACCATTCCGATCCGTTAAACGGTCGGACGGCCAAGGAAGCGGCGCTCTTCGGGGCGCCGCTTCTTCTTTGCGCTATTTCTTCTCCGTCTCCGACTTGGGCCGCGGCATGTCCTGTGCGTGGTTCAGGATCATCTTCGCAGGCGTCGGCTCGCTCCACCGCGACTTTTCCCAACCGTCCTTTCCGACCAGGACCACACGGAAGCCGGTCGCATCGACGTGGTAGTGCTTGCGCAATTCGTCGCCAGAGACGGTCTTCAGGTCGGGAGGCGGCAGCTTCACCATGTGGTCGCCGACGACATAGAGGACATCCACGTCCTGCGAATCCAGCTGATCCATGTCATGCTGCAGTTGCGCGTATTGATCCTGCAGCTGCTTGTTGTTCTCGTCCGGGGCGAAGATGAGCAGCAGGCGGGACCGCTCCTCCTGCGGGCCGCGATGCTGCGCGAAGGCGGGCAACGCCGTCATGACCGCGAGGGCCGCCAGGATGAAAAAGGTGCTCCAACGGGATTGACTGAATTTCATGGCTCTTCCTATGGGGCGATCATGCCGTTGTGCAAATACGCGTCGTCGTAGGTGAAAACGACATTCGGATTTGGCGTCAACAACGATTCGTCGGCGCCCGGGTAATCGAGGCGCGTGAGAAGGTCGCGGATGAGGTTGAGACGCGCCTGCCGTTTGTCGTTCGCGCGCACGATGTGCCATGGCGACGCCAGCGTGTGGGTCCGCGCGAACATGGCGTTGCGCGCACGGCTGTAATCGTCCCACAGCTTGTTTGCCTGGTCGTCGATCGGGCTGACCTTCCACTGTTTCAGCGGCGAGCGCTGGCGGTCCTTCAGACGCCTTTTCTGCTCCGCCTTGCCGATGTCCAGGTAATATTTGACGATGGTGATCCCCGACCGGATGAGCAGCGCCTCAAGGTCGACCACCGCAGGCATGAACTCTTCGTATTCCGCGTCGGTACAGAACCCCATCACCCGCTCGACACCCGCGCGGTTGTACCAGCTGCGGTTGAACAGGACCAATTCCTGCGCGGTCGGCAGCTGCGCGATATAGCGCTGGAAATACCATTCCCCGACCTGCCGGTCGGACGGTTTGGGCAAAGCGACGACCCGCGTCTCGCGCGGACTCATATGCTTGACGATCCGCTTGATCGCACCATCCTTGCCGGCCGCGTCGCGCCCTTCCAGGATGATCAGGATCCGCCGGTTCTCGCCGATCACGTCGCGCTGCAGCTTGACCAGCTCGATCTGCAGCTTGACCAGTTCGTCCTGATATTCGGCGTGGCTGATATCCGGAACGGCAGGTGGCGGGGCGGTTTTGCCCCCGTGCTGCTTGTGATGCCCCATCTACTTCCATTCCCCATGCAGGATCGTGCAACATTGCGGCGAAACGCGCCGCAAGGAAAGACTGCCGATTCAGCAGGCGAATTGCCGGCTGCGGCCTTCGCAGACCGTTGACGCCGGGTCGGCGGACATGAGATGGAATCGTACCTCGAACGGATGAGAAGTCGTCGTAAAGTGAGCGCGATAGCCGAAAACTGGCAGCTGATTCTCTACGCCGAGGGCGACGACGCCGTCGAATATATCGACATGATCGATGAAGAGGACGAAACGTCGGTCATCGATCAGATCGTCGGCGGCAAGCTCGACGAAATCGAGGACGACGACATTCCCGACCCCGAGGAGGATGACGAACTCTTCGAGCATGAGGACGGCTACATCCTCGTTTTCAGCCGCGAGACCGAGCGCGTCTGGCTCTACGAAATCCTGGATACCGACGACGCGTTCTAGTCTGCGAATACGCGGGACTCCTGCGCACCCAACCCCTCGATTCCCAGGCGCACGACATTGCCCTCACGCAGGAACTTGGGCGGCTTCTGCCCCATGCCGACACCGGGCGGCGTGCCGGTGGCGATGATGTCGCCGGTCCGCAGCGTGAACATCTGCGACAGATAGCTGATCAGGTAGGCGACGCCGAAGATCATCGTGCGGGTGTTGCCGGACTGGTAGCGCGTGCCGTCGACCTCGAGCCACAGGTCGAGCGCCTGCGGGTCGGGCACTTCGTCCGCGGTCACCAGCCACGGGCCGATCGGGCCGAACGTGTCGCACGCCTTGCCCTTGACCCACTGCCCGGTGCCTTCGGTCTGGAATGCGCGCTCGGACACGTCGTTCACGGTGCAATAGGCGGCGACGTGGCTTAGAGCCTCCGCCTCGGTCACGTATTTGGCGGGCTTGCCGATCACGACGCCGAGCTCGACCTCCCAGTCGGTCTTCTGAGACCCGCGCGGGATGCGGATGTCGTCGTTCGGCCCGACGATGCAATGCGTACCCTTCATGAACAGGATCGGTTCGCGCGGGGGCTTGGCCCCGATCTCCGCGGCATGGTCGGAATAGTTGAGGCCGATCGCCAGGAAGGCTCCGGGCCGCGCAATCGGCGGACCGAGGCGCGGCGAACCTTGCACCGAGGGCAGCGATGCAGGGTCGGTCGCCCGGATCGTCGCCAGGACGCTTTCCTCGAGCGTCGCCGGCGTGATGTCCGGGACGATCGACGACAGGTCCCGGATCGTGCCGTCCCTGTCGAGAAGTCCGGGCTGCTCGTGGCCGGCGGAACCGTAGCGAAGAAGTTTCATGTCAGCGACGCTCGTTCTGTGTCTTGCCGTAGAGGATCTCGCGGGTTTTCTCGTCCATCTTGTCCGAAGGTTGAACCCGTTTGTCGGCCAGCAGGTCCATTCCGCGCTTGACCGCGGGGCGGGCCGCCATGGCCGCCTGCCAGCGGACCAGGTTGGGGAAATCCTCCATCGGGATTTCCAGCCAGGTCGCGGCCAGGGTCCAGGGATAGGACATCATGTCGGCGATGGAATAGGCGCCGGCGATGTAATCCTTGCCTGCCAGCTGCCGGTCCAGAACGCCGAAAAGCCGCTTCGACTCGTTGGTGTAGCGGTCGATCGCATAGGGGATCTTCTCCGGCGCGGCGCGGCGGAAATGGCCGGCCTGGCCCAGCATCGGCCCCAGCCCCGCCATCTGCCACATGACCCATTCGGCGGTCTTGTAGCGGGCATGCGGCTCCAGCGGCCAGAACTGGCCGGTCTTCTCCGCCAGGTACATCAGGATCGCGCCGGACTCGAACACCGACAGCGGGCCGCCGACCACATCGTCGTCGACGATCGCCGGCATCCGGTTGTTGGGACTGATCTTCAGAAAGTCGGGTGCGAATTGTTCTCCGGCCATGATATTGACCGGTACGACCTTGTAGGGAAGGGCGGTCTCCTCCAGCATGATCGAGACCTTGTATGCGTTGGGCGTTGGCCATGCGTAGAGCACGATCATGCTGTCTCCAGGCGAGCGGGTGTTATAATGTATCCGAGGGGCCGTGGCTTCGATATTATGAAGCCGTGAGGGAGGAATTACGAATGATTCGCGTGACGATTTTTATGCTCGCCGCCGCGGTGTCACTGGCGGGTTGCAGCACCACCGGCGTGTATCCGGCGCAGTCGGGACCGGAGTGGAAAGACGCCGACGAAAATGGCGTGCCGCTCAGGACAGGCGCCCGGGAGTGCAAATACCAGGCGATGACCAGCTCGGCCGCCGCCACCGGCATCGCCAAGCAGGCGGACATCGCCGGCGACCTCTACGACCAGTGCATGCGCAATCGCGGATACTAGCGGGGTTATCGGGGCGGCTGCTCTCAGGCCGCCGCCGGAACCTTCACCTTCTCCAGCAGCGGCTTGCGGCCCAGCCAGAAGGCCACGGCGCCCAGCGTCGGGAAGATCGCGGCGACGATAGCCAGCGAATAGCCGACCATATTGTCGTCCTTGAAGATGTGGGACGTGATGAAGCCGATCAGGCTTGGTCCGAAGGCAAAGCCGACGAAAGCCGCGACCGCCAGGAACAGCGACGAGATCAGCCCGCGCATCCTGACGGGCGTGATGATCTGCAACGCGGCGGCAACCACGCCGATGATCGTGTTGGAGAAGGCAAGTCTGATCGCGATCAGCGGGAAGCAGATCCAGGGCGAGCTCGACGACGATCCGATTGCACCGGTAACGGCGAATCCGATGCAATAGCCCACCGATACAAGATAGTGCCCGTCCGGCCGGCCCCGCGCGACCAGGCGGTCGGACAGCCAGCCGCCGAACAGGCCGCCGAATATGCCGAACACCAGGGTCGAGATGCCCAGGAACATGCCGGCCTCGCTGACCGTGAAGCCATAGACCCGCTGAAGCAGGGTCGGGTACCAGGCGTTGCAGCCGTAACCGTACATCGCGAGCAGGCCCATCCCCATGAACAGCCCGGCATAGGCACGGATATTGCGTCCGAAAAAGACCAATGCCTCACCGATTGTCGGCTTGTTCTCGGCTTCGATCGGCGACACATGCCGCTTCGGCTCGATGACGACGAAAAGGGCGATTGCCGCAAGGATGAGGCCCGGCAGGCCGATGGCCATGAACACCGTCTGCCAAGGCCGGGTCATCCCGACGAGCGGTATGTCGATCGAGCCGATGGCCTCGATGGCCTGCACGACCTGGCCGCCGATCACCAGGGCGAAGCCGGAGCCTATCGGAATGCCCAAACCGTAGAGCGACAGCGCGCGGCCCAGCTTGTCCTTTGGGAAGATATCGCTGATCAGCGAATAGGATGCGGGTGACAGCGTCGCTTCGCCGATACCGACGCCGATCCGCGTCAGGAACAGGGACGAGAACGACTGCGTGATGCCGCAAGCCGCGGTCATCAGCGACCATGCCGTCACGCCGATGATGATGACGCCCTTGCGACTCCAGCGATCGACGATCACGCCGATCGGCAAGCCGGCCAGCGCATAGGTGCCGACGAAGGCAAGCCCGGTCAAAAGCCCGTACTGGAAATCGTCGATATGGAAATCGGCACGGATCGGCTTGACCAGCAACGCCAGGATCTGCCGGTCAATGAAGCTGGACGTGTACAGGATCATCAGGAACGCAACGACGAACCAGGAATAAGCCAGGCTCGGCCTGGCCGAATCCGCGACGATCGTCTCGGGCTCGACAGCCTCCGGCGGCAGTTCGGTCGTAGTCATCGTCATACGCGCTCTTCCTCCGGGCTCACGAAATCTGCTGCGGCTGGATCGCGTCTGCCGCGCGATTTCAAAGAATTTTTATTGAGCCCGACCCAACCTAGACGGGCCGGATAGCGACCGGCAAGCGGATTTCGCGCGTGTCCCAAGACCTTAGGATTTGGCGGCCACCAGTTCGATCGAGCCGTCGGGCTTGGTGACTGCACGTACGGGCAGCAGCTTTTCCAGCGTGCCGACCGTCGTATCGCGGTCGTGCAGCTTCAGCGTCAGCGTCACCGGCATCGCCGCCAGCGCCTGGTCCGGCACGGCGATGGCACCGTCGAAGCGGCGATTCAGGTCGGCCACCAGCCAAGCCAGCGAGGTCTGGTCGTAGGTCAGGACGCCGACCCGCCAGCTCCCGACGTTCAATGCGTTCAGCGTCCGCGGCCGGCCGACCAGCCGGTCGGTGGTAAAGGTCAGCGCCTCGCCCTTGTTGACGACGACGGCCGGCTCGCCGGCGCGCGCCGGGCTCGAGATCATCACGGCGCCCTCGCCGACGGCGACATCGACTTGGGCGCCGTTCATGTCCACATCGAAGGCCGTGCCGATATCCTCGATCACCCGGCCGCCGGCATGGACGCGGAACGGCCGTGCCGGATCCTTGCCGACGGTGACGAAGACCTCGCCGGTCTCGACGTCGATATCCCGGGCGTCGCGGGAGAAGGTGACGGCCAGTCGCGTCGCGCCGTTCAGCACCAGCGCGGACCCGTCGGCCAATCCGACATTCCGGACCTCGCCGACGGCGGTTTCATAGGTATCGACATGCGGGCGCGACACGATCGCGACGCCGATGGCGGCCACGATCGCGGCTGCCGCGGTTCCGGCGATCGCCCACTGCCGTCGCGCGGCGCGGCTGCGGACCGGGAAGTCGCCGCCCCGGCGCGTGCGCCGGGCGGGGGCCGGTACGCGGTGCAAATTTGTGGCGGGCTGGACCCGCGCGGCGAGCCGGGCGGTCTCGGTCACGAAGGCATAGGCCTCCCGGTTTCCCGGTTGCGCCACCAGCCAGTCGCCCAGCCGCGCATGATCCTCGGCCGTCGCGTCGCCGCCCTGCAGGCGCGCATACCACGCGCTGGCTTCACGGAGCACTTGATCTGAAAAGGCAGTCGTCAACGGGCTCGGGTCTCCTGTCCGCCATCAACTACGATCCGGCCGCCCGTTTCCTCAATAGAGATTCGGTGCGCGGGCCTGCGCCAACTGTCGCGGGGACACGTCATGGCCGGCGCCGCGCCAAGCTCAGCCGGTAGACGGCTTCGGCGACGTGCTTTTCGACCATGCTCTTGGAGATGCCCATCTCTTCGGCCACTTCCGCATGCTTCAAGCCGTCGATCCGGCTGCGCACGAGGGCGGTCCGGCAGTTCTCGGGCAGTGCGGCGATCGCGGCCTCGACCGTGGCCAATTCCTCGCGCGCCGCCACGATCCGCTCGGCTGAGATCGTTTCGGTCAGCGCATTATCGGCCAAGGGGTGATTGGAAGAGGGTGCATCGTCCGCCAGCTCGGTGAAACGCCAGCGTTGATGTTCGCGCAGGCGATCGATCGCCAGGTTTCCCGCGATGCGGAAGAGCAGAGGGCGCGCCGTTTCCATGCGGACCGTCTCGCGTGCGTTCCAGATACGCAGCATCGCTTCCTGGGCGACTTCGTCAGCATCGCCGTCATGGCGCAGCGTGCGGCGCAGATACGACCGCAGGTCGCGGAGCGCGGTGTTGAACAGATGGACGAAGGAGCTCTCTTCAGGCTCCGAAGATTCCGTCCGGCTCATGTGCCCGCGATCCCTCCCAATGTATCGCCGATGATTGTTGTTCGGCTGCCGTTAACAGTGAACGGCAGTTCACGATGTTGTCCAGATAAAATAGCAAAAGATGACGATCGCGGTGCACGCGATTTCTAACGCACTGTTTTTGTTACGAGATACGGGTATCGAACGAGAATCCCCAAGCGATTCGATTGCCGCTATTGTGATCGGGAAAGAGACAAGCGCAGCGACGAACGCGCCGGCAACGAATGATCGGGAGGGTTCGGCTTGAGGGATCGCGCGCCGAAAGGCCGAGGGTGAAGACCGGTGCCCTGCCCGGTTCGATCCGGCGTGCGCGCATTGCCGCGTGCGCCGTACTGTCGGTGCTTGCCGTTAGCGCGGCAGCCGTGGCCGATCCCATCCGCGTGACCGCGCCACCGGTTCAACTTCAGATCGCCGCGCAGCCTTTGTCGGCCGCCTTGCTGGAACTGGGCCGACAGGCCGGGCTGTCGATTGCATTGCCGCCCGATTTCCCGCGCGATCTTTTCAGCCGGGCGCTGACAGGCGCCTACACCCCCCAGCAGGCGCTGGCGGCGCTGCTGAACGACTCGGGGGCCGGCTACAGCTTTGTCGATCCGGAAACGGTCAGGATCGGCCTGCCGCCGGTTCCGCCGGCGTCGGTCCCGGTCCGGCGGGGGGCGGTGACACAGCCGGCGTCGCCCTTGGCCGACGGCGCGCTCGAAGAGGTCGTCGTGACCGCGCGCCGGCGCGAGGAACGGCTGCAGGCCATCCCGGTTTCGGTGACGGCGTTCGACGCGGCGCAGCTGACGGAGCGAAACATCACCTCCAGCCAGGATCTGGGCCTCTATGTCCCGTCGCTGGTGCTCAACAACAATGCCGGGGTGGCGCCGGGTTTCGTGTTGCGCGGACAGGGGCTGACGCTCGGTGCCGGCCCCGGCGTGGTCGCCTATTTCGCGGAGGTGCCGTTCCCCAGCGGCCAGAACGCGACCGGCGCATTCCAGGGCGGAACCGGTCCCGGCACGTTCTACGACCTGGAAAATTTGCAGGTGCTGAAGGGGCCGCAAGGCACTTTGTTCGGCCGGAACACGACCGGCGGTGCGATCCTGTTCACGCCACTGAAGCCCCGCAACGACTATGACGGATATCTGCGCCTCACCTTCGGGGACTATAACTGGCGGGAGGAAGAGGGGGCGATCAACCTACCCATCGTGCCCGACAAGCTGCTGCTGCGGGTCGCGGCCGACATATCGATGCGTGACGGCTACACCCGCGATGTCGGGCCCTATTTCGCGGGCCGGGATTACGACAACCGCGATTTCTGGGCGTTCCGCGGCTCGGCGGTGTTCCGCCCGACCGACGATTTCGAGAACTACACGATCCTGACCAGCCTGTACCGGCATGAGACCGGGACCGGCGGCTCGCTGATCGCGGTGAAGCCCGGCGGGCTGGCGGTGCGGGCTTTTCCCGCGATCGCGGACTATCTGCCGATCCAGCAGGCGCTGGGGCCGCGCGAGACGGCGCTCTCCAGCGCCCAGATCGACAAGCAATGGACCTATGGGGTCATCGACATCGCGCGTTATGACCTCTCCGACGATCTCGCGCTCAAGAACATCGCCGGCTACATGGTCGAAAAGAACGAGACCGGCATCATCGATGTCGACAACAGCCCGTTCCCGATCCAGGACACCTTCGCGCCGAAAGGCTGGGCCGGCGCCGGCGAGCAGTACAGCGACGAGCTGCAGCTGGCCGGGAAGTCAGGGGACGGCAGGTTGCAATGGACGGTCGGCGGCTATCTCGAATACGACAAGCCGACCGACATGCCGCGCTACGATGTGTCGATCCCGTTCCTGACGCCCGGCGGCTATCAGCCGAACCTGATCGTCGCCCAAGGCAAAACCACCCAGCGGACCCAGGCGCTCTACGGCCAGGGAACCTACGACCTCGGCGGGTTGTGGCCGGCGCTGGACGGGCTGAAGCTGACCGCCGGATACCGCTACACCTGGGATTTCCGTTCCGACGCCAGCGATATTTACAGTGCGACCTTCGGCGGTCAGTGCGTCGAGCGTACCGGCTTCCACTCTCCGGATTGCATGCTGGGCAATGCCGGCCATTTCGAGGCGCCGACCTGGACCTTCGGCCTCGACTACCAGCTTTCGCCGGATACGCTGCTCTATGTGACCGGCCGGCGCGGCTACAAGAGCGGCGGGTTCAACCTGAATACCCCGGAACATTCGATCTACAGCACCTTCAAGCCGGAACTGGTGACCGACGTGGAGATCGGCGTCAAATCGGACTGGACGCTGTTCGGCCTGCGCGGGCGGACCGATCTCGACCTTTTTCATACCGATTACACGGATATCCAGCGCACCGTTTCGGTCCTGATCAACGGGCTGAGTTCCCCGGTCACCGAGAACGCCGCGGTGGCGACGATCGAAGGGATCGAGTTCGAGGGCACCGTGCTGCCCTGGCCGGACATTGAGCTCACCTTCGCCTATTCGTATCTCTATTCGAAATACGACCGCTATTACTCCCCGGTGCTGGGCGACCTGTCGGGCCTCGCCTTCCCGTTCGCGCCCAAGAACAAGGCGAGCCTGACCGGGCGCTACCGCCTGCCGGTCCCTCCCGCCTGGGGGGATGTCAGGCTGGCGGCGAGTTGGCTGCTGCAATCCTCGGTCAGTGCCGGTTCCGATTTCGACGCGACGAACCTGATCCAGGGCTACGACCTGATCAATCTGCGACTGGATTGGAACAACATCGCCGGCAGCAATTTCGACGCCGCCCTGTTCGTCACAAACGCCGCCGACACGGTCTACAAGACGCGCGTATCGGGCCTCTACAACATCTTCGGCGTCGCCGGCGCCAGCTATGGCGAGCCGCGGATGTTCGGCGTGCAATTGCACTACCGCTTCGGCCCCTGACAGCCCTCTCCGTAAAATTCTTTGAGGCATCCTCCGTCCGGCACGTAGTCCTATCAACAGGCCCAACGGCCAGCAGGGACAAGGGGAGGACGACATGTCGGCACCAAGCGCAGCCGCTCAGCGTATCAGCACATCGCAAGCCAGAAGCCGCCGCAGTTTCATGCTGGCGACCGCCGCCGCCATGACGATCACAGGATTCGCCGGCGCACCCGTCAGGGATGCTGCCGCGCAGGACCAGGCAACGGCCTCGGGCGGCGGGCTGGAAGAGATCGTCGTGACCGCGCGGCGGCGCGAGGAAAAGCTGCAAAGCGTGCCGATCGCGATCACCGCCTTCACCGCCGCCGACATCAGGTCCAAGAACATCAATACGGCGCAGGACCTGACGGTGTTCGTGCCGTCGCTGATCATGAACAATAATGCCGGCTTCGGCAGCGGCTTCTCGCTGCGCGGCCAGACCGCGTCGCTGGGCGCCGGTTCCGGCGTCGTTGCCTATTTCGCAGAGGTGCCGCTGGTCAACGGCCAGACCGGCATCGGGACCTTTCAGGGCGGTACCGGACCGGGCCAATTCTACGATCTGGAAAATGTCCAGGTGCTGAACGGGCCGCAGGGCACGCTGTTCGGCCGCAACACGACCGGCGGCGCGATCCTGTTCACCCCGGCGAAACCGACCAACAATTTCGAGGGCTACGCCCAGGTGACGCTCGGCAGCTATAACTGGCATGAATTCGAGGCTGCGGTGAACGTGCCGATCGTCACCGACAAGGTGCTCTTGCGCCTGGCCGGCGACGTGGCGATGCGCGACGGCTACACCACCGATGTCGGCCCCGGTGCCGTGCACGGCAAGGACTACAGCAACCGCGATTACTGGGGCTTCCGCGCCTCGCTGGTGCTGCGTCCGTCCGACGATTTCGAAAACGTGACGATCTTCAGCAGCCTCTACCGTCACGAGAACGGGCCAGGCGTGGTGCTGGCCGGGGTCAATCCAACCGGGGCGCTGGCCACGACCGTCGGACTGGGGACTGCGCTTACCTATCTCGGCCAACAGAACGCCCGCGGGCCGCGCCAGACCGAAAACAGCCCGCTCTCGGGCGTGGACAAGGAGTGGGATTACGGCGTCTACAACATCTCGCGCTGGGATGTTGCCGACAATGTGGCGATCAAGAACATCGCCGCCTGGCAGGTCGACAAGAATTCCGCCTTCTTGAGCGACTTCGACGGGTCGCCGTTTCAGATTCAGGATGTGCAGCCCCGCGTCGGCGAGCCTTGGACGGCGGCAAGCCGGCAATATAGCGACGAACTGCAGTTCAGCGGCAAAGCGATGGACGATCGGCTGCAATGGACGATCGGTGGCTATCTCGAATACAGCGCGCCAACGACCACCCCCGAGTTCGATGTCACCCAGCTGATCGACGTGGCGCCGCCAACACCGCCGCCGGCCGTGCACGTGCCTTTCTATATCCCCGCGCTGATCCGGGTGCAGGAGGGCTCGACGCAGCGCTCTCAGGCGGCTTACGGCCAGCTTACCTATGATTTCGGCGGCGTTGCGCCGGAATTGGATGGCTTGAAACTGACGCTCGGCTATCGCTACACCTGGGATTATCGCTCCGACCAAAGCGCGATCGATATCCCCACCTTCGGCTATATCTGCGCGCTGAAGCCCGGCTTATCGGCACCGAATTGCGGCCTGGGGTCATCGGGCAATTTCCATGCGCCGACCTGGACGGCCGGTTTGGACTACCAGATCACACCGGAGACGCTACTCTATGTGAAGGGCAGCCGCGGCTACAAAAGCGGGGGATTCAATCTGTCGACGCCGAAGCAGTCGGCCTTCGCGTCCTTCAAGCCCGAATATGTGACGGATATCGAACTCGGGGTGAAATCCGACTGGGAGATTTCGGGCGTCAAGCTGCGGACCGACCTCGACCTGTTCCATGACGATTATTCGAACATCCAGCGGTCGGTCACCCAGATCATCAACGGTCTGAGTTCGCCGGTGACCGAGAACGCGGCGGCGGCGACAATCCAGGGTGTCGAATTCCAGGGCACGGTGATTCCGGTCGCCGGGACGGAGATATCGCTGGCCTATTCCTTCATCGCCGCAAAGTACGATTCGTTCATCGATCCGCTGCTCGGCAGTCGGGCCGGACTGGAGTTCCCGTTCGTGCCGAAGAATAAGGTCAGTGTGACCGCCAAGCAGGAGATTCCGATCCCGGTCGAGTGGGGTGACCTCAGCCTGTCGGCGACCTACTCCTATCAATCGCACTATAAGGGCGACAACTCCTACGCTGACGTTACCATCATCCAAGGCTATGGGTTGCTCAATCTCAGGGCCGACTGGCGCGACATCTTCGGCCAGCCGCTGGATGTGTCGTTTTTTGCGACCAACGTGACCGACGAGCTCTACGTCACTAAGAATTTCGGCCTGTATGACGTGTTCGGCGTCAACGCGCTGGAATATGGCGAGCCGCAGATGTTCGGCGCGCAGATCCGTTATCATTTCGGCGGAGGAAGCGAGCCTGAAGCCGCGCCCGCCGCGTATGTACCGCCGCCGGTCGTCGCGCCGGCGCCCGCACCGAAGAGCTATCTGGTGTTCTTCGACTTCAACAAGTCGGACCTGACGCCTCAGGCGCGTGAGATCGTCGACACGGCCGCCAAGAACGCCTCGGCGAACAACGTGACCCAGCTGACGGTTACCGGCCACACCGACACGGTCGGTTCGGACGCCTACAACATGCGTCTCAGCCGCCGCCGTGCGGAATCGGTCGCGGCTCAATTGGAGAAGGACGGCGTCCCCTCCAGCGAGATCGCGATCGTGGCGAAGGGCAAGCGGGACCTTCTGGTTCCGACCGCCGACGGTGTCCGCGAGCCGCAGAACCGGCGCGTGCAGATCGTCTTCGACGGCGGAGCGAGTTCGTAAGCTGAGAGGCAAATGCCCTCTCCCGTCGAACGGGAGAGGGCATTAAGGCTCAGTCCACCAGCCGCAGCACCACAGGCTCCATGTCGTCGACTTCGAACGACAGGACGTCGCCGGCGACGGGGAACCAGGTTTCGATGATGCTGCCGGTGATCACGGGCATGCCGGCCTTCAGAACCTTGCCGCGCTTGCCCAGATGGCCGGCCAGCCAGGAGATGACGAAGAGCGGGTTGCCGCCGATCGTCTCCGCCGTGGTGCCTTCCTTGACCACCTTGCCGTTGACGGTCAGGCGGCCCTTCCGGTTATAGAGGTCGATATCGGCCTTGCGGCCAGGGCCCATCACAATCCCGCCGTTCCAGCTGTTGTCCGACACCAGCGAGCGGGCATCCAGGCAAGTCAGGTCTGCAGCGCGATCCTCCACCAGTTCATACGCACAGTGGATCGAGCGGACATGCTTCTGCACCTCCTCGACCGGGCATTCGTGGTCCAGGTCGCGGTCCAGTACCACGCAGATCTCCGTTTCCATCGAGAAGCGCACATAGTCGGATACCGAGAGCGTGTGCGGCGACTGGTGGATGCGGTTGCCCAGAACCTGGCCGATGCAAGGCTCGTTGATCTTCAGCCAGTCGCGGGTCGATTTTGAGGTCAGGGCGATCTTGTAGCCGGCGACATTGGTGTCGAATTTCCTGGTCAGCAGCGAGACGTAAGTGTCCTGGATGCGCACCGCGTCGTCCATCGTCGGGACCCGGTCGGGAAAGGCTTTGAACTGTTCCCGGCGGTCGTGCTGACCCATCAGGTCGTTGGCGATCGTGTTGACCTCGGCCTCGCTCAGCATCGTCTTCCCCGTGTTCCCGATTGGATAGAGCGGCCTTATGATGCCGCGCCGTGTGGCGAAAGACTGTCACCTTCGCGAGTACGGAACAAGCGTAAAGGGGAGCGAAAACAATGGATTTGGGAGTGGGCGGCAAGGTCGCGCTGGTCTGCGCCTCGAGCCACGGGCTGGGCTTTGCCACAGCCAGCCGGCTGGCGCGCGAGGGCGCTTCCGTGGTCGTCACCGGGCGCGATGCGGCGGCCGTGTCGGCGGCCGTGAAGGAGATCGGCACGCATGCCATCGGCATTCCGGTCGATCTCGGCGAGGCCGACGAGCGGCAGCGCCTGATCGGCGAAATCGAATCCAAGCTGGGCGCCATCGACATCGCCGTGATGAATACCGGCGGCCCGCCGACCGGCGTGTTCGAGAGCCTGTCGCTGGAGCAATGGCAGGGCGCGTTCCACAGCCTGGTGGAGCCGGTCGTGCATCTCAGCCAGCTTGTGCTGCCGGGAATGGTCGCGAAGAAATGGGGCCGTATCCTGGCCGTCACGTCCTTCGTCGCGCGACAGCCTGCGGACCTGATGTCGCTGTCCAACAGCCTGCGCGCGGCGGTGAACGGCGTGATGCGCACGCTGGCCAACGAATACGGCAAGCACGGCATCACGGTGAACAGCATCCTGCCCGGCTATATCCTGACCGACCGGATGCGCAAGGTCGCCCGCTCCCAGGCCGAGGCCAAAGGCTTGCCCGCGGATACGGCGTTCGACGCCATTGCGGCGAACGTCCCGCTCGGCCGCCTGGGCCAGCCGGACGAATTCGGCAACCTGGCCGCCTTCCTGGTCAGCGATGCCGCGTCCTATGTGACCGGGCAGGCGATCACGATCGATGGCGGCCTGTCGAAGGGGGTCTATTGATGGCGACCGTCCGGCCGCTTACCGACGACGACTATCCGCAATGGCTGGGGCTGTGGGCGGGATACCTGCGGTTCTATCGCGAACGGCTGCCCGAAGAGATCACCCAGGCAACGTTCAACCGCCTGGTCGATCCAGAGAATGAACTGAAGGGGCTGGTCGCCGAAAGCGACGGCCGGCTTCTGGGATTCGCGCACTATCTGTTCCATCCGTCCACCTGGTCGCTGACGGGTTACTGCTATCTGGAAGACCTGTTCGTCGATCCGGATGCGCGGGGCCAAGGGGCAGGGCGCGCCCTGATCGAAGGGGTCTATGCCGCAGCCGACAAAGCCGGTTCCGGTCGGGTCTATTGGATGACCCAGGAATTCAACGCCGATGCCCGCGCGTTGTATGACACGCTCGGGCACCGGACTTCCTTCATTAAATACCAGCGATAGCGCCGTTTTATTCCGCTGGCTTGTTCATTCCGCCGCCATCGCAACGTGGCCTTCGTCTTCGCGCGCGTCCTGGCTGACCGCGGTGGTCCAGGCCCAGGTGCCGGACGGGTTGGTCGGGGTGATGCCGTATTCTTCGCGGATATCGCTGACCTGGCGGTTAACCATGTCGCGATAGGGCAGCATCATCAGCGGCATCTTCCAGTTGCGGCCCTGTTTGGCGCCGAAATCTTCCGCGTCCAGCTCGATCCTGAAGGCTTCCGGATAGAACAGCCCGCTCTTCATCATGGTCTTGGCGCGTAAGTACGTGCCGACGCGGTTGAAGAAGGCAGCGAGCTCGGGCCGGAAATACTGGTAATAGGCGCGGGTGTTTGCCGCCAGCAGCGCGATCTCACCCGCGTGATCGGTCTCGAAGCTGGTGATCATGTGCTCGATGTCGTGCGTCAGCGTCCGCTGCTTCAGGTAGTAGTCGAAGTCGGTCTCGATCTTCATGCCCTGGAAGAAGAAGTCGTTCTGATAGCCGCTGTTGGCCAGGAAGTCATAGATCACCGCGCCCAGCGTGCCCGGCGCGCAATCCTTCACCTCTTCGGCCTTGAAGTCGGCCAGCTGGCGGCGCTCCAGCCATGCCTTGAAGTCGGGAAGGCGCGCCTTCTCTTCCTCGAACAGGCGGAACAGCGTCGCATGGTCCTCAAGCTGGTGCAGGATCTGCGCGACCTCGGGAATGAAGGCGGTGTTCGGCACGTCTGCACCGTTCCGGCGCAGCATCTCCTGCGCAATCAAATCGCGCAGCCGCGCGTTGTTGAGATAGGGCGAGGACGAAACGAGGGTGGAGCTCTCGGTCGCGATCTTCTTCACCGCACCGTTGAAATAATCGAAATCCGCCTGGGTGACCTCGGCCATTGTCCTCTCCTCCGTGTTAGCGCGGCCGTCGGTGGCCAGCACACATTAGCTATACAAATGTATAGTTAATGGACGAATGTCTGGGTTTCAAGGGTGGTTGCAA
>DATJHU010000009.1:0-22405 GCA_035493715.1 Alphaproteobacteria bacterium | reverse complement strand
CCGCTTCGACGCCGGCGCGCGCCAGTTCCTCGGCGAGCAGAAAGACATAGGCCGGGCCGGAACCGGACACGGCGGTGACGGCGTGCATCAGCGTCTCGTCCTCGATCCAGGCGACCTCGCCCACCGCTGCCATCAACCGGTCGGCGGTCGCGCGCTCCGCCGTGCTCACGCCGGAACCGGCGCAGCAGACGGTGATGCCGCGGCCGATGGCGGCAGGCGTGTTTGGCATGGTGCGGACAATGGCGGCCGGCTTGCCCAGGCGATCGGCGAAGTAGGCGATCGGCTTGCCCGCGGCGATCGAGATCACCAGCGCGCCGTCGGGCAGGCGTTCGGCGAGAGCCGGCATCACCTGATCCAGCATCTGCGGCTTCACAGCCATCAGGATGGTCCTGGGCAGGGCCCCGGAAATATCGGCAAGCGACGCGACCACCGTGTCAGCCGGAACCGACGGCAGCGCCGGGTCGACGACGGCGGCGCTGCCGACAGCCTTGGACTCGCGCCAGCCCTTGAGCAGCGCGCCGCCCATTCGGCCGCAGCCGATCAGAAGAACGTCGGTCATGAGGCTAACCCAAAGATCAGGCGAAGGATCAGGCCTCGCCGATGGGGTCCAGGATCGCGGCGGTCATCGCTTCCTCGGCGGTCTTGCCGCCCCAGATGACCAGCTGGAAGGCTGGATAGAAGCGCTCGCATTCGACCAGCGCCAGCTCGACCAGGTCCTCGACCTGCTCGGCGCTGACGCCCGACACGCCGCGCAGCAGCAGCGCGTGGCGGAACATGATCGATTCCTCTTCGGCCGAGACATCGAAATGGCCAACCCACAGCCGCTCGTTGATCTGTGACAGCAGGTCGTTGATCGTCGCGCGCACCTTGGTCGGCACCTTGGCATCCAGACGGCAGCAGAACTGCAACGCCGAGGCCTCTTCCTGCCAGACGAAGAACAGCCGGTAATCGGTCCAGCGCCCGCCGATTTCGACCAGTATCTCGTCGTCCGCAGCGCGCTGGAACGGCCAATCGTTGGCGATCACCAGCTCTTCGATCAGATCGAGCGGGTTGACCTGTGTGGTCGAGGTCTCGAGGGAGGGAAGGGTCATCCTCTTCTCCTTTGGGCCGGGCCGAGCGGGCTCATGGATACGATCGCCGAAATGAATGAATGGATCTCAAAAGACCTGGAGCGCGCGCGGTAGGGCGACGCGCCTGCCATCAGGTTCCGCCGCGCCGGCGCGGCGCCGGCTTCGGTTTAGCCGTGCCTCTCGGCCTGGCTTTGGGCGCTGTTTTGGCTGCGGCGGCCTTGGGCGCGATACCCAATTTCGCCTCGAGCGCGGCTAGGCGCTCCGCCAGGATTTCCTGTTCGGCGCGCGCCTTCTGCGCCAGCGCCAACGCAATTTCGTGTTCTTCGCGGGTGACCAGATTCATCCGGCCAAGGAGCCGCTCGACCTGGTCTCGCAGCTCGCCTTCCATGCGGGACCGGAACCCGCCAAAGGCGCCGGCCGCGCCGCTGGCGACGCGCGCCATATCGTCAAACAATCGTTTATCACCCAGCATTCAAGCGACCTCAAGGACGCCTCGGCCGCCGAAGAAAACGACTCGGCGGTAGTTTTGGGTAGCATGCCACAGCTGCCTGTCGCAAGTTAAAGAGCTATGACGCACCCGCGCATACCACCTGTTGGGGCATGGCCCGATGCCTGGCTTTTACTGGCGCGACCCCGCCAGTATAAGGTCTGCGTCCGCGCATCGTCGCGCGCCTGTCCGCAATCGCGGGACTGTCTTATGTCTGGCTGTGCATCATGATCATCGTAACGGGGGGCGCGGGGTTCATCGGCTCCAACCTTGTCGCCGCGCTGGAAGCGCGGGGCGACGAGGAGATCGTGGTGGTCGATCGCCTGGGCAGCGACGACAAATGGCGGAATCTGGCCAAGCGCGACCTTGGCGACATCGTTCCCCCCGAACGGCTGAACGATCTGGTTGCCGCGCGGCATCGCGACATCACCGCCATTTTCCATATGGGCGCCCTGTCCTCCACGACGGAGACGGACGTCGACCTGATCCTGGCCAACAACTGGCGCGCGAGCCTCGATCTGTGGCATCTGGCCGCCAACCACAGACTGCGCCTGATCTATGCCTCGTCCGCCGCGACCTATGGCGACGGGTCCAACGGATTCGACGACGATATGTCGCGCACGGCGCTGGCGAAACTGCTGCCGCTCAACGCCTACGGCTGGTCCAAGCACATGTTCGACCGCAAGGTCGCGCGCCTGCTCGCCGGCGGCGGAACCCTGCCCAAGCAGTGGGCCGGGCTTAAATTCTTCAATGTCTACGGCCCGAACGAGCTGCATAAAGGCTCGCAGATGAGCGTTGTCCCGCAATTCCGCGAGCAGATCCTAGCGACCGGGTCGGCCCGCCTCTTCAAATCCTATCGCGAGGACTACGCCGACGGTGGGCAGCTGCGCGACTTCGTCTATGTCGACGATGTGGTCGCGATGATGCTGTGGCTGCTGGACAACCCGAAGGTCAACGGCCTGTTCAATGCCGGGACCGGCGCGGCGCGAAGCTTCGCCGACATAGCCAATGCGGTGTTCGCCGCGCTCGACCGTGAACCCTCTATCGAATTCGTGGAGATGCCGGAGACGCTGCGCGACCGGTACCAGTATTTCACCGAAGCCCGCATGGACCGTCTGCGCGCCGCCGGATACAGCCGCCCGTCGACCCGCCTCGAAGACGGCGTTGGCGAATATGTCACCCGCTATCTCAACGCCGTGGACCCGTATCGCTGATGGCAATCCCTTATCCCGACATCAAGCCGGTCGCCGTCCAACTGGGCCCGATTGCCATCCGCTGGTATGGCCTCGCCTATATCGTCGGGCTGGTGCTCGGCTGGCGCTACACGGTGTGGCTGTCGCGGCAAAAGCGGTTCAACGCCGCCGACAGCCGGCCCAATGCCACCGACCTCGACGATTTCCTGTTCTGGGCGATGGCCGGCGTGCTGATCGGCGGCCGGCTGGGCATCGTCTTCTTTTATAAGCCGCACGAATATCTGGCCGATCCGTTGAGCATCCTGCGCGTCTGGGAGGGCGGCATGTCGTTCCATGGCGGCATGTTGGGCGTTCTCGCCGCGATGGTCCTGTTCGCACGGCGGCGCAGGATCCCGCTGCTCCAGCTGTCGGACCTGATCAGCTGTGCCGCGCCGATCGGCCTGTTCTTCGGACGGCTGGCCAATTTCGTGAACGGTGAGCTGTGGGGCCGCGTCGTCAATCCGCCGGACTCCGTGCCCTGGGCAATGGTCTTTCCGACCGGCGGCCCCGACCCGCGCCACCCCAGCCAGCTTTACGAGGCAGCCACCGAGGGTCTGATCCTGTTCGTGCTGCTCGCGATCCTGGCGCAACGCCCGGCCGTCCGCCGGCGCAGCGGGCTGCTGACCGGACTGTTCCTGATCGGCTATTCGGCGGCGCGTACCTTCTGTGAGCTGTTCCGCGAACCCGATTCCTATCTGGGCTTCATCATCGGCCGGATCAGCATGGGGCAGATCCTCTCCGCGCCGATGCTGATCGGCGGGATCGTCCTCGTCGCCTACGCGCTCCGCCGTCCGGAACGGCCGGCCGCGGCCTAGAATATTGCCCGCGTCACTCGCCGAGCGCCTGGCCGCCCGCATCGCGGCAACCGGGCCGATCACGGTCGCCGACTATATGGCGAGCGCGTTGAGCGATCCGGATTTCGGCTATTACGCCCGCGCCGACAGCACCCCGCTGGGTGCGCCAGGCGATTTCACCACGGCGCCGGAGATCAGCCAGCTCTTCGGCGAACTGATCGGCGCCTGGCTGATCGATTGCTGGCGGCAGGCCGGGTCGCCCGATCCCGTCAACCTGGTCGAGCTCGGGCCCGGGCGCGGCACGCTGATGGCCGATATCATGCGGGTGGCACGGGCGGTTCCGGAATGGCGCGCCGCGATCCGCCTGCATCTGGTCGAGATCAACCCGGCGCTGCGGCGGAGCCAGGCCGCCGCGCTGGCCGGTGAGGCACCGGTCTGGCACGACACGCCGGCCGATATCCCCGACGGTCCGATCATGCTGGTGGCCAACGAGTTCCTGGACGCCCTGCCGATCCGCCAGCTTGTATTCTGGGGCGGGAAATGGCGCGAGCGGACGGTCGGCTGGTCGGCCGAGGCGGGATTTCATTTCACCCTGTCGCCGGGCGTCAGCGCCCTGTCGCTGCTGATGCCGCCGGATCTGCGGCCGGACCAGGGCGCGGTTTTCGAGATCTCACCGGCGGTCTTCGGCGCCGTCACCGAGATCGGGCGGCGAATCGCGCGGCATGGCGGCGCGGCGCTGCTGGTCGATTACGGTCGCACGGCAAGCGGCCTGGGCGAATCCCTGCAGGCGGTGCGGCGCCACCGCATGGTCCCCGTACTGGAGACACCGGGCGAGGCGGATTTGTCCGCCCATGTCGATTTCGGCGCGGTGACGCGCGTCGCCCGGGAAGCCGGGGCCACGGTGGCCGGCCCGGTGACGCAGGGCGCGTTCCTGGAGGCTCTCGGCATCGGCGCGCGCGCCGATCGGCTGAAGCAGAAGGCTCCGCGGGACAAGGCCGATGCACTCGACGCCGGTGTTCGCCGCCTGACCGGCGCCGATGCGATGGGCACGCTTTTCAAGGCGGTTGCGATCACCGCCGCAGGGATCGTCCCCGCCGGCTTCTAAATCGCTAGCGATTGGTCTTCAGACGGCGATCCGTGCCGGGATTCTTCACGCGGCCCTGGCCGCCGCGCTGCACGTCGGCCCGGTTGGCCGTGCCTTTGGTGATGCCGTTCTGGCGATTGTGCTTCAGCCGGCCGTCGGATTGCGGGTTGCGAACCGCGCCGCGCTGCCCGGGATTTGTGAGAGTGCCGCCCATGCTGTCCTCGATCTCCCTGTGCTTTCGTTCCGCTTCGGCCCCATCGATGTCCGGTGCTCAAAACATGTCCGGCGGAGTAATGTGTCGAAGCGTGCACGAATCGACGTGCAGCGGGTTCTACGCGGCGCTGGCGGGGTTGGATTACGCATGACGATGAAGGCACCGGAACTGGCGGCCCTGCAGGGCGTCGGTCACAGTTTTTTTACACGGCAAGGGGGCATCTCGGCTGGAATCTACGCCTCGCTCAATTGCGGTCTGGGGTCCGGCGACGACCCGGAGCATGTGGCGGAGAACCGTGCACGGGCCGCGGCGGCGTTGGGCGTCGAGGCCGGGCGGCTGGTAACGGCCTATCAGGTGCACGGCAATGCGGTGGCCGAGGTCGACACGCCGTGGACGCCGGGCAACGGCCCGCACGTCGATGCGATGGTCACGAACCGGCGCGGCATCGGCCTCGGCATTTTGACCGCCGACTGCACGCCGGTGCTTCTGGCCGACCCGAAGGCGGGCGTGATCGGCGCCGCCCATGCCGGCTGGAAGGGCGCCAAGGCCGGCGTGGTCGATACGGTGGTCGCCGCGATGGTCCGCCTCGGCGCGGCGCCGACGAACATTATCGCTGCCGTCGGACCGACGATCGGCCAGGCATCTTACGAAGTGGGCGAAGGTTTTCGCGAGGCGTTCCTGGCGGACGATCCGGCAGCGGCCGCCTTCTTCATGACCCCGCCGGACGGCAAACCGCATTTCGACCTGCCCGGCTTCGTCGTTCGGCAGTTGCAGCGCCTGGGGCTGGCGGCGGTCGGACGGCTCGAGGCCGACACCTGCGCCGATCCGGACCGTTTCTTCAGCTATCGTCGGTCCTGTCACCTGGGCGAAGGAGACTATGGACGGCAATTGTCCGCGATTGCGTTGATTTGACCGAGGCCATACGAGAAATCCGCGCTGGCGCGGCGCTGCATCCGGTTCTATGGTCTGCGGCTCATTGTCAGCAATCCGATTAGCCGCTCCCCCGCACGCCCATGAAACTTCTCGCCGGAAATTCCAATAAGCCGCTTGCCGAGGCGATCGCCGCCGAACTCGGGCTGACGCTGATCAAGGCCAATATCCAGCGTTTCGCCGACCTGGAGGTCTTCGTCGAGATCCTCGAGAATGTGCGCGGCGAGGATGTGTTCCTGATCCAGTCGACGTCGTTCCCGGCGAACGACAACCTGATGGAGCTGCTGGTCACGATCGACGCGCTGAAGCGCGGATCCGCGCGCCGCATCACCGCCGTCCTGCCCTATTTCGGCTATGCCCGGCAGGACCGGAAAACCGGCCCGCGCACACCGATCTCGGCCAAGCTGGTGGCCAACCTGATCACCGTCGCCGGCGCCGACAAGGTGCTGACCATGGATCTGCACGCCGGACAGATCCAGGGTTTCTTCGATATCCCGACCGACAACCTGTTCGCCGCGCCGGTCTTCGTCGAAGACATCAAGGCGCACGCCGCTGAATACGCGACGCCGATCATCGTTTCGCCCGATGTCGGCGGCGTGGTGCGGGCCCGCGCATTGGCCAAGCGCCTCGATGCCGACCTGGCGATCATAGACAAGCGCCGCGAGCGCGCCGGCGTGTCGGAAGTGATGAACATCATCGGCGACGTCGAGGGCCGCGCCTGTATCCTGGTGGATGACATCGTCGATTCGGCGGGCACGCTGTGCAATGCCGCCGTGGCGCTGATGAAGGCGGGTGCAAGTTCGGTGCGCGCCTACACAACGCACGGCGTCCTGTCGGGTGGCGCGGTCGCCCGCATCGCGGCATCGCCGATGGTCGAGCTGGTCACGACCGACAGCATCCAGGCGACCGAAGCGGTCAGCGGTTGCCCATCGATCCGTCAGCTGGCGGTGGCGCCACTGATCGCCGAGGCGATCCGTCGCGTCAACGAGGAACGCTCGGTCTCAAGCCTGTTCGATTAAAAGGCGGGGCCGGCCTTTCGGCCAGCCCCCGGATCACGCCTTACGGATGGTCGTCCTTGTCGGGCGGAACGTCGTACAGGCTGTCGTCGGCGCTCGCCTTCTCACCCAGTTCGAACCGGCGGTTCTGCCGATAGGAACTGCGCAGAAACGCGTAAAAATCGAGCGACGTCTTGCGCGCCTGTTCGTAATCTTCCATCTGCCGGCTGAGCAGGTCGATGCCCTTGCCGAACGACGTGCCGATCTGTTCCGGATAGGTCGTGTAAAGCCAGACATAGCCCCACGGGTCGGCCGCGCCGTCCGCGCCCATGCCGACCGCGTCGCGCGGGTTGCTGGGGCCGAAGAACGGCAGCACCAGATAGGGCCCTTCGCCGATGCCCCAGCTGTAAAGCGTGGCGCCGAAATCGCCGGCCTTGGGCTCGTTGATATGGTTGTTAGAAGCGACGTCGATCAGGCCGCCGAAACCGAAGATCGTGTTGATCAGGAAGCGCGCGACGGTGGTGCCGGCGGCGTCAGGCTTGGCCTGCAACGTCTTGTTCATGAACACGATCGGCTCGTTCAGATTGCCGATGACGTTGTGGATGCCGGTCCGCGCCGGCGTCGGGAACAGCCAGTTATAGCCGCGCCCGATCGGAAAAATAACGTTGGTGTAGAGACCATCATTGAAATCGAAGATCGTCCGGTTCATCGGCTCCAGCGGATCGTTCGTCTGGTCGAAGGCGGCTTTCGCCGCGGGGTCGGTGGGCGGGGTCGCGCACCCTGCGAGCATCAATGGAAGGGCGGCAACCGCGACCGCCATTGCGCGGCCGATTGCGCTGTCGATCAAACCAGCCATTTTAAAAATGCTCCTTAAAGAATATTGGAGACGCGGGCTCGGAAATGTCGGGCCGCCGGAGCAGCAAACGCCTAAGATAGGCGGTTTGTTCGGCACCGCCAGTTTTGACAGGCTAACACGACAGAAAATGTTCTTATTGTTGTTTCTATGCACCATATTCGCCTGGTTCTTCATTGCGACGGCGGTCGCCGGGTCGGCCTATCAATTGCTGGCGGCCTATGCCGTCAGGCGGTTCGTTACAAAGCCGGCGCAGATCCCGATCGTGCGTCCGCCGGTGACGCTGCTGAAGCCATTATGCGGTGACGAATCAGGACTCTACCAGAATCTTCGCACATTCTGCGAGTTGCAATATCCAGGCTTCCAGATCGTCTTCGGCGTGCGCGACCCCGACGACCCGGCAATTTCGGTGGTCGAACGGCTGCAGGCCGACCTGCCGAAGGTCGACATCGCTCTGGTCGTCGACCCGGCGATACACGGCACCAACTACAAGGTCAGCAACCTGATCAACATGATGGCGGCGGCGAAGCACGACGTGCTGGTGCTTTCGGACAGCGACATGCATGTCGATCCGCACTATCTGGACGCCGTCGTCGGCACGCTGCAGGAACCAGGCGTCGGCGTGGCGACCTGCCTTTATACCGGCGCTCCGACGAAAGGATTCTGGTCGGCCTTGGGTGGGGCGGGCATCAACTACTGGTTCCTGCCCTCGGCCACGGTATCGAAGCTGCTCGGCGGCACGACGGGCTGCTACGGCGCGACGATCGCGCTCAGGCGCGAGACGCTGGAAACCGTCGGCGGCTTCCAGGCGCTGAAGAACCAGCTGGCGGACGATTACGCGCTGGGCGCGGCCGTAGAAAAGACCGGCAAACGCATCGCCGTCGTTCCCCATCTGCCCTCGACCACCTCTGACGAGCCGACCTTCGGCACGCTCTACCGGCACGAGTTGCGCTGGGCCCGAACCATCCGCAACACGGCCCCCTTGGGTTTTGCCGGGTCGGCCATTACCTATCCGGTGCCGCTCGCCCTTATCGGCGCGATCCTGGGCTCGGTTGCGGGGCTCCCGGACGCGATGCTATTATCGGTGGTCGCGTTGGCGGTTCTCTGCCGTTCGGCGATGATCGCCCTCGTCGCGCGCATGCTCAAGCTTCCGGCCCCGGCCTGGTGGCTGTTCCTGCCGCGGGACGTGCTATCATTGGTGATTCTCATAATGGCCTTCCTGGGCCGGTCGGTATCCTGGCGCAACAGCGCCTTTCGTGTGGACAGCGTGGGCGCGTTGTCCAAAGAGACAGATGGAATTTAGCGCATGATGAAGACCCTGTTCCTCCAGCCGCCTTCCTTCGATGGATTCGATGGCGGCGCGGGCTCCCGTTATCAAGCGAAGCGCGAGATCAAGTCGTTCTGGTTTCCGACCTGGCTGGCCCAACCGGCGGCCCTGGTTCCGGGATCGAAGCTGATCGACGCCCCGCCCGCCCGCACCACGCTGGACGAGGTTCTGACCGAGCTGCGCAAGGGTTACGAGCTGGTCATCATGCACACCTCGACGCCGTCATTCGCGTCGGATGTGAAGGTGGCCGCCGCGCTGAAGGAAGCCTGCCCGGGCATCATGATCGGTTTCGTCGGCGCCAAGGTTGCGGTCGACGCGGAAGGCAGCCTGAAGAACGGCGCCCCGGTCGATTTCGTGGCGCGCAACGAGTTCGACTTCACCATCCTCGACGTCGCCGAGGGCAAGCCGCTGGAGAGCATCGACGGCATCAGCTACCGCAATGCCGCCGGCGAGATCGTCCATAACAAAGATCGCGCCATGATCGAGAACATGGACAATCTGCCCTTCGTCACAGAGGTCTATAAGCGCGACCTGAAGATCGAAGACTATTTCATCGGCTATCTGAAGCACCCCTATATCTCGATCTATACCGGCCGCGGCTGCAAATCCCATTGCACCTTCTGCCTGTGGCCCCAGACAGTGGGCGGCCATCGCTATCGCACACGCAGCGTCGAACATGTGATCGCCGAAATCGCCCAGGCGAAGAAGGACTTCCCGCAGGTGAAGGAATTCTTCTTCGACGACGACACCTTCACCGACGACCTGCCGCGCGCCGAGGCCATCGCCAAGGAACTGGGCAAGATGGGCGTCATGTGGTCGTGCAACGCCAAGGCCAATGTGCCGCGCAAGACGCTGGAAGTGCTGAAGGCGAACGGCCTTCGCCTGCTGCTGGTCGGTTACGAATCCGGCAACCAGCAGATCCTGCACAACATCAAGAAGGGCATGCGGATCGAGGTCGCCAAGCGGTTCACGAAGGACTGCCACGAGCTGGGCATCCAGATCCACGGCACCTTCATCATGGGCCTGCCGGGCGAGACCACCGAGACGATCGAGGAGACGATCAAGTTCGCCACCGAGATCAACCCGCACACCTTGCAGGTGTCGCTGGCCGCGCCCTATCCGGGCACCTTCCTCTATAACCAGGCGGTCGAGAACAACTGGCTGGACGCCGCCCATGCGGAGCTGATCGACGACAACGGCGTACAGATGGCGCCGCTGCATTATCCGCATCTGTCGCACGGGGAAATCTTCCAGGCGGTCGAGACCTTCTATCGCCGCTTCTACTTCCGCGTTCCCAAGATCGCTTCCATCGTCAAGGAAATGATCCTGAGCCCGGAAATGATGAAACGCCGCCTGCGCGAGGGGGTAGAGTTCTTCGCGTTCCTGAGGGAACGCAAGACCATGACCCAACACTGAGACGGGCCGCTTCCACAGCGGCCCATTCGACCGATGGCAGGCAAGAAGCTCATCGTCACCTGTGACGATTTCGGCGCCGATATCGCGGTCAACGAAGCGGTCGAGCAGGCCTTCACCGACGGCATCCTGACATGCGCCAGCCTGATGGTCGGCGGCGATGCCGTCGATGACGCCGTGGCGCGGGCGCGGCGGCTGAAAGGGTTGGGCGTCGGGCTGCATATCGCGCTGACCGACGCACGGCCCGTCCTGCCGCCGGCTGAGGTTTCCGCCCTGGTCGGCCGCGACGGCCGCTTCCTCGACGATCTGGTCCAGTCCGGCATCCGCTGGTTCTTCAACCCGCGGGCGCGGGCCCAGCTCCACCGCGAGATCAGGGCCCAGTTCCAGGCCTTCGCCGCCACCGGCCTGGTGCTGGATCATGTCAATGTTCACCAGCATCAGCACCTGCATCCCACGGTCGCGGCGATGATCACGCGGATCGGGCGGCGTTACGGCATGCTGGCCATCCGCATTCCGGACGAACCACGCGACGTGCTGATGGCGGCCGAGCCGGGGCTGGATATCCCCAAATCGCATCTGGGGCCGGTGCTGTGGTGGCTGCGCCGCTGCGCGCGGCGGGCGCGGCTGATCCAGAACGACGCGGTCTTCGGCCTGGCCTGGAGCGGCGACATGACGGAAGGACGCCTGCTGGCGCTCATCCCGCACCTGCCGGACGGGCTGAACGAGCTCTACAGCCACCCGGCGACCAAGAACGCGGCGCAGATGCCGCACGCCGCGCGCGGCTACAAATACCGCGAGGAGCTCCAGGCGCTGCTGAGCCCCAAGGTGAAGCGGGCTCTCGCGGCAAACGGGATCGAGTTGACCCGCTTCACGGGCGGCCCGGCAAAGACCTGAAACTCAGCCCGCGGCGATGCGGCCGGGCCTGGTCTTCGGCGCGCCGAGCAGCGCCGGCATGATCAACAGGACGCAGAACAGCGTGTAGAACATCTCGATCGACAGCAGCCGTCCCATCTCCGACGTGCCGGGATGGTGGGAGAGGATGAGGCTGCCGAAGGCCGACGTGGTGGTCAGCGCGCTGAACACGATGGCGCGCGCGGCGCCCGACTGGAGCGGGTTGGGGCGGCCGGCGCGCCAGTTCATGACGAAATAGATGTCGAACGCGACGCCGATGCCGAGCAGCAGCGGCAGCGCGATGATATTGGCGAAGTTGAGCGGCATGCCGATGATGACGGTGGTCGCCAGCGTGAACAAGGCCGCCAGCAGCAGCGGGATCAGCGCCAACAGGACATCGTGAATCCGCCGTAGCGTGATCGCCAGCAGGAGCGTGATTCCGGCCGTCGCCAAAAGACCGGCGGTCAGGAACGCGTCGACGATCGTCTTGCTCGATTCCTGGATCGAGACCGGCGTGCCGGTGGCGTTCGGCGCGATGGTGCGGACGGCGGCCACGAACTTCTTGAGGACCTCGTTGTCGTCCGCGTCGCCCGCCGGGAAGATCGAGACGCGTGCCGAGCCGTCGGGCGCAACCCAAGAGCGGACCAGGTCGGGTGGCAGGTCGGCCATCGTGACCGGCGTGGCCGAAAGCGTCAGCCGCAACTGCTTCAGCTGGCCGACAAGGCCGGAGAGGATAACCGTCTGGATGCGGCTCATCACCGGGCCGGGTGCCGCCGCGGTCTTGTCGAACAGATCCGCCAGACGGCTTTCGACCGCCCCCTGCTCGCCGGCGGGAACGACGGCGCGAAGCGCCTTGGCGCATGTCGTCAGCGCCGACCGCATCGCCGGATAATCCGGCGGCGGCATGATGCGTGGCGGTTCGAGCGTCGGTCCGATCAGGGTTGCGGCATCATGCAGGATTTCGAGCTTTTGGTCCTGGTCCTCGGGGATATAGCTTTTGACCGTAACCGCGCGCGATACCTCCGGCAGCTTGTCGGCCTTGTCGGCGATCGCAACCGCCGCGTCGATGTTGGGCGCCAGCACGTCGATCGTGTTCGGCGTGGTGTCCGGGTCCTTCATCAGCTGCAGCATCACCGACACCGCCTCCGCGTGCGGGTCCATGAGGTTCAGTGGATTGAAGTCGAAGGCCAGGCTCGGCAGCAAGGCGATCGCGCCGATGCCCAGAACCGCAGCGGCGGCCAGGACTTTACGGCGCTGATGCAGCAGGAAGGCGTCGAGGGGCGCAAGCGTGCGGAAGCCGATCGCCTTGGGTTCCGGCCCCAGATTCAGCAGGCTCATCAGCGCGGGCAGAAGCGTGAGGTTAAAGAACACCGCGATCAGCATGCCGCCGCCGGCGATGATCCCCAGTTCCGAAACGCCGCGATAGGCCGTCGGCAGGAATGAAAAGAAGCCCGATCCGGCGGCGACGGCGGCCAGAATCAGGGCAGGCCCGACACGCCGGGCGGTATTGTGCAGGGCCTTTGGATAATCGTTCACCAGATGCCGTTCGCCGCGATAGCGCACCGAGAACTGGATACCGAAATCGACCGCCAGGCCGACAAACAGAATCGCGAAGGCGACCGAGATCAGGTTGAGCGTGCCGACCGTCAGGGCGGCGAACGCGGCGGTCACCAACAGCCCGACGATCAGGGTGAAGAGAATACACAGCGCCACCCGGCCCGATCTGAGGGCGCCATAAAGCAAAAGCGCCACGAGGACGATCGCCACCGCCATCGACACGCCGAGCCCCTCGCTGACCGTGGCGAACTGCTCGTCGTTCAGAGGCACGTCGCCGGTCAGCTTGATGGTGATGCCGTTGGCGGGCGTGAGCCCCATCTCGTCCGCCGTCTTGCGGATGAACTCCGTCGCTTTGGCCCCCGGCGTCAGCGAGTTGAAGTCCAAAACGGGCTTCGCCTGGATGAAGCGCTGCAGGTCGCTCGATTGCGGCTTGCGCCCCGTCAGGATCGACTGCCACGACAGCGGCTTCAAAGGTTTCGCCGGATCGAGGTTTTCCTCGATCGCGCCGCTGATCGCCTTCAGCGCCGGGGTCAGCGTGCTGCGCGGCGTATCGCCGTGCTTCACGCCTTCCAGCGCCAGCGTCAGCGTGCTGGCCAGCCCGCGCAGGCTGGGGTCGGCGGATATGCTGCCCAGCAGGCCTTGCTGCTGGATCATCGCATCGGCAAGGCTCTGCACGTCCGCGATCGGGAGGAGGAGCAGCCCGTTCTTGTCGAAATACGGGCCGCCGTCAGGCCGGGTGATATTGGTGAACAGCGGCGACTCGGACAGCTTCGCGGCAAGGGAAGCGGTCGCGCTTTCGGCCTGCTCCGGCGTCGAGCCGCGCACCACCACGGCGATGAGGTTGGAGTTCTGCGGAAACTCCTTGTCGAACGCGATCTCGCGTTGACGCCACGGCAGCTTTGCCGACAGCAGCCGCGCCGTATCGGTATCCATGTCCAGGCGCGTATAGGCCACCCAGCCGCTGAGCACCGAGAAGGCGACCGACAGCGCCACCACAAGCCACGCATGGCGCCGGCACCAGTCGACGAGGTCGGCGGTCAGGTCGGCGATGGGGTGCGAGCCCCCTGTCTTGGCGGTCTTAGGGGGCTTTGACACTGAAAGGAATGTCCCCGCGGGTAAGATGACCGTCGACGGCAAGCACCTGCCAGCGGAGCCGGTACTGGCCTGGCGTCAGGCCTGTGATCTTGGCTGCGACAACGTCAGGTGCGCTGTCGGGGACAATCGCTAACAATTCGGATTTGCCTTCCCCCGCAATCAGCGTCAGGCGTGAGCGCTGATGGTCGATTCTGGAGTTATAGTGTAGCGAGACATCGACGTCACCAGCGGAAACGGTCGCGTTCACCGCCGGCGAGGAGTCGATGATGACGGCGTGCGCATGTGCGACGCGCGCTCCCAAGACCTGCGCGATGCCCAGCGCAAGAACCATCGCCGCGGTGCGTGACATCAGCGGAAAGAACATGAGCCGTCCAGTTCGAAGAAAGCGGGGCAGTCCCATACCAAACCGCCCCCGAAACGCCAAGCTGAGCATATCCGAATTGGTCTGCAAATGGGCAAAGATCGACGGAAATCTCGTCGTTAGGTTATACAACGTACATGCAAACCGATGAGTTTCTTCAAAGCGACGCGTTTCTGAGCAGCGAGCTGCTGAAGCTGGCGGTCGAATCCTCGGGACTCGGCGTCTGGAAGGTCGATCCGGCGGCGCGCACTGTCGAGCTGACGGTGTCGCTGAAGCACATGCTGGGCGTGCCGGTCGAACGCAACCTCGACTATGCCGGTTTCATCGAATTGATCCATCCCGACGACCGGGTCGCGACGCGGGCTGGGCTTGCCGCGGCCCTGGCCCCGGACGGCGACGGGAATTGCGAGCTTGAGTTCCGGGTCGTCCCGCCGTCCGGCGAGACGCGGTGGCTGCTCGCCTGCGGGCGGGCCTTCTTTGTCGAACGTGCGGGAATGCGCGTGCCGAACCTGTTCATCGGCACGATGCGGGACGTGACCGTCAGCAAACAGGCGACCGAGCACGTCGAGATGCTGATCCATGAGGTCAATCACCGCGTCAAGAACAGCCTGCAGCTTGCCTCGAGCCTGCTCAGGCTTCAGGCGCGGCGCATTTCGGACCCGGAAGCCCGGCATCAACTCGAGGATGCGACGGCCCGTATCTCGGCGATCGCCCATATCCATCAGCGTCTCTATCG
The DNA here is from genome assembly GCA_035493715.1 of Alphaproteobacteria bacterium. Classification (GTDB taxonomy): domain Bacteria; phylum Pseudomonadota; class Alphaproteobacteria; order BOG-932; family Roseiterribacteraceae; genus BOG-932. The sequence continues at coordinate 7,366 of DATJHU010000009.1, read as the reverse complement.
CGACCAGGATACGCGACGGCTGAATTTCGGCGCCTTCCTGTCGGAGCTTTGCGCCGACCTGCAGGCGTCGATGCCGCAATGCTCGCTGACGGTGAAGGCGCCGGACCTTTTCGTCAGCACCGACCGCGCGATCCCGCTGGGGCTGGTGGTCAACGAGCTGGTCAGCAACGCCTTTAAATACGCCTATCCGGATGGCGGCGGACCGATCACCGTTGAAGCGGCGCTCAGCGACGGCGAAATCTCCATCGTCGTCGCCGATCGGGGTGTCGGCATCCCCGACGGTTTTTCGATCGACGGGACCGGCAATATGGGGATGATGCTGGTAGCCAGCCTGACCAGCCAGCTGGCGGGCACCGTCGAAGCGCACCGCAACGCCGACGCCGGCTCGACCTTCACGGTCGTGGTGGCGGCGAACGAGAAGAAGGCATCGGCGGACGCCTGAGATAGCGCCGCGCCGCGCCGCGCCGATGAGTCAGATTACGTGAAAGAGATAAAGCAGGATGATGATGGGGATCGGAATCCCCAGAAACCAAAGCAGTACGCCGCGCATTTACAGTCTCCCAATATTTGGAAGACCAACGCGGCCTGATTTGCGGTTGTTCCGACGTCGAATGTAGCGCGGATTCGCGCAGCGTACCCCGCCAAGCCGGCCGGAGCCGGCTTCCCCGGAGGGAGCCGCGCGAGTCGCGGCTGGCGGAATACGCTTGCGCTCTTCCGCGCTACGCTTTGCTTACGAACTCGCTCCGCCGTCGAAGACGATCTGCACGCGCCGGTTCTGCGGCTCGCGGACACCGTCGGCGGTCGGAACCAGCAAATCCCGCTTGCCCTTGGCCACGATCGCGATCTCGCTGGAGGGAACGCCGTCCTTCTCCAATTGAGCCGCGACCGATTCCGCCCGGCGGCGGCTGAGACGCATGTTGTAGGCGTCGGAGCCAACCGTGTCGGTGTGGCCCGTCACCGTCAGCTGGGTCACCTTGTTCGCCGCAGCGTTCTTGGCGGCCGTGTCGACGATGTCCTTGGCCTGAGGCGTCAGGTCCGACTTGTTGAAGTCGAAGAACACCAGATAGCTCTTCGGTGCGGGCGCCGGAGCGACAACCGGCGGCGGAACGTAAGCCGCCGGCGCAGCTTCGGGCTCGCTTGACTCACCGAAGCGGTATTTGAAGCGGAAGCCCCATTCGCGCGGCTCGTTATAGACCTTCGACACGAAACCCTGGTTGTTCCACAGGGCGAAGTTGCCCAGCACGAAGGTCGCGTTGGTGACGTTGGTCATAAAGAAGCTGCCGTCGATCGGCTGGCCGAACATATCGGTCCAGTCGATGCTCGTGTTGATCAGATGATGCGTCGGGGCCGCGCCGGGCGCATTGTCGGTGCTGGTCAGGTAATGGGTCTGATAGTACCAGTCGGCGCTGAGCGAAAGATCGCCCCAGGATTCGTCGACCGGCAGATGATAGGTGAACCCCAGATCGAGCTTGAGCTTGGGAAAGCCTGTGAAGGAACGGCCCGCCAGCTGGCCGAACGTGGCGGACGTAAAGCTGTCGAACACGTTATGGTTGAAGGAGCCGCTGCCGTGCAGCTCCAGCCCGTCGACCGGCACCAATAAGCCCTCGAACTCGATGCCTTCTGCCGTCGCTTCGGCGGCGTTTTCCGTGACGCCAAAGTTGGACGGCGTGCAGGAGGACGGATCGCCCGGACGCGTGCAAACCTCGACCGTTGCCGTCACGCCTTCCTGGATGTTGGAGTAAAAACCGTGATAGGCGTCGAGATTGGTCCGCGCCTTCATGCCGAAGACAGTCCAGTCGGCTTTGACGCCCACTTCGACATTGACCAGCGTTTCTGGCTGGTAAACCTGGTCTCCCGGTAGCAATGCGCCTGGTGTGAAGCCGCCCGGGCGATAGCCCTTCGACGATTCCACATAGACCAGGGTCTCCGGATCGACCTGGTAGGCAAGCGACAGGTTCCATCCCGGCGAGTGAAAATGCCCGCTTCCGAACACATCGCAATTCGTTGCAGCCGTACCGCTGGCGCAGATCGGCGTCGGCGGATAGGCGCCCAGGGCCGCGATGTTGACGATGCGGATATGCTGGAATTGCGATTGCCAGTCCCAGTTGTAGCGATAGCCCGCGGTGAACTTAAGCCCGTCCAAGGCGCTCCACAGCGAGCCGACATCGTAGTCGAACTGGCTATATAGCGCCTGGGTCCGGGCGGTTCCGCCGCCGCCGGTTGAAACCATGATCTGCGACGGCAGCTGATTGGTACCGGTGGTGATCAGGCCATCCTGGGGGCCGGAACTGCGATAGAGCAGGAAACCGCCGACGGTGTATTGCAGGGCATCGTTAAGCGCCTTGCCCTTGATCTGCAGTTCGTCGCTGTATTGCGTGACCATTCCGACGCCGCCGCCCGCACCGACCGAGGCGTTGTTCCAGCCGCGCGGTGAGTAGAAACCCTGGGAAACGATCGGCGTGTCGGTGAAGTCGGACCGCGTCAGTTCCCGCGAATTCACATAGCCGGCGATATTCTTGATCGAGATATCGTCGGTCAGGTCGTATTTCGTGATGTCGACGATGGTGTAGTTTTGAGCCTTCTCGATCGGGCCGGGGAAGTCGTAGGTGAGATTATTGGGACCGCCGACGTTAACGACCGGATAGAACCCAACGATCTGGCGGACCCCCAGCGACTTCTGCAAGTTAAGCCAATAGGTCGGGGTCTGTGACGCATAGGGCGGCTTATTCAGCAGGTAGTTGACCGTACTGCCCTTGAAGTTGGGATCGTAGTTCAGCGCATCCAGGATCAGCGATGAACCGTTGGTGTGAACATAGGTTTCGTCCGCGACGATATAGTTCTCCAGATTGTCGGTCGGCCGGAAAGTAACCGATACGCGGCCGTACCAGGAATCGCGGTTGTCCATATCCAGGCCTTTGAACTTGCCCTGATAGACCGTGGTGAAGCCGTCGCGCTGATCATGCTTGCCGCCGACGCGGACCAGCAACTTGTCCTCGACGATCGGGATGTTCAGCACACCTTCGAACTGCTGCCAGTTGTCCGAGCCCAGCATGGCCCCGACATAGCCCTCGAAATTGTTGGTCGGCTTGGTGGGATCGAGCAGCACGGCGCCGCCCGTCGTATTCTGCCCGAACAGCGTGCCTTGCGGCCCTTTCAGCACCTGCACCGTATTATCGAACGATTGATAATCGCCGACCTGATTGCCTTGGATCAGCGGTACTTCGGCGAAATAGGTGACCACACCGGGAAGGCCGCGGATCGTCGGATCCGAGCCGATGCCCGAACGTTGAGTCGGACTATAGGTGAAAGATGGCACCGCATGCTGCAGGTCGACCAGATTCTGGATCGATTTCTTTTCCAAATCGCCTGCGGTGAATGCCGTGATCGCCATCGGCACTGTTTGCAGGCGCTCCTCGCGCCGGCGGGCGGTAACGACGATTTCTTCGAGGCCCGATCCAGCGGCGGCGGAGGGCCGGTCCGACTGCGCCAGGACCGGCGGCGAATCGATGAGCACCGACATGGCCGCGGTTGCGCACAAGGCGAGCGTAAGGCGTCCCGACATGATTCCTCCCCTGTTCCCGGTTGCTGTCGCAACTCGGACCTACCCCAACCGGGACACGGGAGCATCTGCCTCTCTTCGCGTGCCCTTATTGAGTGAAGCTTGGTGCGTAATTCCGTCGCACGTCAAGCGCTTATGCTGAACGGGGAATCACAAAGAAAAGCGGCGCCCCCGAAGGAGCGCCGCTTGAAGATTGTCGGGCGGACTGGCGGAGTGTAATCCGCCAATCCGGCTTCCCCGGGCGTGCCTTACGAGGTCGGACCGCCGTCGAAGACGATCTGCACGCGCCGGTTCTGCGGCTCGCGGACACCGTCGGCAGTCGGGACCAGCAGGTCCCGCTTGCCCTTGGCCACGATCGAGATCTCAGACGACGCGATGCCATCCTTCTCGAGCTGGGCCGCGACCGATTCCGCACGGCGGCGGCTGAGACGCATGTTGTAGGCGTCCGAACCGACGGTGTCGGTGTGGCCGGTGACCGTCAGCTGCGTGACCTTGCCCGCCGAAGCGTTCTTCGCCGCCGTGTTGACGATATCCACCGCCTGCGGGGTGAGGTCCGACTTGTTGAAGTCGAAGAACACCAGGTAGCTCTTCGGCGCCGGAGCCGGAGCAGCCACTGGCGGCGGCACGTAGGCGGCCTGCGGCGTCACAGGTTCGCCGCCGCCGCTGAACGAATAGCGCAACGTAATGCCACCCATCCTGGGCTGCGCCGGCTGGAAGCCGATTTCGCCGATCGCGTGATAGGCGCAGAGGCAGCCGTTGACGACGGAATTGTTCGTCAGGTTGGTGACCCACGCCCGCGCCATGACGCCGTCGTGGCCCAGCACATTGTCCCACTGCAGGCTCATATCGATGTTGTGGTGGCCCGGGATGTAATCCGCCCAGATAGCGCCCGCACGATCGGTGTTGAGCGAGGTCTGGACCCAGGAATAGTCGCCGCTCAGGGTGAAGTCACCGATAGCCGGGTCGATAAAGCCGAAGTGATAGCTGAACCCGCCGTTGAACTTGTATTGCGGCAGAATCTCGAAGCCGACCCCTTCGGTCAGGATCTGGGCCGGAGTGGTATTGTCTACGTGGGCCGGATTGGGGGCCATGAACCCTTTGTAGCTGCCCTTGTTGTATTCGGCGTTGAGATTGATCGTCAGGTCCGCAAACGGCTTGATTATCCATTGCAGATCCCAGCCCCAGATGTTGCCGTCGCCAACATCGATATAGGGGGTGCCCAAGGCTGGGCCCGCCGGCGTGCGGTACGCGCCGGTGGTCTGAATCTCGATGCCGCGATAGACGCCGTAGAAGTAGGAGGCGTTGATGCGATTCTTGACACCTTCCATGCCGATCGCCGCGAGGTCGAAGTCCGTCTTTATGCCCGCTTCGTAGTTGTTGAGGTGCTCCGGCTTGAACAGCGGGAAGTCGAGGAAGTTCTGGCCGTTGAAGCCACCCGTCTTATAGCCGAGGCTGTTGTTGATGTAGAACATCGTGGACGGACGCCACTGGTAGTTCAACTGCAGCGTATAGCTGGGTGAACGGAAGCGGGCCGACTGTGACGAGAACGCGGTCAACGTGCCATAGGGGTGGGCCGGGGTCGTGCACGGACGCTCTCCAGGAACGTTCACCACGCAGTAATTTCCGCCCGTGCTGTAGAACTTGTCCCAGGTGTAACGGAAGCCGCCTGTGAAGCTCAGACCTTCGACGTAGTCGTCAAGCTTATAGGTACCCTGCGCGTATACCGCGTTCGTGCGGGACTGCTGGTTCAGTGTTGCGCCGTGAACCGAGACACCGCCGAAATCGTTCGTGTACTCGATACCGTAGGGTGCCCGTGAGTTCGAGGGAACGCTGCCGCCGGCGCCGCTGGAAGCGCCGCCCCACTGGTTGAATGTGCCGACCTGCAAGTTCAACCTGTTGTCGAAGAAATTGCCGATCATCTGGAGTTCTTCGTTGTACTGGACGTTTGGCCCGCGCGGCTGATCATGCAACCCGTAGGGTGCCGGCCCTTGCAGCAAACCGAATTCCAGGCCGCCGATATCCGACCGGTTGGTGTAGTTGTAGATCTCCTGATAGCCGGCGATGTTCTTGATGCTAATGTTGTCGGTAACGTCCCATGTCGTCGTATTGACGATATTCAGCTGCCTCAACACGGCCGTCGGCACCCAGGCCAGGCCGGCCAGAGTGTATTTGCCCAATGCCTCCTGCTGCCGCTGAAGGGCGGCAAGATCGACATTCTTACCCTGAAGCTGCTGGTGTGCGTACTCCAATGCAGGGATCACCGCACCGGCAGGCCCCTGGGCAAGATTCAGGAGAGTCTGCAGAGGAAATCCGAACGCATCGGCCGCGTCTGGATTATACCCCGCATAGGTGTAGGCACCCGGCAAGTACTGCGTTTGGAAATAGTTCACCATCAACTCGTTGCTGATGTCGTCCGTCGGGCGGAAGGTCATGCCGCCGCGGAAATTCCAGTAATTCTGGTTCAGCAGGTCGATATTCTGCTTGAGGACGTGCTGATAGCCGTCCTGCTTCTGATACTGGCCGCCGACGCGGATCAGCAGCTTGTCGTCGATGATCGGCACGTTGACCACGCCTTCGATCGTTTGCCGGCCATAGTCGCCGAACGTTACCTGGCCGTAGCCTTCGTAATCGTTCTTCGGCTTCTGGGGCTGGAACAAGATGGCGCCGGCATCGTTGCTGAGACCGAAAAGGGTGCCCTGCGGGCCGTACAGAACCTGGAGGTTCTCCATGTCGAAATAGAAGCCCGCCGTCTGATTGTGCGGATCGACCGGCACGTCGTTCCAGTAGAAAATCACACCCGGCGCGCCGCGCAGGAAAGTATAGGTCAGGCCCAGCGAGCCGCCTGTCGCACCGTTGAAGCCCGGGATTGAATCCGTCAGCTTCAGGGGATCGCGAATATCCTGCTTCTGCAGCTGTTCCTGGCTGAAAGTCAGCAAGGTGATCGGAACGGCCTGAGCCTTTTCCTCGCGGCGCCGAGCCGTGACGATTACTTCCTCGATGCCGCCGCCAGAGCTGGCCGCCGGCTGGTCCGACTGCGCCATCGCGGGCTGCGGCGCCATCAAGGCGCAGGCCGCTGCAGTGGCGCACAAGGTGAGCGAGAAACGTGCCGACATCAAAAATCCCTCCCCAAAATCGCCGGCGCCTTCTTGGCCCGGCTTACCCCCGGCTACGACGCGAATCACGCCGGGACTGTATCCCCGACGCGCGGTTATTGAGTGGAACTTGATGTCAAGTCTTGCCGCCCGTCAACGGCTATTTATGAACGGTGAATCATAAAATAAGCGGCGCCCCCGAAGGAGCGCCGCTCGTAATAAGTACTATGCCGATTACTTACGAGGTCGGACCGCCGTCGAAGACGATCTGCACACGCCGGTTCTGCGGCTCGCGCACACCGTCGGCAGTCGGGACCAGCAGGTCGCGCTTACCCTTGGCCACGATCGAGATCTCAGACGACGCGATGCCGTCCTTCTCGAGCTGGGCCGCGACCGATTCCGCACGGCGGCGGGACAGGCGCATGTTGTAGGCGTCCGAGCCGACCGTGTCGGTGTGGCCGGTTACGGTGAGCTGGGTCACCTTCGTCGCGGAGGCATTCTTGGCCGCCGTGTCGACGATGTCCTTGGCCTGAGGGGTGAGGTCCGACTTGTTGAAGTCGAAGAACACCAAGTAGCTCTTCGGCGCCGCGGCGGGAGCCTGAGCCGGCGGCGGCACGTAGGCAGCCGGCGGCGCTTCGGGCGTCTTGGGTTCGAACCGATAGGTCAACTCGAAGCCAAAGGTCCGCGGCGGGTTGTAGGAGTTGTTGCCGAACGA
>DATJHU010000008.1:0-5038 GCA_035493715.1 Alphaproteobacteria bacterium | reverse complement strand
AGGGTCGCGCCGACGGTTGCGAAATAGACGATGCGGCGCTTCCAGACCTCGTTCCAGACATGTTCCTGCACCAGCGCACGCTGCGCCGCAGCCGTGCTGGTTTCAAACGGTTCTGCGGCTGGCCCGATCCTGAACTTGTCGGGTGAGACGATCTCGCCGTCTTCCTTGACGACGCGGTAATATGGCGGAAGGCCAACCGGCGCGTAGGCATGCGCGTGGTTTTCGATGCGCCTGAAGGCGCTTTCGTGAATCTTTGCAATTCCGACGCCGACCTCGTCCTCTTCCTGTTTTCTGGTCTCCGGATACAGGAAAGGGACCAGTTTGCGCGGTCCGTAGCGGTAGTAGCCGCCGAGACCTTTGCGCGGATCGTACAGCCGTCCGTCCTTGTCCCGCCTGGAAATCGCGTTCTTGAACGTGTCGGGATCGGATATCATCAGATCAGGATTGGGCGGCTCGTTTGCATAATCCGATTTAAATTTGAGCCCGCATCGTTTGGCCTCGGTAATCATCCAGACGAAGGGGATGTAGGCGAGCGCATCGTCGGGATAACCGCCGCCGACATTGGTGTGCACGCCGGCGAACCAGACCTGGCTGATACGTTCGTCCTTGATGAAGCGCCGTCCTTCGGCATCGGGCGCGGCGACATTGCCATTGATGCCGGCGGTTTCGTCCCAGAGCTGCGGATGGAAGGTAGTGCGTTCCTCGTCGAGCGCCAGCGCCTGACAGGCCCGCATGATACGCGGGGATGGACGATTGTTCGGTAGCTCAATCGGCCAGATGTATTGATGAATGCCGCGGGTCATTTCGTCGACCGGCATGCCGTAGGCGGCAACCGTGTCCCAGACGCCGACGAACCTGATCCTGACGTTCCTGCGAACCTCTTTCGGAGGATAATGCGGGCCGAACTTGTTGCGGATCCACTGATAGGGCGCTTCAAACTTCAGATGCTGGTAGCGGTCCCTGCGATAGGCGCGGTAGGCGGCACTCGCCAAGCTGTGGAGTTCGGCTTCATTGTCGGCTTTGACGAGACCCTGGCTGTCGATCAACCCCATCACGATCCGGATCGTGAAGGCGCCGCGGCTGAATCCGAAACCGAACAGCTCGTCGTCGGCATCGCGATAGTTGCGGCAGGCGAATTTGTAGAGGGCGATGACGTTGCGCCGCAGGCCGAGACCGAACGCACCGCCGAGGATCGCCATCGGTTTGAACGACGAGGTCCCGACGCCATCGTCGTAAAACGCGATCTGGTCGTTGCCGGAAAGATCCAGCGCCTCGAAGGTGCGCCAGACATTGGTTCGCCAGACTTTCGCCGACGAGTTACCGGTGCCATCGGATAGCAGAATGATTTTTCGGCCCACGAAATTGCCCCCGCCGAATCATGAAGAGACCCCACAATCTCTAGTCCGGGAGAATTACACGCGCCGCTCGAATCAGGGGAGAGCTGGATCACCAAAGGACCAAAAAACGACAAGGCCGCCAAAAGGCGGCCTGTCATCGATCCGGTAGTTTGCCATGGAAAGAAAATCTGGAGCGGGCGAAGGGGCTCGAACCCTCGACCCCGACCTTGGCAAGGTCGTGCTCTACCACTGAGCTACACCCGCATCCGAGATGGCGGCGAACGCTCGCCGTCAACGGCAGACGTATGACAAATGCCGACCGCGAATGCAACAGTGAGCGTGCGGTCCGATGCCAACGCTGATCATCCAATTTCATCAACAAATGGGAGCAAATCGGCCCGAAACGGCGCCCAACGGGATTTGGCGGCTCCCTAAGCCTCCGCCGGGAACCGCAGCCCCCCACAATCGAGGGTTCTTGGCTCCGACGGGGCATCGACGTCCCGGCGGGGTTCCGACCCATTCACCCCCGGTTGACCCGGAACACGCCTGCCAATTGAATTTTGCGGCCAAGCCGCCATCTAGCGGATGAGGAACTTCGCCCCTAGCCGTGCTAGAACGGGCCCCGAAATTCCGAGACATCTTCTCAAAGACATCAGGCGAGGATTACCGTGACGATAGTTGAGCAGGGCGGCGGCCCGGCGCCGCAGGCAGCACCCGATCTGATCAAGGAGACGACCACCCAGACCTTCGTGAAGGATGTCATCGAGGAATCGAAGCGTCAGCCGGTGCTGATCGACTTCTGGGCGCCGTGGTGCGGACCTTGCCGCCAGCTCACGCCCGTTCTCGAAAAGGCGGTCCGCGCCGCCAAGGGCAAGGTCAAGCTGGTCAAGATGAACATCGATGAACATCCGGCCATCCCCGGCCAGATGGGCATTCAGTCGATCCCGGCCGTGATCGCGTTCGTTGGCGGCCAGCCCGCCGATGGCTTCATGGGCGCGGTGCCGGAGAGCCAGGTCAACGCCTTCATCGACAAGCTCACCAAGGGCATGACGGCGCCGGGCGAGCCGAATATCGCAGAGATCCTGCAGGAAGCCGAGGCCGTGCTGGCGGAAGGCGACCCTGCCGCGGCCGCCCAGATCTATGCCGAGGTACTGGGTTTCGACGCCACCAATATCGCAGCCATGGCGGGGCTGGCAAAATGCTATGTGACGACGGGCGCCGTCGAACAGGCCAAGCAGACGCTTGCGATGGTACCGGAATCGAAACGCAATGACGCCGCCGTCAAGGCGGTGCAGGCCTCGATCGACCTCGCCGAACAGGCCCAGTCGGTCGGCCCGGTGACCGAGCTGGAACAGAAGGTCGCCGCAGACCCGCTAGACCATCAGGCGCGATTTGACCTCGCGACCGCGCTCAACGCGGCCGGCAAGCGCAACGAGGCGACCAACCAGTTGCTGGAGATCGTCAGGCGCGATCGCAAGTGGAACGATGACGGCGCGCGCAAGCAGCTGGTGCAGTTCTTCGAGGCGTGGGGCGGCGCCGACGAAGCAACCGTCGAGGGAAGAAAGCGGCTGTCGACGATTCTGTTCTCGTAGGACGCGTATTCCACGAACCAACGAACTGACCGGGACTGCAAATGCCGATCAATGCCGAATACCGCGGACCCGGCGAGCTTCCCGAAATCATTCCGGTGTTTCCGTTGCCGGGCGCGCTGTTGCTGCCGCGCGGCCAGATGCCGCTCAATATTTTCGAGCCGCGCTATCTGGCGATGGTGGACGACGCGTTACGTGACGGTCACCGGCTGATCGGGATGATCCAGCCGGATCTTTCCCACAGCAGGGACGAGGCGAAACCGGAGCTGTTCAGGGTCGGCTGCGTCGGCCGCATCACGCAGCTCGCCGAATCCGGCGACGGCCGCTACATCCTGGAACTGACCGGCGTCGCGCGCTTCAAGGTGGTCGAGGAAATCTCGGGCCTGACCGCGTACCGGCAATGCAAGGTGAATTTCTTTCCCTATGCCGACGATTTCGTTGCGCGCATCGGCGAAGAAGCCGTCGACCGCGCGGCCTTGCTCGACGTGCTGACCGATTTTCTCGAAGCCAACAATCTGAAAGTCGATTGGGAAGGGATCGAGAGCGCGCCGAACGAGGCGCTGGTCAACGCGCTCGCCATGATGTCGCCCTACGGCCCGGCAGAGAAGCAGGCAATGCTGGAGGCCCCCGACCTGAAAACCCGCGCCGAGATCCTGATCGCGGTGACCGAAATGGATCTCGCCAAGAAGCGCACCAGCGGCGACACCGGGCTGCAGTAGCGCTTCAGAGCCCCATTCCGATGGAATCGGAACGGGGCTCTGAATTTTTGATTTGACGCGTTTTCTTGACGCGAACCGGTCTCCACTTCGCTGGAAAACGCTCTAATACCCTGCCACGGCGAGCACGACGACGGCACCGAGCGCTTTCCAGCCAAAGCCGCGGCCGCGCGACCACCAGGCATTGGCCGCGGCGGCAAAGGCGTAGACCGCGACGATGGTCGCGACGATCCAGTGCCGGGCGCTCTCCGATCCGAACGAGGGCGCGGCAATCAGCAGCACGCCGCCGCCGATCCAGGCCACGGTACCGGCCTGCCATACCAGGCGAATCAGGGTCCGCAGGCTCTCCGGCTGGATGGTCGCCTTGGCAAACACCTTGGTTTCGCCCAGCACGCCGTGCATCAGGGCTACCGCTATCCCGGCGACACCCGCGCATTGCAGAATGAGATCGCGCATCGAAACGCCTCCATACAGCACTGTATGGTTATGCGCCCTGTTCTGGCGCCTGTCAATACAGTAGTGTATGGTGAGATAGCGCGGGACCGATCATGAGCGATCAACTATCGGCAAAGGACTGGCTCGATCAGGGCCTGAAGGCATTGGCGAGCCGCGGCTTCACCGCGCTGAAAGCGGAACCCTTGGCCAAGGCGATGGGGGTGTCGCGCGGCAGCTTTTACTGGCATTTCGCCGATATCGGCGCGTTCCACGCCGCGATCCTTGCGCGCTGGCACGAGGTGGCGGCCGAACAGATCATCGCCAATGTCGAGGCGGCCTCGAAAGACCAGAACCCGCTCGCGCTGCTGTTGCGCCGCGTCTTCGGCGAACGGTTGACGCTGGAACGGGCCGTCCGCACCTGGGCAAGTGTCGATCCCGCTGCCCGCGCCGCCGTGCAGGCGATCGATCGGCGGCGGCTGAGCTATGTGGAGGGCCTGCTGGTGCAGTCGGGATTGTCAGCGGAACTGGCTCGCGCACGCGCCCAAATTTTCTATTGGGCGTTTCTCGGCTTTGCGCTATCGGATCAGCCGTTGCCGAAGACGCGACAACAGGCCGTGGTCGACGAGCTGGTGCGGATGTCAGCGTCATGACGCCTCGCGATCCCATGTGGTAAGCATCATGGCTATCCGGAGACAGTAAATGAGCGCCTCGACCGAACGCCTCGACGGCACCGTCGATCCAAAGCTGCTGGAGATCCTGGTCTGTCCGGTGACCAAGGGCCCGCTCGAGTTCGATTCGACCCGGCAGGAACTGATCTCGCGCTCGGCCAAGCTCGCCTACCCGATCCGCGACGGCATCCCGATCATGCTGCCGGAAGAAGCGCGGCCGCTGGATTAGCCTCTCAATTCGTCATGCCCGGCCTTGTGCCGGGCATCCACGTCTTTCACCATAAGCAGAACCA
>DATJHU010000007.1:0-30018 GCA_035493715.1 Alphaproteobacteria bacterium | reverse complement strand
GATATCAGCGTCAAGGCGGGCGTGCCGCAGCCGGACACTCTTTCCGCCTTTGCCGCGGTGCGCTCCGCCGGCGGTGCGCTGACGGTCATGGTGATCAACAAGGTGGCAGGCGCGACGCCTGTGACCCTCAATTTGGGCCATTTCACCGCCAAGGGCAGCGCCGCGGTCTATCGGCTTACGGCGGCCAACATGATCTTGCATCCGGCCAATGTCGCCTGGACGGGCGGCAAGCTGAAAGCGACCGTGCCCGGCCAGAGTGTTACCTTGTTCGTGCTGCCCCGCTAGGTGTGCACGCCGGGGGCGATCTGCGGATGGTTGCTGCCGGCCCCAGGATTATAGGTAATCGCCGTGCCGCCGAACCCGTCGGCCTTGGTGTGGAACCCCGCCGCGACGTAGGTGCCGAATAGGGTCACGCTCGCCCGTGTCTTGCCGTCGATGATCGTCAGCACGCCCTGCGTTTTCGCCTTGTTTTCGACGAAGGACAGTTTTGCCGAGCCGGCTGCTATCGACAGCACATCGAGTACGTTGCCCCTTGTGAAGCCGGAAAGCATGAGGGATTGCTGCGCCTCCACGATAGCCAGTTTTCCGCCGGGCCTGAATGTCACCGTCCCGTCGATTTGCCCGCCGGACAGGACGGCTTCGGAGCCGCCCTTCAGTATCGTGTCGGCCGCGGTTGCGCCGGACGAAACCACAAGAAGAACATCCTTGCTGACCGTAAGCCCGCTGACCTGCGCATAGTTGGAAACGACTTCCCGTCCGCCGGCCTGGACGGTGAGGCCTTGAACAGAGCCACCGCCGAAGACGATCGTTCCGCCCGATGCGATGGTCATGTTGTTGGCAGACCCGCCGGACCCAACCGTCAAAGTCACGCCTTTGCCGACCTTGCCACCGCTGATGACGCCACCGTTGTAAACGGTCTCGTTGCCCCCGCCCTCGATTTTCAGGCCATTGATATGCGCGCCGGCTTCCCAGGCGATGCCGCCGCCGCTCTGCACGACGATGCCGGTGGCATGTGCATCGATTCCTACGGTTAAAAGCCCGCCGCCGCCGACGGTCGTGTTGAACGCCCTGGCGGCGCTATAGCCGGCAAGCGTCATCTGGGCTGCATACGAGCCATAGGGAACCGGCTTTGTCCCTTTCACGACGGTGCCGCGTGCCGTGCCGCTCAACATTAGATATCCGGCATCCAGCACCCGGACTTTTTCGATGTTGCCATTGACGTAAAGATATCCGCCGCGCGCCACGATGTTTGACGCCTCAGCGCCGGAACTGACATTCAGTTGTCCAAACCCGCTGACTGTCAGGTCGCTGATCGATTGCCCCTTGGACAGCGTCAGCGTTCCGCCCGACACGACCTGCTTCGCCCCCTTTGCAAGGATCACGTTTTTGATCGTTCCGCCGGCATAGATCAGCGTGCCTCCGTTCGCGACGCGCACGTTCGTCGCGGTTGCGCCGTACCCGACCGCGACCGTCAAACCGTTGCTGATCGTGATGTTCCCGAAGTGCCCGCTTTGCAAAAGCTCGGTTCCGCCCTTGGCGATCTCGAGGCCGACGACCTTTCCGCCGGCGAGTGAGATCGTTCCGCCGTCCGTGACCTTGACGGCGGTTGCCGTGGCCCCGTTCCCGACCACCAGCGTCGCGCCGTCTCCTACCGTCAAGCCCCGGACGGTGACGCCGGAGGCAATGCTCTCATAGCCCCCGCTATCGATCTTGAGGTCGACAAACCGCCCGCCGCCATAGACTGCCATGCCCCCGGCCAGCACCTCGATTCCGGAAAGCGCGGCGCCTGACGATGCAACGATCGAGCCGCGATAGCCGATGGCCTCGATCCCGCCGCTATCGAGCGTCAAGCCGGTGACCGTGCCGCCAGCCAATATAATCTTGCCGCCGCTCAGGACATGGGTGCCGCTGGCGACGCCGCCGAAATCCACTTGCTGGATGCCACCGCTACTGACCACCGTGCCGGACGCGCCGGATGGCTCGAAGGGCACGCCCGAACCGCCGATCTCCTCTATGCCGCCGCTACTGACCACCGTACCGATTGTCGTACCGATGCTTCTCTCGAGACCGCCGCTGCCCACGATGGACCCCGACGCGACAATTCCCAGGCCGATGTTGACCGTGCCGAAGATCGTCGTGTCCGAAAGCGCGGTCGGCGCTGTGCCCGTGCCGAAATAATAGCCGGTATAAATCACTGCGCCGCTCGACACGGTCACGTTGGTCGCAACGCCATAGAGGTTTAGGCCGACGCCGCCGTTCAGTGTCAGTCCATCGACCGTCACGCCGGAGTTGACCGTCAAGCGGGCGCCGCTTTGGGCGTGCAATCCGGTAACGGTGCCGCCGCCGAAAATGAAAGCGCCGCCTGAAAGCACCGTCGTATTCGTCGCCGCCGCACCCGATCCGACGGCCTGGAATTCGCCTGATCGAACTTGGACCTCATTGGCGGACATTCCGGATGTCAGGTTTTCATATATGACCCTGGCGCCGCCCGCAGCTTTCAGGCCGGTGACCGTACCGCCCGCGATCAGCAGAGTCCCCCCGTGCTGCACCGTCACGCCGGCGACCTCGGTCCCGCTGTCGACGATCAGCTCTCCGCCCTGCTTTATCATCACATGCCCGGCCGAGGCGGCGTTTTCGATCTCAGCGACGCCACCGTATTTGATGACCACGCCGTCAGCGAGCCCGCCGGATTGCGTCACATAAAGTGCGCCGCCCTTTTCGATAGTCGTGTTTTTGGCGCTGCCGCCGTCAATCTCCTGCGTCCCACCGCTGCGGATGACTGTTCCGTTGGCGGAGCCTCCGACATACTGCGTTCCACGCGACAGGATTTCAGTGCTGCGCGCAATGCCGCCACTCATGACGGTTTGCGAGGCATTCGTAATGGTCGTTTGCCGGGCGACGCCGCCCGAAGAGACGATCTGTTGTCCGCCGTTCGTGACAAGCGTGTCGTAAGCGGACCCGCCGACCCCCAGAACCTGCCGCCCTGTGAATGAGACGATGGTCCCCGTCGTCTGGCCGCCGCCCCAAACGTTCTGGATGCCGATTTCACCGACCGAGGCGGACTCGCCGATGAGGGTGTTTACAGCCTTTCCAACGACGTTCTGCTGGCTGTTGCCGTGTACATGCGTATCGACCACCTCGCCACCCTCGGCGACGGTCTGTGACGTAAACCCTAGGACGGTAGAACTTTTGACAAGCGTGCCGGACGATACGTAATCGACCTCCTCTATGCCTCCTGCCTCAACCGTGACGCCGCGTGCCGAGGCGCTCGAAGTAACCCGGAGGAAGCCGCCGCTCTGGACAATGACGCCTGCGGCCTTTGCGCTTTGTTCCAGAGAGAGCTGTCCGCCGCTGCTGATAATGGATCGGGAGGCTACGCCGAAGGAAACATCCAACTCGCCCATGAACCCGATTTGCGTATCGACCGCGATACCGTTGTCGACTGAAATATAGCCGTTGCGCACAACGGTCGCGGTAATCTTGCCGAAAGAGAGGCTGATGCCGCCGCCGCTCGTGACGGTCGTGCCGGTTGCACGCCCGCTGTCCACGAACAGGTTGCCTCCGGTCACCTGCGTATCGAATGCGCTGCCACCCTTACTGATTGTGATATCACCGCCATGGAGGGCGGTTGCACCGCTGGCGGTGCCGCCTTGAAGAGTCAGGAAGCCGTTATTGATTACCGTTTGATCGAGACTAAGCCCGCCCCGCAGGACAAGCTCTGAATTGGGGGAGTGTATCGTCCCCCCGCTGGCTGTCTGGCCCGACGAAACGATGCTCTGGCTCATTATGGCCCCGATAAGTATTGATTGGCTGACACATTGCGGATTTTTGATTTTCTTGGCGTACCTTCCCCGAAGTAAGAATAATCGGATGGAATTTCAAAAACCTCAACCGGAAAGATTAAGAATTCCCCGGGATATTCAGTTGTTGGCGCCGCGGTGGCGGCATCCGACCGGTTTGATGCCGCTGTGTCCGTCCCTGAAATAGGCGGGGGCAGACGAAGCTTACGCGCATCTCACGAGGATAACGGTTTAGCCTAAAGGCGGGATTCCGAATGTTCGGCCGGCTCGATCTTCGGTCCACCATCTGATCGATAATGGGCTCCGCGGCTTTCTGTGCGTTTAAGGGCGGCCTCGGCAACCAGGACGGCAACGGCCACCGCTTCCGCGGCGGCGGTTCCGGCCGCTTTCTTTCCCAATTCGCCCAGGGTTTCGACAGCACGCCGAAGACCCACCCCATCGCGTACAACCCCTACATCGCGGTTCATGACTTCGCGCAGCGCGGTGAACATCGTTGTGCCATCGGCGCGCGCAGCTGACTCGTCGGCTTGAGGCGAAGTCGAGCGCAGGATGAGGCCGCCGATCTCCTCGGCCGCCAGCCGGCCGCAGACGGCAGCTTCGAGCAGGGAGTTGGATGCGAGACGGTTGGCGCCATGCAGGCCGCTGCAGGCGACTTCGCCGGCGGCCCACAGACCGTCGATGCTGGTCCGGCCGGTCACGGCGGCCTTGACGCCGCCCATATGATAATGCGCCGCTGGGCGGATCGGGATCGGCGTCGTTTCGGGGTCGATCCCGAATTCGGTCAGGACGCGGTAGATGTTCGGAAATCGCGCGGCGAACGCGCCGGGCGCGAAATGGCGGACGTCGAGCGCGGCGCTGCCGCCCTTTGCCCATTCCGCGAAAACTGCGCGGGCAACGATGTCGCGCGGCGCCAGATCGCCCCCGGGCGTGCCTTCCATAAAGCGCCGGCCCCGGGCATCGACAAGCATCGCGCCCTCGCCGCGTACCGCCTCGCTGACCAGCGGCATAGGGTCGGCGCCGACCGCCAGTGCGGTCGGGTGGAATTGCATGAATTCGAGATCGGCGAGAACGGCGCCGGCGCGTGCCGCCAGCGCCAGCCCCGCGCCGCGCGCGCCGACCGGATTGGTTGTCGACTGCCAAAGGCCACCGATCCCGCCGGTTGCCAGCACGACGCAAGCGGTGGGCAGCAGCATGTATTCGTTGTTCTGCCGGATGACGACGCCGGTGATGCCGCCGTCGGCGGTCAGCAGGCGCGTCGCGGCAGCGGTGACGATCTCGACGGACGACGTCGCCAGCAACCGCTCGCCCAGCGCTTCGACGATAGCGCTGCCGGTCGCATCGCGCACGTGCAGGATGCGGCGGCGTGAATGCGCGGCTTCCAGCCCCAAAGCGAAACGGCCATCGGCGTCGCGATCGAAGCGGACGCCGAAGCGTTCCAGCGCTTCCACCGTTGCCGGACCTTCGGCGGCGATGCGCTTGGCGACGTCGGAATCGGTCAGGCCGGCACCCGCGGCGACAGTATCAGCCGCCTGCAGGTCGGGTGAATCGTCGGCGCCGACTGCGGCGGCCAGCCCGCCCTGCGCCCAGCGGCTCGCGGCCTCGCGCCCGACCGGAACCGGATCGACCAGGACGGCCGGCATTGGTGAAAGGGTCAACGCGGTGACCGCGCCGGCGACGCCGCCGCCGATGACGACAGGGCGCCCCCAGAGTGCTTGCGGCGCAAGCGCGATATTGGACAACGGACTGCTCTTGGTAATAGGCGCGGCTAACCGCGCGGTGGGGTTCAGTCGTACAGCACGACGGACCGGATCGACTCGCCATGATGCATAAGGTCGAACGCGTCGTTGATCTTTTCGAGCGGCATGGTGTGCGTGATCAGGTCGTCGATATTGATCTTGCCGCTCATATACCAGTCGACGATCTTCGGCACGTCGGTGCGGCCCTTGGCGCCGCCGAAGGCCGAGCCCTTCCAGACGCGGCCGGTGACCAGCTGGAACGGACGGGTCGCGATCTCCTGGCCCGCGCCGGCAACGCCGATGATCACGCTCTCGCCCCAGCCCTTGTGGCAGCATTCCAGTGCCTGGCGCATGACATTCACATTGCCGATGCATTCGAAGGAATAATCGACGCCGCCATCGGTCAGATCGGCGATCGCGGTCACGATGTTATCGACATCCTTCGGATTCAGGAAATGCGTCATGCCGAACTTGCGGGCGAGCGCCTCGCGCGCCGGGTTCAGGTCCACGCCGATGATGATGTCGGCGCCGGCCAGCCGCGCGCCCTGAACGACATTGAGGCCGATGCCGCCCAGGCCGAAGACCGCGACGGTCGAACCCGGCGTCACCTTGGCGGTGTTGATGACCGCGCCGATGCCGGTCGTGACGCCGCAACCGATATAGCAGACCTTGTCGAACGGGGCGTCCGGCCGGATCTTCGCGACCGCGATCTCAGGCAGCACGGTGAAGTTGGAGAAGGTGGAGGTGCCCATATAATGCAGCACCTGCTGGCCGTTGAATGAGAAGCGCGAGGTGCCGTCCGGCATCAGGCCCTTGCCCTGGGTGGCGCGGATCGCCTGGCAGAGATTGGTCTTGCCCGACAGGCAGAATTTACACTGGCGGCATTCCGGCGTGTAGAGCGGGATGACGTAATCGCCGGCCTTGACCGAGGTGACACCAGGGCCGACATCGCGCACGATCCCCGCGCCCTCATGGCCCAGGACCGCTGGAAACAGTCCTTCCGGATCGGCGCCCGACAGGGTGAACGCATCGGTGTGGCAGACGCCGGTCGCCTTGATCTCGACCAGCACCTCACCGGCCTTGGGCCCTTCAAGGTCCAGCGTCTCGACGACGAGCGGCTTGCCGGCTTCGAACGCAACCGCGGCTTTTGTCTTCACGTCCACCCTCCAGGACTTGGATCAGGGGCGGACATTAACGAGGACAGGCGGCCTTCGCTAGACGCCCCGACCAACCTATTGCCGGATCAGCGCGGCTTCGCGGTCGGCGGCGGTGCGTCCGGCGGGGCCGGGGTCACGTTCGGCGGCGGGTTGTTCATCGCCGGGTCGACGTCCGGGACCGCTTTCGCCATCTTCGGGTCGACGTTCGGCGGCGTCAGAACGCCCGTCCTCGGGTCGCCTTTGGGCTTGACCTCGGCGGGTGGGGGCACGGGCTCGGGCTTGGCGCCGTCAGGGGACGTCTGAACGTTCTGCCCGGCCGGCTGCTGTGCCAGCGCCGCGCCGAAATTCAGGGTGCACTGCAAGGTGATCATCGCGGTCGTGCCCACGATCGCCAGCCCGCCGCGCGTGAACGCGGTCATCATCGTTCTACCTGCGAGCAATTTACGCATAGTGTTAAAAACCGATGCGAATGACCGCCGGTTCCATTCGGGTTGCAATTTGCGGGCTACGCAAATATCAATCCGGCGCATGGCCGGGATGCACTGCTCCCTCATTGCGAAGCGGCGAGTCTTTATGCCAATGTGCGAAAAAGTGATGCAGCTAACCAAGGCGCGAGTTCTGGACTAGGGAGAGGGCCGTACGCGGCAGCTTTAGGAATCAAACCTTTAGATATCCGACCCTGGGCGAACTGGGCTGAAGAATCCCCGTTTTCTCTTTCACAGATGGCGATGAGCAATGGACGATGGCGCGCGCGTAACTTTGACCGATATCGACGACCCGAATTACTTCCATAAAGTCGTCGACTGCCAGTGGGCGTGCCCTGCCCACACGCCGGTTCCAGAATATATTCGGTTGATCGCGGAAGGGCGTTACGACGACGCCTATATGATCAACTGGAAGTCGAACGTCTTCCCCGGCATCCTCGGCCGCACCTGCGACCGCCCCTGCGAGCCGGCCTGCCGGCGCGGGCGCGTCGAGAAGGAGCCGGTGGCGATCTGCCGCCTGAAGCGCGTCACCTACGACTACAAGGACGACATCACCGGCCGCCTGCCGACGCAAGGCAAGTCCAACGGCAAGCGCATCGCCATGGTCGGCGCCGGCCCGGCTTCGCTCGCCGTGGCGCGCGACCTGCTGCCGCTCGGTTATGAATGCGTCATCTATGACGGCGATGCCCAGGCCGGCGGCATGATCCGCAGCCAGATCCCGAAATTCCGACTGCCGGAATCGGTCATCGACGAAGAGGTCGGCTATATCTTGGGTCTCGGCGCGGTGACCAAACTCGGCCAGCGTGTCGACAGCATGAAGGGGCTTCTCAGCGAGGGCTACGACGCCATTTTCGTCGGCTGCGGCGCACCGCGGGGCCGCGACCTGGACGTGCCCGGCCGCGAAGAAGCGCGCGCCAACATCCATATCGGCATCGACTGGCTGTCGTCGGTTTCGTTCGGCCATATCACTAAGATCGGCAAGCGTGTCATCGTGCTGGGCGGCGGCAATACCGCCATGGATTGTTGCCGGTCCTCCCGCCGCCTGGGCGGCGAGCATGTGACCGTCGTGGTCCGTTCCGGCTTCGAGGAAATGAAAGCGTCTCCCTGGGAAAAGGAAGACGCGATGCACGAAGATATCCCGATCCTCAACTTCCACGTGCCGAAGAGCGTCGAGCACGACAACGGCAAACTCAAGGGGATGTGGTTCGAGAAGGTCGAGGCCAAGTTCGACGAAAAGGGCCGCCGCAACCTGGTGCCCACCGGCGAGCCGGACGTGTTCATCGAATGCGACGATGTTCTGGTCGCCATCGGCCAGGAGAATGCCTTCCCCTGGATCGAGCGCGATTCCGGCATCGAGTTCGACAAATGGGGCCTGCCGGTCCTGAACGAGAAGAGCCTGCAGTCAAGCGTGCCGAACGTGTTTTTCGGCGGCGATGCCGCCTTCGGCCCGAAGAACATCATCTGGGCCGTGGCGCATGCGCATGACGCGGCGATCTCGATCCATAAATTCTGTCAGGGCGAGGATGCGAACGATCGGCCGCCGCCGATGGTGAACCTCACCAGCCAGAAGATGGGTATCCACGAGTGGTCCTATGACAACGAGGTCTCCAACGACCTGCGTTTCCGGGTGCCGCTGCGCGAAAAGGCGGTCGCGCTCAAGGACATCAAGATGGAGGTGGAGCTCGGTTTCGATGTCGCGCTGGCGCTACAGGAAGCCGAGCGCTGCCTGAACTGCGACATCGAGACGATCTTCGCGCCGAAGCTGTGCATCGAATGCGACGCCTGCGTCGACATCTGCCCGGTGGATTGCATCACGTTCGCGCCTCCCGGCGACGAAGAAGACCTGCGCACCCGGCTCAACGCTCCGGCGGTCAACCTGACGCAGGACCTCTATATCGCGGACGGGCTGAGCACTGGCCGGTACATGGTTAAAGACGAAGACGTCTGTCTGCATTGCGGCATGTGCGCCGAGCGGTGCCCGACAGGCGCCTGGGATATGCAGAAATTCTTCCTTGAGATGACTCACGCAGGGCACGCATGCAGCCGATAGTCGCGACGAACGATTTCGTCATCAAATTCGCCAATGTGAACGGTTCGGGGTCGGCGTCGGCCAATACCCTGTTCGGCAAGTCGATCATCCGCATGGGCGTGCCGACCGCGCCCCGCAATATCTTCCCGTCGAACATCCAGGGGCTGCCGACCTGGTATGAGATCCGCGTGTCGGAAGCCGGCTATCTCGGCGCCCGGGCGGGCGTCGACTTGATGGTGGCGATGAACCCGCAGACCTGGAACCAGGACGTCGCCTCGATCCTGCCGGGCGGCTATCTGTTCTACGATTCGTCCAAGCCGTTGCCGAGGTCGAAGTTCCGCGAGGACATCACGGTTATCGGCATGCCGCTGACCCATATCGTCAACGCGGAATATACCGACGCCCGTCAGCGCCAGCTGTTCAAGAACATCATCTATGTCGGCGCGCTCTCGGCGCTGCTGGACATCGAGGTCGAGGTGCTCGAGCAGCTGATCGCCGAGCAGTTCAGGGGCAAGGACAAGCTGATCCCGCCGAATATCCATGCCCTTCATATGGGCCGGGACTACGCGCTGAAGAATCTGCAGTGCCCGATCGGCCTGCGCATTCGCCGCGCCGACGCCGTCGGCGACCGCATCATGATCGAGGGCAATGCCGCGGCCGGCCTGGGCGCCGTCTATGGTGGCGCCACGGTCTGCGCCTGGTACCCGATTACGCCGTCGACCTCGCTGGCCGAGGCGTTCACGAAATACTGCAACAAGTTCCGCGTCGATCCCGAGACGAAGGAGAACAAGTTCGCGATCGTCCAGGCCGAGGACGAGCTCGCATCGATCGGCATGGTGATCGGCGCCGCGTGGAACGGTTCGCGATCCTTCACCGCGACCTCGGGCCCCGGCATCTCGCTGATGCAGGAATTCCTGGGGCTGGCCTATTTCGCGGAAGTGCCCGCCGTCATCTTCGATGTGCAGCGCACCGGGCCCTCGACCGGGATGCCGACGCGTTCACAGCAATGCGACGTCATGGCCTGCGCCTATGCCAGCCACGGCGACACCAAACATGTCCTGCTGTTCCCCGAGGATCCGCACGAGTGCTTCACCATGGGTGCGCAGGCCTTTGATCTCGCGGATCGTCTGCAGACGCCGATATTCGTCCTGCTCGATCTCGATATCGGCATGAACGAGCGCCTGTGTGCGCCGCTCGAATGGGATGACAGCCGCGTCTATGACCGCGGCAAGGTCATGACCTATGAAGAGCTTGAGGCGGGCAAGGATTTTGGCCGCTATCTGGACGTAGACGGCGACGGCATCCCCTACCGCACCTATCCGGGCACGCACCCGAAGCGGGGCTCGTTCTTCACGCGCGGCTCGTCCAAGGACCGTTACGCGAAGTACACCGAGGACGCGGCGGCCTATAAGGACAACATGGATCGGCTTCTCCGGAAGTTCGAAACCGCGAAGACCCTGGTTCCCAAGCCGATCGAGCACAAGTCGGCGGCGATCACCAAGGTCGGGGCTATCTATTACGGATCGACCAGCCCAGCGATGGGCGAGGCGGCCGAGTTGCTGGCGGCCGACGGCATGGCGATCGACCTGATGCGCGTGCGCGGCTTCCCGTTCCACCAGGACGTGGTCGACTTCATCAACGCGCACGACCAGGTGTTCATCGTCGAGCAGAACCGCGACGGCCAGCTGCGCACGCTGGTGATCAACGAGTGCAACATAGACCCCGCCAAGCTGATCCCCGTCCTGCATTATGACGGAACGCCGATCACCGCGGCGACGATCTCCGAAGGCGTAGCGGTGCGCCTTCGCCCAGCTCAACAGCGCCTGAAAGAGGCCGTGGCATGACCTATCTTACCAAGCCGAAGCTCCATCACCCGAGCCTCCAACCGAACCAGATCGGCTATACCCGCCGCGACTATGAAGGTTCGATCTCGACATTGTGCGCCGGTTGCGGCCACGATTCGATTTCGGCCGCCATCATCCAGGCAGCCTATCAGTTGGACCTGCCGCCGCACCGGATCGCCAAGCTGTCCGGCATCGGCTGCTCATCCAAGACGCCGACCTATTTCCTGGGCGCCAGCCACGGTTTCAATTCTGTCCATGGGCGTATGCCCTCGGTGCTGACCGGGGCCAACCTGGCGAATCGCGATCTGATCTATCTCGGCGTCTCCGGAGACGGCGACAGCGCCTCGATCGGTCTCGGCCAGTTCGCGCACCTCGTGCGGCGCGGCGTCAACATGCTCTACATCGTCGAGAATAACGGCGTGTACGGCCTGACCAAGGGGCAGTTCTCCGCCACGTCCGATCGCGGCTCGAAAAGCAAGAAGGGCGTTGTCAACACCGACGAGGCGATCGATCTCGCGGCGCTGGCGCTGCAGCTCGGCGCGACCTTCGTGGCGCGCAGCTTCTCCGGCGACAAGACGCAGCTCGTGCCGTTGATCGAGGCGGCCCTGTCGCACAACGGCATGGCCTTCATCGATTGCGTCAGCCCGTGCGTGGCCTTCAACAACCACCAGGGTTCGACCAAGAGCTTCGACTATGTGCGCGAGCACAACGAGGCGGTGAATTTCCTCGACGTCATCACGCCGCGCGAGGAGATCACCACCGAATATGCCGAAGGCACGGTCCAGGAAGTGACTCAGCATGACGGCAGCATCCTGCGTCTGCGTAAGCTGGCAGGCGACTACGACGTCAACGACCGCCTTGCGGCCATGCGCTTCCTGGCGGAGCACGCCGCCGATGGCGAGATCGTGACCGGCCTGCTCTATGTCGATCCGGAGCCGGAAGATCTTCATCAGCACATCAAGACCGTATCGACGCCGCTCAAGGATCTGGGCGAAGCCGCCCTTTGCCCCGGCTCTGCCGCGCTGGACAAGCTGAACGCCTCGCTGCGCTAGGCAGCTCAGGATCGATAAATTGGCGCCTGTCGCGGCTGACCGCCGTGGCAGACGCCATTTTTTTGCGCGGCGATAAAGTAATCTGCAGGCTTTAAGGGTTGCTTGAGCGCGACGGATGCGAACACCATCTGCATGGATGCCACCATGACCAGCAATCGCAACAGCGGCCTGCTCCGCGCCGAATTCAAGCGCCGCTATCTTGCGGAGTTCTCCGGCTATGTCGGTGGCTTGATGGAGGAAAGCAGCGGGCATTCCGCGAACTTCCTCTTCCTGCTGCTGACCCTGATGGTCGGCCCGGTCAGCTTCCCGGCCGCCGCCTTGCTCGGGCTGGGAATCTCCGCCCGTTATGCCCAGGTGCAGAAGGGGGTAAAGGCCGCGCTGGGCGATGCCGCGAACGAAGCACGGCGTGAACTGGCCGACGGTGAGGGGCAGTCGCTGGCGCGGGTCGAAGCTTGGCTGGACGCGCATGAGGACGATCTGCCGGGTTATCTCGACCGGCTCGATCGTTACGAGGAAGACCGCCTGAATGTCCGCAAGCTGATTGAAAACTGCAATCGGCTGGGCAGTGTGGCAGGCCTCTCGGCCGATGAGCGGGCCCTTTTGAAGCGGCATGGCGTGCGGAAATTCCGAACTCCGCTCCATGCCGCCTATAAGCTTCCGGCCCGGTGCCAACTCGGGAACTGGCACTTCTCTCAATTGGACCGCGCCTTATGGCGCGACATCACGAAGATCGCCGGCGCGCGCGGCAAGATGATCGGGCGGATCTTCGGCATCGCGCGCGCCTGAAGCACCCACTTCTCGCCATTCGGTCAGGATGCTAGAAGGCCCGCCATGACAATCGATAAAATTGATCAGATCGCCCACGCGCGATCGCACGAACGGCTCCGTGGCTGGCTGCGCGACTCTGCCTTGCCGCTCTGGCTCGAAGCCGGATTCGACCATAGCGCCGGCGGGTTCCATGAACGCCTGGATTTCGACGCCAATCCGATCGCGCTACCGCGACGGCTTACGGTCCAGGCGCGCCAGATCTTCGTCTATGCGCGCGCTATACTGCTCGGCTGGGTTGCCGACAGCGGGCAGGTGGAGACCGCCTTCAATGCGATGATCGAACGTTACCGCGGTCGTGACGGCATGCCCGGCTTCGCATTCACGGTCGATGCCGACGGCAAGGTGGTCGACGGCAAGCGCGACCTCTACGCCCATGCTTTCGTGATCCTGGCCGCGTCGGCCTATTTCCGTCTGACCGGCGATCAGAAAGCGATAACCGTCGCCGATGAAATTCTCGCTTTCATCGACGCGGAGATGGCGGCGCCCAACGGCGGTTACTTGGACCATTTGCCTGCCCCCCCGGCGCGGCTCAGGCAAAATCCGCATATGCATCTGTTCGAGGCGTTGCTGGCACTCTATGAGGCGACAGGAGATGCCGCCTATCTCGGCCGGGCGGGTGAGATATACGGCCTGTTCCGCACGCGGTTCTTCCAACCTGCGACCGGCACGATCGCCGAATATTATGGGTCCGACTGGTCGCCCCAGGATGGGGCGAATGCGATGTGGGAGCCCGGCCACCACATGGAGTGGGCCTGGCTTTTGACCGAATATCGGCGGCTGACCGGAACCGACACGACCGCGATCGTCGACAGATTGCTCGACGTGGCCTACACGCACGGCGTCACCCCGGACGGGGTGATCATCGACGAGGTGCGGGGCGACGGCACGCCGATCAAGAAAAGCGCCCGCACCTGGCCGCTGACAGAGGCGGCAAAGGCGCAGGCCGTGCGGCTGGCGCAGGATCCGAAGGCCGCCGCGCGGCTGGCCCTGGCGCTCGACGGACTGCATGATCGCTATCTGGCGCCGGTCGGCGCCGGACTGTGGCACGATCATTTCGCCGAGGACGGGACCTTGCTGACCGACTATGCGCCGGCCAGCACGCTCTATCACATCGCGATGAGCGTTTTCGTCGTCGAGGATGCCTTGAGGGCGCTGAAGGCGGGGGTTTAGCCCTGGATCAGGCGGGGCCGCGCTTCGAAGGCGGCCAGGAGGTCGGGCAGGGAGTGCCTGGCTTCCAGCCGCTCGGGGCCGGCGAACAGCGCATATTCGCCGTCATCGTCGTCCGGCTGCTTCACGATGGCGAAGGCCGGCTTGTCCAGGCTGTTGCGGAAGATTGAGAAGATCGCCTTGCCGTCGCGGCTGTCGATCGCATAGTCGCGCCATTCGCCGTCGGCGACGCGGCGGCTATAGACGCTGAGCATCTGAGAGAGTTCCCGCCGCGTGAAGGCGGCGGGCGGGACGGGCCGATGGCGAGGCTCGAACGTATGAAGAGTCGCCATCGGCCGTAAGTCTTCCGCTTACGCGGCCGGCTTGGACTTGCCCGCGACGATTTCGTCCTGCACGTTCCG
The DNA here is from genome assembly GCA_035493715.1 of Alphaproteobacteria bacterium. Classification (GTDB taxonomy): domain Bacteria; phylum Pseudomonadota; class Alphaproteobacteria; order BOG-932; family Roseiterribacteraceae; genus BOG-932. Next base: position 15,519 of record DATJHU010000007.1, on the reverse strand, counting down.
GGGAACCGGCTCGTAGTGCGAGAATTCCATCGTGTAGGACGCACGGCCCGAGGTCATGCCGCGAAGCTGGCCGATATAGCCGAACATTTCCGACAGCGGAACGCTGGCCTCGACGGCGATCGCACCGCCACGTTCCAGCTGGCCGACGATCTGGCCACGGCGGCGATTGATGTCGCCGATCACATCGCCCAGATGGTCGTCCGGGGTCACGACCTCGACCTTCATCACCGGCTCCAGAATCACCGGGCCCGCCAGGCGCAGCGCCTCACGGAAGCAGGCGCGGGCCGCGATTTCGAAGGTCAGCGCGTTGGAGTCCACGTCGTGGTACTTGCCGTCGATCAGCGTCGCGCGGAAGTCGACGGTCGGATAGCCGGCCAGCACGCCGTCTTCCTTCTGGACCTTCAGGCCCTTTTCCACCGACGGGATATATTCGCGCGGCACCGCGCCGCCGACGATCTTATCGACGAACTCGAAGCCCTGGCCGCGCTCGAGCGGCTCGAAGATGATCTTCACTTCTGCGTACTGGCCCGAACCGCCGGTCTGCTTCTTGTGGGTGTAGACATACTCGACCGGCTTGGTGATCGCCTCGCGATAGGCGACCTGCGGACGGCCCATGTTGCCTTCAACGCCGAACTCGGTGCGCATACGGTCGAGCGTCACTTCCAGGTGCAACTCACCCATGCCGCGCAGAATGGTCTGCCCGGTGTCGCGGTCGGTTTCCAGACGCAGCGACGGATCCGCGCGGACCATCTTGCCCAGCGCCGTGGAGAACTTCTCCTGGTCGGCCTTGGTCTTGGCCTCGACCGAGACCGAGATGACCGGGTCGGGGAAGCGCATGCGCTCCAGGATCACCGGCGCGGAGGCGTCGCACAGCGTGTCGCCCGTATCCGTCTCGGTCAGCGAGACGAAGGCGATGATGTCGCCGGCGCGGGCTTCTTCGATCGCATTGGCTTCCTTGGCGAACATCTCGACCATGCGGCCGATCTTCTCGCGCTTGCCGCGGGTCGAGTTGACCACCGACATGCCCTTGGTGATGACGCCGGAATAGATGCGGCAGAAGGTCAGCGCGCCGTAGCTGTCGTTGATGACCTTGAAGGCCAGCGCCGAGAACGGCTCGTCGTCGGAGCAGATACGCTCGCCGGTCGGGTTGCCGTCGGCATCGACCGTCTTGATCGCTTCGACGTCGGTCGGGGCCGGCAGATAGTCGACAACCGCGTCCAGCAGCTGCTGCACGCCCTTGTTCTTATAAGACGAGCCGCACAGCACCGGCGTGAAGGCGCCGACCAACGTGCCCTTGCGGATGCAGCGCTGCAGGATCTCCATCGACGGGGCCTCGCCCGTGTCGAGATAGACCTCCATCGCCTCGTCGTCCTGTTCGACGGCGGTGTCGATCAGCTGGGTCCGGTATTCGGCGATCTTGGTCAGGATATCGCGGTCTTCCGACACGGTGATCTTCAGCTTGTCGGCGATATCGTCGCTGATGTCCCACTCTTCCCACTTGGCGTCCTTGTCGTCCGAGAACCAGACGAGCGCCTTCATACGGACGAGATCGACCATGCCGTGGAAATTGTCTTCCGAGCCGATCGGCAGCTGCAGAACCAGCGGGGTCGCGCCCAGGCGGTTCTTGATCATGTCGACGCAACGCGTGAAGTTCGCGCCGCTGCGGTCCATCTTGTTAACGTAGCAGAAGCGCGGAACGTTGTAGTTGTCGGCCAGGCGCCAGTTGGTCTCGGACTGCGGCTCGACACCGGCGACGCCGTCGAACACCACGACCGCGCCGTCCAGCACGCGCAGCGAGCGGTTCACTTCGATGGTGAAATCGACGTGTCCGGGCGTGTCGATGATGTTGATCTTCTTGCCACGCCAGAAGGTGGAAACGGCGGCGGACTGGATGGTGATGCCGCGCTTCTGTTCCTGCTCCAGATAGTCGGTCGTCGTGGAGGTCTTCAGATCCTTCGTATCGTGGATATCGATGATCGTGTGTTTGCGGCCCGTGTAATACAGGATGCGTTCTGTCGTCGTCGTCTTGCCGGCGTCGACGTGGGCGATAATGCCGATGTTGCGGACGTCGGCGAGGGGGGTAGTACGGGGCATGACAACGACCTCATGACAATCGGTCCCGTTCGGGTCCGGCAGTAAGACAAAGGGCGCGCCGATTTCCGACGCGCCCGTGATAGGGATTCGCGAAGCGACATTTCAGGGGCCGCCAACGGCGAGGCTTATACATGCCATCGCGCAAAAAAGCAAAAACGCGCGTGCGATATCTGGCCTGCGCGGAACGCATTTTTCAGGTCGGCCAGCGGCATTCGCGCCGAGCGATTACGGTTCGAACTGAACGAGCTTCGAATTGCTGATCGCCAACTCGGCCGTAATGCCCTTGAAACTCTGCAAAGCCTTACGCGCCGCTTCGAAATCCATCCTGGAGTTAATAACAGGCTCGAAGCCGCCGTTGTTTCCAGGGGCGGTCCCCGTCGCCATGTCGCTTTTGATGTAATAGTCCCCGACATAGGTAACTTTACCGGGATCAATGTGAAACATATAGGTACCCTTGCCGAGTATCAATGCATATGGAGAGCCTTCGATATTCTTCATATTCAAGGAGTATAAAATATAATCTGCTGAAGGGAGTTTTACAGTATAATAACAGACGTGATTTTCATTACAGACTTCGGGATGATCGAATGGGCTTTTGCTAAGCCAGGCGCGCGTGCCGGAAAAATATCCCAGAGCTTTCCCTTGTGCCGCATCGAAGCCCGATACGACGAGGTTGTAGCCGGAGTCCGGGTCGGGCGTAGTCTTGATCCCAATGAAAACCACGCCCGAAGATGAGGTGGAGTTGAGGTCGATATCCTTGGAGCCATGACAGCCGCTCAAGCCCAGTGTGACGACCAATGCTGAAGCAAAATGGCTGCGGTTCATTGCAGTCTCCTTCGGAATTTAGGAGCCAAGAACTTCACGTGACTCATGCGAACTCGGGAAATAACCGTCCCAGCCCCGCCCGCGTCGCATGGGCTATGCCCCGCTCGGTTACGATGCCGGTGACATAGCGCGATGGCGTCACGTCGAACGCATAGTTGGCCACCGGGCTGCCCGTCGGCGTCACCCGCACAGTGGCCATCGTTCCGTCGGCGGTCATGCCGGAAATCTCGCTGACTTCCCGTCCGTCGCGCTGCTCGATGGGGATCTCCTTCACGCCATCCGACAGGGTCCAGTCGATCGTGCTGGAGGGTACGCAGGCATAGAACGGCACTTCGTTGTCGTCCGCCGCCAGCGCCTTCAGATAGGTTCCGATCTTGTTGCACACATCGCCGGCGGCGGTGGTGCGGTCGCTGCCGACCAGGCAGAGATCGACCATGCCGTGTTGCATCAAATGGCCGCCCACATTGTCGGCGATCACCGTGTGCGGTACGCCGTGATGCGACAGCTCCCAGGCCGTCAGGCTGGCGCCCTGGTTGCGTGGCCTGGTCTCGTCGACCCAGACATGCACGGGAATGCCGGCATCGTGCGCGACATAGACCGGCGCCAACGCGGTACCCCAATCGACGGTGGCCAGCCAGCCGGCGTTGCAATGGGTCAGCACGTTGATCGGGCGGTCGCGGCCGATCAGGTCGTAGGTGTCGGAGATCAGCCGGCTGCCGTACTCGCCGATCGCCCGGCAGGTCGCGACATCCTCGTCAGCGATCTCCGCCGCGCTTTGATATGCGGCGGCAGCGCGCTCGGCGGGCGGGATCGTGGCGATCTCACGCGTCACCCGATCAAGCCCCCAGGCCAGGTTGACCGCTGTCGGACGGGTCGCAAGCAGCAAGCTATAGGCCTCGACCAATGCGTCGTCCGACGGGTCGGCGTTCGCCGCCAGCGCCATGCCATAGGCGCCCGCCGCGCCGATCAGCGGCGCGCCGCGCACCACCATCGCGCGGATGCCGTCGGCTGCATCCGCCACCGTTTCCCAGCGCTGGGTCTCGAATGCGTGCGGCAGTTTGGTCTGGTCGATGACTTCGACCGACCGGCCGTCCGCGGCAAGCCAGATCGTCCGATAGGGGCGGCCGTCGATTTTCATGTGTCGATCTCTTCGACAGCGTGCAGCACATCCTGAAAACGCTGCAACGTCGCCCGCGACAGGATCAGGTGGCGGCCGATCGCCAGCACCTTGCGTTCGGTCGCCGCGCGCAGATCGGGGTCGGCGATGCTTTCCAGATCCTCGACATGGGCAAGCCCCAGCACGCGGCGGATCATCTTGCACCCGGCGAAGCCAAGCGAATCCGCGAAGAGATTTGCCATATAGGTGTCCTTGGCCTCGGAAAGGGCCACCTGGCCGGCAGCATCGGTGAACAGATCGGCCGCGAAGGCGTCGCCGTTCCCCTCGCTGTCCCACAGGGCGCGGAACTTGCGGTCGAACTCGCTCCACAGGACATCGGCCTGGTCCAGGATCCAGGTGCGATAGGCGTCGCCCAGCTCGCCCGGCCGGTGCACGCGATGTGCGATGGCGGCGATGATCAGGTTGGCCAGCAACGCGCCGACATCGAAACCCATCGGTCCGAAGAAGGCGAATTCCGGGTCGATGGCGCGCGTGTCCGTATCGGTCACCATGATCGACCCGGTGTGGAAATCGCCGTGGATCAGGGCCTCGGTGCTGGTCAGGAATTTCAGCTTCAGCGCCTGTACCTCGGCCTTCAGCGGTCCGTCGGCGCGGAAGGCGGCGGCGGTCTCGTCCAGCTGTGGGCTGGTCCAGCGATTGCCGGGCGCGATCCGATAGGGGTCGGTAAAAACCAGATCTTCTGTCAGCTTGCAGAGCCCGAAGTTGGCTGAGAACTCACCCACCAGTGATTTTTTGCGCGCCGCCGGGAGGGATAGGTCGGACGTCCTGAATAGCGAGTTCGCCAGAAACGTCGACATATGGTCGGCGAACAGGGGCAGCGCCTGTCCTTTGATGAGAGCTTTGCGCAGGATGATGTGCGGCTGCAGGTACTCCATCACGATCACTGCACCGACCCGGTCGATCGCGTAGAGCCTGGGCGTCAGGCCCGGCGCCGCCCGCTGTTGCTCGATCAGCGCCAGCGATTCGAAATAGGAGCGTTCCAGCGGCAACGGCCAGCTCTCTCCGACCAGCCGCAGATAGGGCAAGGCCTGTTTCACCACCACGCCGGCCTTCGGCCCCTCGACGATGAAGACGAGGTTCAGATTGCCGTCGCCGACCTCGCGCACGCGCCAGCCGCCCGGTTCGCCGCCCAGCAGCGCCTCCATCGACGGGATTTGCGCGAGATAACGCGCCAGCCGGGCATCATCCAGCGGCTTGTATTCCTTGGTATCGACACGGAACGGTTCGTCCACGCTCTCTTCCCCTCGCAGTTTCCGGACTCTGTGCCGCCCTGTGCCGTGCCGGTCAATGACCAAGCGCGATGTGCCCGAGTTTTACCGTATTCAGCCGCGCGTTTCGCCGCCGCTTCGGTCGATCGCCGCTCGACGAGCGGACCGCCCATCAAACGAATAGTGGGATACGGGAAGGCATTATCGTTCTGCGCGCCGGAAATCGGCGCCCCGAGGAATGGATTTTGAGCCTTGCCTGACACGTCCGGCCGCATCCTTTTGCAATTCGTCCATAATCCTTGACTTCTTGTCCATAGCCGTTGACCGCTCTTGCTAGATCGGAAAACAATCCGAAGCGGCATATAAGTTACGGGGGGGCCATGCGACAATCGAAGGGGATATGCTCGGTTCGGGCGATCCGGCGGCGGGAGAACTTCTTGGCGGCCGTGGCCCTCGTGGCGCTTACAGGTCCGGCCCAAGCCGCAGGCGCACCGTCGTCCTTCGACACCGCCGAGTATTTTGCTTCCGGTTCTCTTGCCCAGGTTCATGCCGACGAGGCCTATGCTTTGGGCTATACGGGCGCCGGCGTCACTGTCGCGCTGTTCGATACCGGCATGGATCCGACCAATCCGGAATTCGCCGGCAAATCCATAAGCGGCTATGACTTTCGATCCCACACCGGCAATGTGGCCGACCTCAGCGGTCACGGAACCCATGATGCGGGTACCATTGCCGCAAATCGCGATGGCGTCGGCATGCATGGCATTGCCTATGACGCAAATGTCATGTCGTTCAACATTCTATACTCGGGTTCAGCCGTACAGACGAACACCGACTTTTTCGCTGGCCTACAGATGGCGATCGACTCCGGCGTCCGCATCGCCAGCAACAGCTGGATCACCTTCATCGAGCGTTCTGGGGATCCGACTTACGTGGACTACGTTCACGACAATCTTAAGAATGCCGTCGATCACGGCATGATCTTCGTATTCGCCGCCGGCAACTTCGGCGATTCCAAGCCGTGGGACATGGCGGACCTGCCCGAGTTTATGCCGGATCTGAAGAAGCAGTGGATTGCGGTTGTTGCGGTCGATGCAAACAATCGGATCGCTGACTTCTCGAATCGCTGCGGCCCGGATGCCGCTTGGTGCATCGCCGCGCCGGGCGTGAACATCTACTCGACCGTCCCGACCGGCAAAGGCGTCGGTCCCGGCGGGAACTATGACTATCTAAGTGGCACATCGATGGCTACGCCACTGGTTTCCGGTGCGCTCGCCCTCGTCCAGCAGGCATTCCCGTTCATGACATCGGAACAGATGGTCCAGACCATCCTGACCACCGCCACGCCCCTCGGCGATAGCGCAATCTATGGCAGGGGTCTGTTGAACGCGGGCGCTGCGGTTCGTGGGCCTGGCAGCTTCGACATGAAATGGAAAGTCGATACAGCCGGATATAATGCGGTGTGGTCCAATGACATAGCCGGCGCTGGCGCTCTCGTGAAATCGGGGAGAGGTATCCTGGTTCTAAACGGCCATGACACCTATTCCGGGAAAACGGCGATCGCCGGTGGTGCGCTTCAGATCGGCGATGCTGCTCATCCGAATGCCAGCATTGCCAGCGACGTGGATGTGCGGGCGCATGGGCTTCTGAGCGGGGATGGCACGATCAACGGCAACGTTGTGAACAGGGGGGGCGTGCTCCCCGGCGGCTCGACCGGCGCGCTCAAGATCAATGGTCGCTATAGGCAGGCGGGCAACGGCACGCTGCTGGTTGAGGTCGGCCCTACGTCGGCATCCAAATTGGTTGTCGCCGGTACCGCGGCACTGGGTGGCACGCTGTCGCTGCTCTACGACAGCGGGGATTACCTTGCTTCCTCGAACACATTGCTCAGCGCGGGAAAAGTAGTCGGTAACTTTAATTCCATCGTTGATGTCGGCGCACCCGATCTGCAGCACTACTACAAACTGACGTCACACGCATTCACGCTAACGTTGCAACCGGCCGACGATGTCGTCGTTACGTCCCTTGCGACGGCCGCGATCGATGGCGAACAACGCGCAGCCGGCGAACTGCTGTCGCGCGCTGTAGCGGACCCTCACGGCTCCGGCGTTTGGTCAAGGGCGGACGGTCAATTCGACCAATATGGCGCAGGCTCATTGGGCAAGGGCTTCGACGCCAGCAGCGCAGGCTTTTCGGTTGGTGCCGATCATGTCTACGATTCCGGGCTAAAGCTCGGCGCCGCTGGCGGGTTCTCCCATCTTGATCTCTCGCAGTCCGGCGCCCGGACTGCGGGATCGACGGATGTCTATCGCGGTGCGCTTTACGCGGGTTACGATTTCGGCTCGCTGACGATCGCCGCCTCAGCCAGCTACGGTTTCAATCAATTTCAGACGCACCGGCGCTTTTACTCGACCTCGGGTATGCAGGCGTCGAACAGTGCGTTCGACGGACGGATCGCGACCGCCGCCGTAGAAGCCGCAAAGCCTCTCTCGGTGGGTGCCCTCCGCTTAACGCCAAGTTTCGGAATGGCGTATGCCCATCTTGATCGCGATGGCGCTGCCGAAACCGGATCGCCGGCGTACGATCTATCCTTCGCCTCCTCCAGCGCGGATTCGCTGCGGCCCTTCGCGGAAGCGGATTTGTCCGCTCCCTATATGACGGATGAAGGGACCAAAATCGTGCCCGCCATGCATGTCGCTTACAGCCGCGAGATCCTTTCGACCGACCGAACAGTGCAGAGTAGCCTGGTAGCCGGCAGCAATTCGCTAATCGCGGCCGGGCTTTCACCGTCGCGCGATCTGGTCACGCTTGGCGGTGTCGTTAACGTTCAGGTCGACGATCGCCTTAAAATTCACTTTGCGGTGGATGGCGTGCTGCCCGTAGGCAATCATGCCAGTCAGACCGTATCCGCAGGATTGGATTATCGCTTCTAGCACTGCTTCGGCCGGCTTTTAGGAGCGGTCTCGTTTTTGGGATTCCGAAGGATTGATCGGCAGAAGCTCGGGAACACCAATTCTGAATAATGTCGCCGAGTTTCCGAGATCGCGGAGTCGGCTCGGAGAACGCAGAGGTTGAATAATCTTCTCCGCGCCCTCTGCGTTGAAATCATGGACGAGGCATCGGCGGCAGGACGGCGGTTGAAGATTGGCTCGCGATTGACCCGCCCCGTGCACAGGCGCTAGCTCTTTTCATGGACACAGAATCGCCTCCGGCCGTTCCCAGGCCGGCTGCCAGCGTGCTGTTGCTGCGCGACAGTCCGAACGGCATCGAAGTTTTCATGGCGACCCGCCACCAGGGATCGAGCTTCATGCCGGGAGTCCTGGTCTTCCCGGGCGGCGCGGTCGATGCCGAAGACGCCGATCTGGCTCCGGCGAACGGACCCGAAGACGCTGTTTCCCGCATCGCCGGCATCCGTGAGGTGTTCGAGGAGGCCGGCTTCCTCCTCGCCCGGGCCAAGGGGCAGGATAACCTTGTTCCGCCGGTCCGCTTCGCCGACCTTCTGCACCGCTATCGCGCATCGCTGGCCGCCGGCGAGGGCAGTTTCGCGGCGATGCTGGCGGTCGAGGGGCTGGTTCCTGCGACCGACCTGATGGTGCCCTTCGCACGCTGGATCACCCCGGTGATCCGCAAGAAACGCTTCGACGCGCGCTTTTTCCTGGCCCGCGCGCCGGAGGGGCAGATCGGCGCGCATGACGATCAGGAACTGATCAATTCCCGCTGGATCGGTGCCGCCGAGGCGCTGGACGCGGTCAAGCGCGGCGAGGTCAAGATCGTCTTCGTCACCCGCTCCAATCTCGGCCTGCTGGCCAAGAGCCGCACCGTGGAAGAGGCGTTAGCTGCCGCGCGGGCTCGGCCGATCGTTCCGGTCGAACCGCAGCTGTTCGACCACGCGGATGGCCCGGCGCTCAGGATTCCGGCGGATGCCGGCTACGACATCACCGAAATCCTGGTGCGGGACGTGGGGGATTAGACCGCCGCGATAATCCCGATTTCGACGGCGTATTTCGGCGCGGCCAGATTGGCCTGTACCGTCGTGCGGCACGGCGTGTTGCCCGGTGAAACCCAGGCGTCCCAAACGGCGTTGATCTCCGGAAAGGTCGCCATGTCGACGACATACAGGTTGGCGGACAGCAGTTTGCTCTTGTCGGTGCCGGCCTCGGCCAGCAGAGCGTCGATCTGGGCCAGAATCTCCTTGGTCTGGTCGGTGACCGGGCCGCCGGCGGTTTCCGTCGCGACTTGACCGGCGAGATAGACGGTGTTGCCGTGGACCACGGCCTGGCTCATGCGGGGGCCGACTTTGATGCGCTTGATCGACACTGGATTTCCTTCCGGTTTGTGAGGGACGGAGCAATAAGCGGTGACGGCGGCAATGAGAAGGGGCGACGGTTTGAAAGGTTTGATCGTGCTGGCGGTTTCGGCGGCGATGCTGTGCGCGGCACCGGCGGCGGACGCCAGGCCAGGCTCCATTGTGGGAAAATGGCGGCTCAACCTCAGGGAATCGGAAACGCTGCCGGGCGAGGAACCGCCGGCCGAGCTGATCATGGCGATCACCGACGACACACCGGCCCATTTCGGGTGGACCGTCACCGTACGGATGGCCGACGGCAGTTCAGGTGCGACCCGTTTCTCAGGCGCGATCGACGGCAAGCCCTATCCGGTCGAAGGGCGGCCACCTGGCAGCACGTCGTCTTTCCGCTGGATGATCGACGGCGGCTTGAAGCAGGTATCGGAGGGGCCGGGCGGGCTTTCGGTCGAAACCTGCATGTTTTCCGCCGACATGCGGCGCATGGATTGCGATGCACGCCAGACGACGAAAGACGGGCGAACCTGGACCTATGAAGAGGTGTTCGATCGTCTGTAAGCGACTGATCCGGCGCTATTGTGCGGTGCAATATAAATGATAAGCTCGACTCATGACGGTTATACAAAGATGACGATATGAGCCAACCGCCAACCCGCTCAGGCCTGCTGCGAACCTACGATTCCGGCGAATATTACTGCGAGCTGTTGGGCGCGTCCGGCAATCCGCACCCCATCTACGAAACCATAGAACGCCAGCTGTCGACGATCTCGGAAGAGGAGCTGCGCAACCGCGCATTGGCCTCCGAGAACGACATGTTCGACCTCGGCATCACCTTCACCGTCTATTCCGAAAAAAGCGCGATCGACCGCGTCCTGCCCTTCGACCTGATCCCGCGCGTGCTTTCGGTCGGCGAGTGGGAAACGCTCGATGCCGGCGTCAAGCAGCGGGTGGCGACGATCAATCTGTTCCTGGCGGATATCTACGGGGCGGGGCAAGTCCTGAAAGATAAGATCGTCCCGGCGGAACTTGTTTACGGCAACGCCAATTTCCGCGAGCAGATGCGCGGCATCAAGGTGCCCAAGAATGTCTATGTCACAATTTGCGGCATCGACATCGTGCGCGATCAGGCTGGCGGTTTCCGCGTGCTGGAGGACAATGCCCGCACGCCGTCGGGCGTATCCTATGTGATCGAGAACCGGCGCATGATGCTGCGCGCCTGGCCGGAACTGTTCCAGGGGTCGGGCGTCCGCTCGGTCGATTCCTATGGCCCCCGCCTGCGTCAGGCGCTGGCCGAGACGTCGCCCCCGGCGAACGGCGACCCGCATATCGTGCTGCTGACCCCGGGCACCTACAACTCGGCCTATTTCGAACATGTCTTCCTGGCGCGCGAGATGGGGGTTCCGCTCGTCGAGGGGCGGGACATGGTGGTGCAGGACAACAAGGTCTTCCTGCGCACCATCGCCGGCCTGCGCCGGGTCCACACGATCTATCGCCGGATCGACGACGACTTCCTCGATCCGCTGGTTTTCCGTGAGGACAGCGCACTGGGCGTTCCCGGCCTCATGGGGGCCTATGTCGCCGGCAATGTGCAACTGGCCAACGCGGTCGGCACCGGCGTCGCCGACGACAAGGCGATCTATGCCTACATGCCGCGCCTCATCCGCTACTACCTGCAACAGGACCCGATCCTCGATAATGTCGAGACGCATCTCTGCGGGGAAGAGGAAGGGCTCGCCTTCACGCTGGCCAACTTGAAGTCGCTGGTCGTGAAGCCGGTTGGCGAATCCGGCGGCTATGGCGTGGTGATCGGACCGCGCGCGACCGAGGTGGAGATCGAGGAAACCCGCAGGAAGGTCATCGCCAACCCAAGCAACTTCATCAGCCAGCCGGTGGTCGGGCTCTCGGTGTGCCCGACATTGTGCCCGGAAGGGATCGAGCCACGCCACGTGGACCTGCGCCCGTTCGCAATCACCGGCAACGATACCTGGGTGCTGCCCGGCGGGTTGACCCGGGTGGCGCTGCGCAAGAACTCGCTGGTGGTGAATTCCAGCCAAGGCGGGGGATCCAAGGATACGTGGGTGCTGCTACCTGAGGGGGGCCGCTGATGCTGCTCGCCCGGCACGCCGAAGCTGCTTTCTGGATGGCCCGCTATGTCGAGCGGGCGGAGAATCTGGCCCGCCTGCTGGATGTGCAGCAGGTCTTCGCAAACGACAGCCGCGATCCCGGCAGCTGGGGCTCGATCCTTGCGCTCAATTCCGACGAGCCGCGCTTCATGGAGACGCACGATGTCGTCGATCGTGAGACGGTCACCCAGTTCTATGTGCTGGACCAGGAAAACCCGACCTCGATCATCTCGGCCATTCATTGGGCCCGTGAGAATGCCCGGGCGCTGCGTCCGTTGATCTCGACGGAGATGTGGTCGCAGCTCAACGTCTTCCGCCGCCGGTTGAACGCGCTGACGCCGCTCGACCTCAGCGACGCGCATCTGTCGCGGACCTATGCGATGGTCAAGGAAGGGTGCCAGGCCCATACCGGCATCACTGAGGGCACGTTCTTCCGCGACGAGAGCTGGTATTTCTATTCGATCGGGCGCCAGCTGGAGCGGGCCGACCAGACGACACGCCTGCTCGACATCAAATATCACCAGCTGTTGCCGCAGGGCGCGGACGTGGGATCGGCCTTCGATATCGGCCAGTGGAACTCGATCCTGCGTTCCGCCGCCGGCTATTACGCCTATCGCCGCGTGCATTCGCAGGCGATGAGCCCGGCCACCATCGCCGGCTTCCTGCTGCAGAACCGCGCTTTCCCACGATCGATCGCGCTCTGCGTCAACGATATGGACCGGACGCTGAACGAGCTCAGGTCACGTTACGGACTGCGCGGCGGGGCCGCGGCGCTGGAGCGGATCGACGAGCTGCAGGCAGAGCTTAACGGCCGCTCGATCGAGAGCATCCTGATCTCGGGGCTGCACGAGTTCCTGGACATGTTTCAGAAGACGCTGAGCCTGCTGGGCGTGGATATCGCGCGGGATTTCTTCCACCACGAGGACATATCAGGGTCTATGCAGACCCAGACGCAGTAGCGTCTAGGGCTTGGGAGCGGCGGCGGGCGACCGGGCCGGCTCGTCCAGAACCTTGAAGTCCGAAAACCGCACCATCAGCCGCGGCTGAAGCACCATGTCGTCGTCGTTGCTGAGGATGGCGCCCAAAATATCGGCGTCGAAAGCGACCGGCTGGCCGATCGACAGATCGGGGATCGACTTCGCGATCGGGTCGTACGGCTTGATCATGTTGCTGTAGGCGCGGTCGTCGAAGATATTGTCGGACGTCTGCAGCGTCACGCCGGGCGAGATTTCGATCTCAAGCGACCGGCGGCCGTCGGACAGCGCCTTGCTTTGCTTGAACACCCCGACCCAGCCTTTGGCGTGGTGCATCAGCCCCATGAAATTATGTGAGTCGATCTGGAAGGCTTGCCGCGCGGCGCGGCGGCCGTCGACGCTCTTTGCGGAGACATAGGCCTTGCGGGCGTTCTCGACGAGCAGGACATAGTCGCGCTCGCGGTCGGGGACCGCGATCCCAGGCGGGACGCTGAGGACCGGACCGGCCGGCAGTTTCGACGGGGCGGCTTTGTGGGGCGCCTCGGCGGCCGCGGCACCGCTGAGGCAAAGAAGCGCAAGAAGCAGGGAAATCGTTTTCATCGGCGGTCCTTGCGCGCCGCGATCGGGCACATAGCGATCAGGACCGACCCACGGATATCATTCGGCGCCGCCTCGCCACGGCCAGAATCATCAGGCCGCCCGCGAACAGGGCAAGCGAACCCGGCTCCGGCGTCGCCACGATCGTGCCGCCGCCGGTCGGCGTATAGGCCGGCAACGTCATGTTGAGCGGCACCTCGTGCAGTTCCCCGTTGCCGTAATAATTGTTGGCGATCAGTGTGCCGTCGATATTGCCTGAGGTGAAATTGACAGTGGCCAACGGCGCCAGCAGCGAACCTTCGAAGGCCAGCGAGGTCAGGTTCAGGTTGGTGGCGTCGCTGAAGTTGAACAGCACGCTTTGGTTGGTCAGCGAGCCCAGATTGAACGTGCCGCCATTGAAGGTCAGGTTGTCGCCGGCGACGTTGAGGATCAGGCCCGTCGGCGTGACGCCGTTCGCCGTCACGATGTTGATGCCGTTGATCGTCGATCCATTCAGCATCGAAAGGTCGATGACGTTGACCCCGTTCTGGGTCAGCGTGATCGTCAGCGTGCCGCCGCTGGAGCTGATGGTCGTCGCATTCAACGCCGCCAGGGATTTCGAGGCGTTGATGATGTCGGTGGAACTGCCATAGACGTCGATCGGCGTCGTCGGGGTTGCCGGCGCGCCCGTGGTCTTTGGCGTGTTCCAATAGCTGGGGTCGTACACCGTCGTGGTCGGTTTGACATAGATGTTCTGCGGGGACGATCCGCCGTTGCTGCTGGCGTTCAGCGTCGTGTTGGCGCCGGTCATCGACAGGTTGCCGCCGATCGTCACGCCGCCCGAAAGATTGGCATTGCCGCCGATGAACACGTTGCCGGCATCGTTGCCGCCGCTCATCGTCGCGTTGCCGCCGACCACAAGATTCGGCGAATAGCCGGTCCATTGGCTGGTGAGGTCGCCGCCGACGAACACGTTGCCGGCGGTCGAACCGCCGGTCTGTGTCAGGTTGCCGCCGACGACGAGCGAAGCGCCGCTGTTGCTGCTGCCGACCGACGCGTTGGTGATGTAGGCGTTGCCCGCAACCGCGACAGAGCCGACCGCGTCCGAACCGAAGGGCGAACTGGCGGTCCCCAGGTTGCCCAGCAGGAACATGTTGTAGGTGCCGGCGATCGACGACAGCGTGTCGTACGGGGTCGCGAACGCGCTCGGCGCGGCCGCGATGGCGGCGAAAACGGCAACGGCCTGCAGGGACCTTCTCAGTCGCATATCCATTCCAATCACGATCGCGGACCTTCGTCCGCCTGTGCCGGTTACGATCTACCGCATATGGGGCGGTTTTGTGACCGCGAAATAGGCTCTCTCATAGAAAGCAAAATTCGGGCCACCCTAGGTGGGCGGCTGATTCCGGAAGATCATCAATAGAGTTGTGCGGCGCGCGCGTTCGAGTTGTAAACATTTCCGACGGGCTGTCGGAGCGGTCTCGGAACGGGGGAACGGGAAACATGGAATTCGAAACATTGCTGAAGGGGTGGGAATTTCTTGAGGCGCCCCGTGCGGACGCAGCCGGGAACCTCTATTTCAGCGACGTCACGGTCGGCGGCCTGCACAAGCTGCGGCCCGACGGCACGGTCGAAAGTTTCCTCGCCGATCGCACCTGGATCGGCGGCATCTGCTTCAACGACGACGGCGGCATCGTCTGCTCGGGCAGGACCGGGCTCGCCTGCTTCTACGAAAAGACCGGAGAGTTGCGCCCGCTCCTGACCGAACTGGGTGCGATCAACGATTTCTGCCCGGACAGTCGCGGCGGTTTGGTGGCGGGGGTCATCGACGCCGAAAGCGTCGGCGCAGGAAAGGCACCGGAGCCGCGACCGCTGATCCGCTTGGATTCGGCAGGCAAGGTCGCGCGGTTGTGGGAGGGTATCACAGTTCCCAACGGGATCGGTTTCAGCCCGGACGGCAAGCGTCTCTACCAGTCCGAAAGCTACAAGACGGTGTGGGTCTATGATGTGCAGCCGGACGGCAGCCTGGCCAACCGGCGGGTCTTCGCCGACATAAAGGATGCCGACGGCATGGCGGTCGACGAGCAGGGCGGCGTTTGGATCGCCCGCTTCGATTCGTTCGGGGTAACGCGATTCGCGCCTGACGGATCGGTCATCGCCCATTATGAGGTGCCGGTTCGCGAGGCGCAGAGTGTGGGGTTCGGCGGGCCGGACCGGCGCGATCTCTACATCGTCACCG
>DATJHU010000006.1:0-27930 GCA_035493715.1 Alphaproteobacteria bacterium | reverse complement strand
CCTCGTCGATACCTGGTCCGGCCGGTCGATCGGCGGTTGCACCTATCACGTGGCACATCCGGGCGGTCGCAATTTCGAGACATTCCCAGTCAACGCGCATGAGGCCGAGGGCCGCCGCCTGGCGCGCTTCGAACCGTTCGGCCATACGCCGGGACCGTTCGTGCCCAACGACCCCGGCGTCAATCCGGACTTCCCGCTGACGCTCGATCTTCGACGCGTGTAAACTCGGCGTCCTTATCTGTTGCGCCGCAGCAAAGCGGTTGACTCACGTGCGGTTTAGACGCCACTTGTTCGATCGAAACGAGCATCGGGCAGCCTTGTGTCGGAACTGATCAGCGGCGGCATATCCGGCGCCCCCCCGGAACCCGTCTGGGACGAGATGGTGACGGGCAAGGGGCAGGTTCGCCCCCATTGGCAGAAGCTGATGGGCCGGCTGTCTCCGCTGGCCCCGGCCATGCTGGAAGACCGGCACGACGAAGCGGTGCAGCTGCTGCGGCAGCACGGCGCGACCTATGCGGTCTATGGCGACCCGCAGGGCGCGGAACGGCCCTGGCCGCTCGACCTTCTGCCGTTCGTCGTATCCGGCGACGAATGGAGCGCGATCGCCGCCGGAGTCGCTCAGCGCGCCCGCCTGCTGAACACCGTTCTGGCCGACATATACGGCCCGCAGAAGCTGATTGCCGATGGCCGGCTGCCGCCCGCGCTGCTGCACGCCAACAAACGATTCCTACATCCCTGCTGGGGCGCGCCGACGCCAAACGACACCTATCTGCACTTCTCAGCCTTCGACCTGGCACGCGGGCCGGACGGCCGGTGGCTGGTGCTGTCGAACCGCACCCAGGCGCCGAGCGGCGCCGGCTATGCGCTGGAGAACCGCAGCGTGGTCGGGCGCGTTCTGGCGGATTGCGTCGGCAACGGTCAGGTCCAGCCGCTGGCGCCGTTCTTCGCTGCCTTTCGCGAAAGCCTGCACGGCCTGCTGCCCGAGGGGCAGAACGCCCGGGTCGTGCTGCTGACGCCCGGACCCTATAACGAAACCTATTTCGAGCATGTCTATCTCGCCCGCCATCTGGGGATCACGCTGGTCGAGGGCAACGACCTGACGGTGCGAGACCGGACGGTCTATCTCAAGACGCTGAGCGGCCTGGAGAAAGTCGGCGTCGTGCTGCGCCGGCTGGACGACGATTTCTGCGACCCGGTCGAATTCCGCGCCGACAGTACTCTGGGCGTCGCCGGGCTGATGGAAGCCGTGCGCGCCGGCACTGTGGTGATCGCCAATGCCCTTGGCAGCGGCGTGATGGAGGCGGCAGCGTTCAAGCCGATGGTGGCGGAGCTGGCGTCCAGCGTGCTGGGCGAGACCCTTCTCCTGCCGGACCTGCCGACCTGGTGGTGCGCCAAGGATTCCGACCGCGCCTATGTTCTGGAGCATCTCAACCGGCTGATGATCAAGCCGTCTTTCGCCGGCGGCATGAAGCCGGTGTTCGGCGGCACCCTGACCCGGGCGGAGCGACGGGAACTGGCGGGCAAGATCGAGCAGGACCCGATGCGCTATGTCGGGCAAGAGGTTGCGCGCTTGTCGACGGTGCCGGTATGGAACGGGCACAAGCTGGAACCGCGCTCTATGATCCTCAGGGTCTTCGTCGCGGCCATCGGCGGGGAGTTTGCCGTGCTGCCAGGCGGCCTGACCCGCACGGCGCCCGGCGACGAGCCCGTCATCTCGATGCAGCTTGGCGGCGGCAGCAAGGACAGCTGGGTGACGAGCGCCACCGAGGGTGAGGCCGTGGTTTCGAAACCCGCGGGCAACGTGTCGCCGCTGCCGCTGGTCAATGTGCGCCTGGCGCCGGGCGAACTGCCCAGCCGGGTGGCCGACGGGCTATTCTGGGTCGCACGCTATGCCGAGCGGTCCGACAGCATCGTCCGGCTGCTGCGCACACTGCTGATCGGAGTCACCGATGCGATCCAGCCTTGGCGGCAGCGCGACGCCGAGCCGATCCTGAATTTGGCCACCTGGCGGCAGTTGGTGCCGCTGCACGATCATCCCGAATCCTTCCAGCCGATTACCCTGGTCCAGGCGGCACTGCTGGACCCCGCCCATCCCGGCGGAGCCGTGGCCAATTTCCAGCGGCTGATCTATGCCGCGCGCCGCGTGCGCGATCGACTGCCGCACGATTGCTGGCGCATCTTCGTGGCGTTGGAAAACCACATCCAGGAACAGGTAGGCCGCGCACCGCCGGTGCGCCTGCTGCTGCGCCTGGAGGAGCTGATCACGCTGGGCGCGGCGCTGTCGGGCGCGGTCAATGAGAGCATGACCCGCGACGCCGGCTGGCGCTTCATGGAGATCGGCAAGCATCTGGAGCGCGCGATCTCGCTGGTCGGCATGATGCGCGGCCTGGCCAACCCGCCAAACGCCGAACCGGGGGCGGCACCGATCGAAGAGCGGCGCCTGCTGGCGGCGATTCTGGCGCTGACAGATCCGCGCGGCGGCCAGGGTGCAACCGGTGTCGGCGCGTCCGATTCGACGGACAGCGGCTTCGACCGCGCCAGCATGCTGGGCGCCGTCCTGATGAACGAGACCGATCCGCGCAGCCTCGTCTTTCAGCTTACAGCCCTGGCCGAGCATCTGGCGGCGTTGCCTCGCCCCTCCGGCAGCATGGCGGCCGGCGGCGCCTTGGTCGATTCCGCGTTCAAGCTGGCCATCGCCACCCGGATGACCGTGCCGGAGGCCATCGTCAATGCCTGCCAGCCGCGCGGCAGCCGGGGCGCAGGCGATGCCGCCGATCCGCTACGCGACGCCTTCGCCAAGCTGGATATGCAAATTCCGCGGATTTCCGACCTTCTGACCCAGGCTTATTTTACCCATGCCCTCGCGCGCTCAGCCTGATACTCCCCCCTATCCGGCGGTGCGCGACGGCGCAATGCGGTATCGCATCCACCATTCCAGCGCCTATCGCTATGGCAGCGACATCATGCTCGCGCACCATTTGCTGCATCTGACGCCGCGCGCGACGCCGGGTCAGCGTGTGACCGGTTTTCGCATGACGATCGACCCGCCCCCCTCGGTCAAGGCGGAGCATCGCGATTATTTCGGCAACCCCGCCGTCTATCTGGAGATGCACAAGCCCCACCGGACCCTTTCGATCACGACCGAGATCGACATCGAGGTCGCGACCGCGCGGCCGGCGATCGCGGCGATGACGACACCGTGGGAAGATTTGCGCGAACAGCTGCTGCATTCGGCGGGACCCGGCGCTCGCGCCGCCAGCGCCTTCGCCTATGCGTCGCCCATGGTCACGCTCGGCCATGCGCTTCGAGCCTACGCCCTGCCCTCCTTCACCAAGGGCCGGGCCATTGGCGAGGCGGCCATGGACCTGACCAACCGCATCCACGACGAATTTACCTTCGATCCTGAGGCCACGACGATCGCAACACCGGTACTGGAGGTGCTGGAGAACCGGCGTGGCGTCTGCCAGGATTTCGCGCATCTGGAGATTGCCTGCCTGCGCTCGCTGGGCCTGCCGGCCCGCTATGTCAGCGGCTATCTGCGCACAATCCCGCCGCCCGGCGTAGAGCGGGTCGTCGGCGCCGACGTGTCTCATGCCTGGTTATCGGTATGGTGCGGCGAAGACAAATGGCTGGACCTCGACCCGACCAATGGCCGCCCCGGCTCATCCGACCTGATCACGCTCGCCTGGGGCCGGGATTATGGCGATGTCAGCCCGTCTTTCGGCGTGATCATCGGCAGCAACTATCAGGAACTCAAGGTCGAGGTCGACGTACAAGGGTGAACCGCCGGAGGTCAGGCCCGCGCCGCACGTTTCATGCGGCCGGTTTGCTGCCCTCGATAGTGACGTCCTCAGGCCCCCAGAAGCCGCGCATCCGCGCAATTTTGCCGGTTTCGTCGAACTCCATGATGTCGGCGGAGTTGGTTGTGATGCGCTTGCCGCCCTGCACGAAGGTGACGGTGAAGACCATGCCGGCGAAGTTCGCATGCGATCCGCGGATGGGCGCCACCACAACAAGTGACGCACCGAATTTGACGCCTTGACGGATGAATTTGTCCCAATCGGCGCGCGATTTCGGCGGGGAGCCGACCGGATCCTCGATCGTGCAATTGTCGGCGAACAGATCCATGATCCCGTCCGCGTCGCCGGCGTTGAAGCGGTCGACATAGGCCTGCACGGCGGCCTTCATTTCGGCCTGTGTCGGCATCAGCTGTCCCCCAGGATCATGTCCGCCGCCTTCTCCGCCACCATGATGACCGGCACGTTGGTGTTGCCGCCGACCAGGGTCGGCATGACCGAGGCATCGACGACGCGCAGCCCCTCGACGCCGTGGACCTTGAGCCGGCTGTCGACCACCGCCATCGCGTCCGAGCCCATCTTGCAGGTGCCGACCGAGTGATAGTCGGCCTCGGCCCGGGCGCGGATGTAGCTGTCGATCTCGGTGTCCGACTGCACGGACTTTCCGGGCGCGATCTCCTCGTCGCGATAGGGATCGAAGGCTTTCTGACCGAACACGTCGCGCGCAATCTTGATACCCTGGCGCAGGCCGATCCGGTCGCTCTCCTCCGCCAGGAAATTCGGGTCGATCACAGGCGGAGCCAGCGGGTCGGCGGAGCCCAGGCTGATGCGGCCGCGACTGGCCGGGCGGACGACATTGATGTGGGCGAAGAAGCCGTGCCGGCGGACAAACTCGCGGCCGTTATTCTGGTAGAGCGCCATGGCGAAATGGAACTTGATGTCCGGTTCGGACAGGCCTTCGCGTGAATTGACGAAGGCAATGGCCTCCATCCCGGCGCTGGCCAGCGGGCCGGTGCGAGTCAGGATATAGCGGCCCAGTGCCAAGGCACCAGCGACCGGGCTCATATAGTTATAGAGCGAGATCGGGACCGAACAGGCGAACCGTACGGCCCCCGCCAGATGGTCCTGCAGGTTGCGGCCGACACCCTTCAGATCGCATTTCGCATCGATATCGTGTTCGCGCAGATGGTCGCCGTCGCCGATCCCGGAGAGCATCAGGAGTTGCGGAGAGTTCAGCGCGCCACTCGAGACGATAATCTCACGGGATGCCCTCACTTCCTCCACCCTGCCGTTTTGCAAATAGGCGACACCGACCGCGCGGACGCCTTCGAGCAGGACGCGCGTCGCGTGGGCGCTGGTCAGGATGGTGAGGTTGGACCGCCGACGCACCGCCGGCGTCAGGTAGGCCGAAGACGAACTCGACCGTCGTCCCGCGCCGACCGTAAGGTCGACCGGCCCGAAGCCTTCGCGGGTCGCGCCATTGGTGTCGTCATTAAAGGGGTAGCCCATCGCCTGCCCGGCGTCGATCCAGGCCTTGGAGAGCGGGTGGTTTACGCCGGGACGGCTGACCTGAACGGGGCCGAGGCCACCGTGATACTGATCCACCGCGGGCCGATAGGTCTCCGCCCTCTTGAAGAAGGGCAGTACGTCATTGAAGGACCAACCGGCGTTTCCGGCGGCGGCCCAGCCGTCATAGTCGGCACGCGTGCCGCGGTCGTAGACCATGCCGTTGACCGAGCTGGACCCGCCCATCACCTTCCCGCGCGGCGAGTAGAGCGTGCGTCCGTCGAGATGCGGCTGCGGCACGGTCTGATAGCGCCAAAGATAGAGCCCGCCCATCATGATCGGCAGCAGGCCTCCAGGCGCATGGATCAGCGGGCTTTTGTCGTTTCCCCCGGCTTCGAGCAGGGCAACCTTGATCGTCGGGTCGGCGGACAGCCGGTTGGCCAGCACGCATCCCGCCGAGCCGGCGCCGACGATGACATAGTCGAAAAGAGTTTTTGCCATGAAAGCCGCCTAGTTGGCCGCGGGAACGTCCCACACAAGCGGCAGTTCCTTTACCATTAGAGTTGCGCCAGGGAGATAATCGATCTTAGCGCCAGGCTTCAGCCTGAAGTTCGGAAGGGCCGGCAACGCTTCTTCCAGCATGATCCTGAGCTCGACCCGCGCGAGATGCGCGCCCGGGCAGATATGGGGCCCCGCACCAAAAGCCCAGTGCGTCGGCTTTCCCGAGAAGCGTCCGAAATCGACGGTCAGCGGATCGGGAAAGACGCGGCGGTCGATCCCGGCAATCGGAGTCGAGGCGACGATGGAATCGCCGGCCTTCATCTTGACGCCGTGGAACTCGATATCCTTGGCAACCTCCCGGCCGATATGGGAAATGCCGAAGCGCCGCAGCATTTCCTCGATCGCCTTTGGGATGAGGGCCGGGTCGCGCGCGAGCGAATCGCGGTGGACCGGGTTGGTCGCCAGGAAATGGAAGACATGGGTGGTCTGCGACGCCACCGTGTCGAGCCCGCCCAGGAACAGCATCATCGACATCGACAGCATCTCGTCGCGGGTCAGGCGACGACCGTCGATTTCAGCGTTGATCATGGCGCCCAGCATATGGCCCTTGCCCACGGCAGCCGCCGGGTCCTTAAGCTCGTCCTCGAGCCAGAGCGACAGGAAGGACGCGGCCTCGACGAAACCGCTCTGGACTTCGGCGGCAGTCTTGCCACGGAAGACTTTATCCACGAAGGGCTGGAACTCGGCGCGGCGGCCCGGGTCGACGCCCATCATCCGCAGGAACATCGATATCGGCACCAGCGTCGCGAAAGCGGAGACGAACTCGCATTCGCCGTCCCTTTGAAATCCCGCCAGCAGGTCCTTCACCAGCTGCCGGCATTCGTCCGCCATAACGCCGAGTGCGCGCGGCGAGAACATCTGCTGACTGAGGATCTTGCGGTACTTGCCGTGCTCGGGCGGCTCCAGGCTGTTGGGAATGAGAACCGGAGCACGGGGCTGCTTCGGAATGGCGAGCGAGCGGACCGAAAACAGGTCGCCGCGTGCGAACACCTCTTCGATCATCGGACCGCGTGCGACGACCCAATAGCCGCCGAGTTCGGGCGACCAGAAGATTGGCGGACCGTCGTTCAGACGGTCCATCCAGTTCCACGGATCGGTGACGAATGCCGGATCGTTGCGGAAGTCGTAATGCCTCACCAATGAGGCCGGGACGTGCGCAGGCACGGCCCCGCCTTGTGCAGCGCTTATCTCGCCCATTGTCATGCGCCCGTCCCCCTCAATTCCGCCCGCGCTGTTCGGCGACCCATTTGTCCAGCACCCCGTAGAGATAGGTGCAGTCCTCGTCGGTCATGGTCGGGTGGCAGGGCAGGCAGACGCCGTTCATCATGATCTGGTCGGCGACCGGATAACCCTCCGGCGCGGCCCGGTATTCGACCTGCCGCATCATCGGCTGGCGGGTGATGTTGCCTGAGAAGATGGTGCGGGTGACGACACCGTGCGCCTCGAGATGTTCCTGCAGCGACCGGCGGCTCCAGCCCAGCTCCGGCCGCACTTGGACCGGATAGTTGATCCAGGTCGTCGTCGTATCGTCGCGCTGGCGCGGTGCAATGAAGACGTCCGCGTGCCTGGCGAAGAAGGCGTCGTGATTAGCGAACACGCCGTTTCGAAGCTTGGTGAATTCCACCAACTTGTCGAGCTGCACATGGCCGAACGCAGCGCCCGCTTCGTTGGGAATGAAACCGTAGGCGACATCCTCGAAGATGAACATGCCGTCATAGGGAATGCCATCGACATCCTCGAGGAAGCGACCGTCGCTGTCCTTTTGCAGGGTCCCGTGCAGGTATTTCTCCGACGACCGGCCCCAGGAGCGCAGCACCAGCCCGCGATCCCACAGGCTCTCGTCATTCACCGCCACCATGCCGCCGTTGCCCAGGCAGGTGATGATGTGGAAGATCGAGAAGCTGGTGACCGAGATATCGGCGCGGGTGCCCGGCGGGCGGCCCTTCAAGGTCGAACCCAGCGTGTCGCAGCTATCCTCCAGCAGCTTCAGCCCGTGCTTGTCGGCGATGGCGCGCAGCCGGTCCCAATCGGGGATGCCGCCCAGCAGGTTCGGCACCGAGATCGCCTTGGTCTTCGGGGTGATCATCGCCTCGATCTTGTCGAGATCGATCTGGTAAGTGTCGAGCACGACATCGACGAAGGCCGGCACACAGCCGACATGGACGATCGACGCCACATCGGTCGAGAAGGTGAGCACCGGCGTGATCACCTCCGACCCCTTGGGCAGGTCGAGCAGCCGCATCGCCAGCATCAGCGCCGACGAGCCAGAGTTCACCATCACGCCGTATTGATGACCGAGCAGCGCGGCGACCCGCTTCTCGAAGGTCTGGACCTGCTCGCCGACGATCATGCCTGTGCGCATCACACGGTTGACGGCCTCGATCTCCTGCTCGTCGATCATGGCGCCGCCATAGCGGATGCGGCGCGCGCCAGGGACCAGCCCGGCGAAGCCGCGGGCCGATGTGCCTTTCGATTCTTCAGTCATGAACTAATTCCTACGGCGCTGCTTGCCGATCCACTCTTCCAGCACCTGGTAGAGATATTCGCAATCCTCGTCGGTCATCGTCGGATGGCAGGGCAGCATCAGCCCCTGCTCCATGATCTGGTCGGCAATGGGATAGCCGCCGGGTGCGCGGCGGTATTCGACGCCCTGCATCATCGGGTGGCGGGTGATGTTGCCGGAGAAGATGACGCGCGTGAACACGCCGGAATCCTCCAGGAAGACCTGCAGGTCGCGGCGGCTCCAGCCCAGCTCCGGACGCAACTGCACCGGGTAGCAGATCCAGCTGGTCTTCACGTCGTCCAGCAGATCGGCCCGGATGAACACGTCGTCGTGCTTCTTCAGGTACTCGGCGTGCCTTTTGAAGCGGCTGTCGCGCAGCGTGAAGAAATGCTCGAGCTTCTTCAGCTGCTCCAGCCCGAACGCCGCGCCCGCCTCGTTGGGAATGAAACCGTAGGCAATGTCCTCGAAGATGAACATGCCGTCGTACGGCACGCCGTCCAGGTCCTCCAGGAAACGGCCGTCGCTGTCCTTCACCTTGCTGCCGTGCAGGTATTTCTCCGACGACCGGCCCCAGGCGCGGGCCATCAGGCCCCAGTCCCAAAGCTTCTCGTCGTCGACCGCAACCAGCCCACCATTCCCCAGGCAGGTGATGATGTGGAAGATCGAGAAGCTGGTGACGGTGATGTCCGCGCGCTTGCCGGTCGGCTTGCCGCGCAACTCGGCGCCCAGCGTATCGCAGCTATCCTCGACAAGGATGAGCTTGTGCTTGTCGGCGATCTGCCGCAGCCGGTCCCAGTCCGGAACGCCACCGACCAGGTTGGGGACCAGGATCGCCCTGGTCTTGGGCGTGATCAGCTCTTCGATCTTGTCGAGATCGATCTGATAGCTGTCGAGCCCCACGTCGACGAAGGCCGGAACGAAGCCGGCATGGACGATCGAAGCCGCGTCGGTGGAGAAGGTCAGAACCGGGGTGATGACCTCCGATCCCTTGGGGACACCCATGACGCCCAGCATGCGCATCGCCAGCATCAGCGCGGAGGAACCCGAGTTGACCATGACGCCGTATTTATGGCCGAGCAGCGCGGCGCACTTTTCCTCAAATTCGCCGACCTTCTGGCCGACGACCATGCCATATTCGGCTTGCATGACTCCGACAACGGCCTCGATCTCTCTCTGATCGAGCATCGCCCCGCCATACCGGATCGTCCGCTTTTCCAATGCCATCGATACGCCCCTCGATCTTAAAACTTGCGTCGGCGGCATGGTTAGGCCAAAACTAATTCATCCGTCAATCTCTAATCGGATTATGCCTTGCCGATCGCGAAAGACCAGCCAGCCATCGAAACGCCCACCGACCTTCCGACCGGCCGCGGCGTCCAGTCCGTGGAGGTCGCGGGGCGTATCCTCTCAGTACTGGCGGATTCGACCAAACCGATGATGTTGCGCGACATCGCCGACGCCGCCGGCCTGCCGCCAGGCCAGGCGCATCCTTACATCGTGAGCTTCCGCAAGATCGGGCTGGTGGAGCAAGACGTCGCAAGCGGCCTCTATCGCCTCGGCTGGTTCGCCCTGCATCTGGGACTGGCGAGGCTGCGCGGCTTCGACCCCTATCAGCTGGCCAGCGAGAGCATCGCTGGTCTGGCGCAGTCGCTGGACCTGGGTGTGGCGATCAGCGTGTGGGGCACGTACGGCCCGACTGTGATCCGCTCCATCGAATCGCCACACAACGTGACCACGAACAGCAAACCGGGAACCGTGTTGGGACTGACCGGCACGGCGACGGGCAAGGTGTGGGCGGCCTACCTGCCCAATCAGTTGGCCGCAAAGCGGATCGCAGCGGAACTGAAAGCCAGCGGGGTCACCGCCCGGGAGCTTGAGACGGAACTCACCGGCATCCGCGCCGCCGGCTATGCCTGGACCGACGGCAACCCCTGGCCCGGCATCGCCGCCGCCTGCGCGCCGGTGTTCGACTATACGGGGCAGATACAATTGGCCGTCGCGTTGCTGGGGCCGTCATCGGCGCTGGATTGCAGCGCCGGAAGCCCGCAGGTGACAGCGCTGCTGGGCTTTACGCGCGGATTGTCGGCGCAGCTGGGCTACCGGGAAGAGAGCGGCGACTAATGTGTGTTCGCTAGCTTTTGGCGCCGATCGCCAACTGCTTAGCCGCATCCGCCTGATAAGCTTTTGCCTCATCCACCGCCCCTGCCTCTTGGGCGGCCTGGGCAGCACTACGCAGACCATTCAGCCGGTTGGGACTCAGCTTCAGCGCCACGCGATACTCGGCGAGCGCCTCCTTCGGCCGATGCAACAGCATGAGGAGATCGCCCAGCATCTCGCGGGCCGGGATATCGACCTCGCGCTGGCCCAATTTGTCCTGCTGGTCCGCCGCCGCTCGCAGGGCTGCGACCGCGTCGTCGGGACGGTCCTGCGCGTAGGCCAGCCAGCCCGCGATGTCGTTCCGCTTGATTTCCATAGCGGGAATGGCGTCCGGGTGGTCCTTTCGCGACACCGCCATTGCGTTGTCGAACGCGGCCAGAGCGGCGGCTGCGCGTTTGGCGTCGTGGAGATGGCCGGCGCCGACGCCCTGCCCCCAATAGATGTCGAAGACATAGTCTGCCGGACCCGGCTCCGGCTGCTGCGCGACCAGATAGTCCCACCGGTGCGTCTCGATCCCGAAGACCGCCCGCAGTTCGGCATCGAAGAACGGGCCCTCATCTTTCATTTCGTCGTTGCCGGGAAGTGCCGCCATGCGGCGGCCGATGGCGGCCATCCGGTTGGTAAGCGCCTCCGCCTTCGCGACCTGGCCGGTCTGCAGCCAGGCATAGATCAGGAATTCGTCGGCATGCATCTGGTGCGCCGCGCCGGGCTGCCCGGCGGCTTCCGCCTTCCGGGACGCCGCAGCGGACGCCAGGTTGGAGTCGATATCTTCTTTCCACATGCCCAGCCGCGCGAAGATGTGACCGGGCATATGCAGCGCATGGGGCGATGCAGCTGCGATCTTGGCATAAACTTTGGCCGCAGCCAGCCCCTGCTGCGCCAGAGCCGGCGTATCGCAGGTATGGATGATATAGTGGGCCAGCCCCGGATGCTGCGGATGGACTGCGAACAACGGCAAAAGGATCGCCAGTGCCTGGCGCTCATGTGTCAGCGACGTGTCGCCGACCGGCGTTGACGACAGGAGCGCCAACGCGTCGAAAGCCGCCGCCTCGACGTCGTCGGGATACGCGGCGCGAAGCGCATGCATTTTCGCTTCATAGGCTTCGGCCCGTTGCTGCGGCGTCGCGTCGGCCGGGTCGTAATAGGCGCCAATGGCATCGATATAGGCGCGCTCGCGAGCCGTGGTACCGGCCGACGTCGCGGCGCGGCCCTTTGCAACCTCGGCACGCCCGACCTTCAGCGTATCCGCATTGGGCGGGTCCCAAATCTGGTTGTACAGGCTCATCGCCACGCCCCAATGGGCGATGGCGCAGGCCGGATCGTCCTTGGCGACCGCCTCGAACTGCCGCTGGGCCTTTGCGTAGCCGAACGAGTGCAGCAGCGCGACACCGTGCGTGACGCCGGCTTGCGCGGCGGGCGTGCAGGAAGTCGGGAAAGACACCTGCCCGAGTATTTCCTTGGCGGCCGGCCCGTCATCGTGATGCTCGTGCGCCACGGCCGGCGTGGCTGCATAAAGCCCTGCCGCCATGGCGGCCGCGCACGCAGATTTCCAGGGAATCATTTCGCCCCCACGACGTTTCTATTTTCGTCGGGCAGGCTGCCCCCCAATCGATAAACGGTCAATCGAACAAAATTGCCTTCGCTAAGCCAGCCGACCCATCGCGAAACGCGAAATATCGTGACGAGTCTGCCCCGCCGTCGCCAGGTCGGCCGTGATTTCCCCGACGACGCTGGCGAATTTGAAACCGTGGCCCGAGCAGGGCGAGGCGATGACGATCTGCGGATGATCGGGATGCCGGTCGACGATGAAATCCTCGTCGGGCGTCCGGGTATAGATGCAGGTCTTTGCCTCGCGCGCCGGACCGGCGGCGGCCGGCATATAGCGGCCAAGGAAATCGGCCAGGCGATCGGTATCCTCTTTGTCCGCGTCCTGCCGAGCCTCGTCGGCGGAATTCCACAGGCGACCGGGCCCATGGAAGCCCACCTTGACGCCGGTGCCGGCGAAATCGGGGAAGCCGTAGACCATGCCGTCCGCGTCTTCGAGCATAAAGACCGGCAGACGTGTCGGCCCCACCAGCTCCGGCGCCTTCGGCGCGAACCAGCCGATGACCTGCCGCGTCAACCGCAGATGCGGCCTGAGTTCGGGGATCAGCTCGCCGACCCACGCACCGGCCGAAACGACCGCCGCACCGGCCTCGATGGCAGTGCCATCCACCAGTGTCAGGCGCACGCCGCCGGCCGTCGGCTCGATAGCGGAGACGGCGGTGTTCAACCGCACCTCCGCGCCGGCTGCCTTGGCGCCGGCGATATGGGTGTCGATCGCCTTTTCGGGCCGCAGGAAGCCGGCGTCCGGCTGGAAGACGCCCTCCCAATCGCTTGGCAACGACGTTGCCGGAAAACGATCCATGATCGCCCGCGCCGTCAGCATTTCGTGCGGCAGATCGTGCAGTCGAGAGGCGGCGAGCGAGCCCTGCACCACTGCCGAGCCGGGAATTCCGGCCTCCAGGATGCCGGTGACGGTCAGCAGCTTAGCGCCCGACCCGCTTTCAAGCGCACGCCAGTTCTCATAAGCGCGGCGGAGAAGCGGCACGTAGGACGAGTGCTCGAAATAAGCGAGGCGTATGATCCGGCTCTCGCCGTGCGAGGAGCCGCCGAGATGCGCGGGCGTCTCGCGCTCGAAGCCGATGATGCGTTTGCCGCGCCGCGCCAGATGATAGAGCGCGGCGCTGCCCATCGCGCCAAGGCCGACGACGGCAACATCGTAGACCGTCACTCTCAGGTGCCGGTCAGCGCCAGCTTCAGCGCCGTCAGCGCCGAACGGTCGCGCAGGATCTCGCGCGCGGCATTGCGGCCGGGATTGCCCGAGACGCCGCCGCCCGGATGGGTGCCGGAGCCGCACATATAGAGGCCCTTGATCGGCGCGCGGTGGCTGGCATGCCCCAGCACAGGACGCGCGCCCCACATCTGATCGAGCGAAAGCTGGCCGTGGAAGATATCGCCGCCGATCAGTCCGAATTTCCGCTCCAGGTCGAGCGGCGACAGGATCATCCGGCCCAGCACCGACTGCTTGAAGTTGGGCGCATAGCCGTTGACCGTGTCGATCACCGTGTCGGCCGCCAGCTCCCGCATGTCGTCCCAGGATGCGTTGTCGGGCAGGACCGGGGCGAATTGCTGGCAGAACAGGCTGGCGACATGTTGCCCCGGCGGAGCCAGGCTGTCGTCGAGGCAGGAAGAAATCAGGATCTCGACGATGGGTTTGCGCGACCAGCCATGCTCCTTCGCGTCCAGATAGGCGCGGTCCATATAGTCGAGCGATGGGGCGATGACGACGCCGGAGCGATGATGCTCGGCCATCTCTGTACCCGGAAGGGCGGTGAAGTCCGGCAATTGGCTGAGCGCGACGTTCATCCGGAAGCTGCCGGAACCGTTGCGGTAACCTTTCATCGCGGCCTTGAAGTCGGCCGGCTGATCCGCTGCATCCACCAGCTTGCCGAACAGCAGCGAGGGATTGAGGTTGGAGGCGACGATCGGCGCCATGATCCGCCGGCCGTCCTCGAGCAGGATGCCGGCGGCCTTGCCGCCCTCGACCAGCACCTTGGCGACCGGCGCGTCCGTCAGCACCTCAACGCCCAGCGCCTCCGCCGCCTTGCGCATCGCGCCGGTGATCGCGCCCATCCCGCCGATGGCGTGGCCCCAGATGCCCTTCTTGCCGTTCACCTCGCCGAAGCAGTGATGCAGCAGCACATAGGCAGTACCAGGAGCGTCGGGACTGGCGAAGTTGCCGACGATCGCGTCGAAGCCGAGCGCCGCCTTCACCTGTTCACTTTCGAACCACTTGCCGAGGAAAGTGCGGACATCCTCAGTGAAGAGGTCCAGGAGGTTGCGCCGTGCGTTCATGTTCAGGCGCATCATCTGCCGCCCCTGGCGCAGCGCGCGCAGCATGCCCGGCAGCCCGTCGCCCAGATTGGGGGGAACCTCCTCCGCCAGCATGCGCAGCGCATCGGCAACCTCGTCCAGCATCGCCGAATATTCCGGCCAGGCGGCGGCGTCGGCTTTCGAGAACTTGGCGAACTCAGCCTGGGTACGATGCTGCCCACCGCCGAGTTTGAGATACGTGCCGTCGGGGAACGGAATGAAATTGGAGATCGGCCGTTCGACGATGCGCAGCCCCTGGGCCGCCAGCCCCATCTCGGCGATCACCTTGGGGTTCAGCAGGCTGACCGTGTAGGAGGCGACCGAGTTGCGGAAACCGGGATGGAATTCCTCGGTCACTGCGGCGCCGCCGACGACCCCTCGCCGCTCGGCGACCGTCACCTTGAGGCCGGCCTTGGCCAGATAGAAGGCGCACGCAAGGCCGTTATGTCCGCCGCCGATAACGACGGCATCGCGCCGAACAGAACTATCCATTTTGGGAGTCAGGCCACTTTCTCGAGAACGACAACGGGGATTTTCCGCGCCCCGGCGCGCTTCTGGTAGTCATTATACGGAGGATAGGCAATCGTGGCCATGTCCCACAGCGCCGCCCGCTCGGGGTCTTCCGCCACCCGCGCGCGGACCTTGTAGACCTTGCCCTTCACCCTGACGGAAGCTTCCGGACTGGCCTCCAGGTTCAGGAACCACACAGGATGCTGCGGCGCGCCGCCCTTCGAGCCGATGACGTAAAACCCGTCACGGTAAGGAAAATAAAAGATCGGCGTGTCGAACTTGCGGCCGGACTTCCGTCCGGTGGTCGTCATCAGGAAGGTCGTGACCGGCTTCACGCCCGCCTGCCGGCAAACGATCCAGCTGATCAGCGAGATGCCGAAATTGCGGACGAGAAATTTCTCGATGGCGAACAGGAATTTCATGGCGGTCTCCACCAGTTTTTCCGCCAGCTTACGCCCGCAAAGTCCGATCCGCCATCACACCAAATGATGACGGCGGGGAACCTCCACCAGAAAGTTCGCATTCACAAAGGACTGGGCGAAAGCCTGTCAGCAACGGAGTGCGGCTTTATGAACAACATCATCTATCTTGTCGGCCTTGTTGTGGTTGTGATCGCTGTCTTGAGCTTCTTCGGACTGCGATAAACCAAAGGGCCGCAACATTCAGCGCGCGGACCGCCGGCTCACGACAGCCATCGCAGCCGGCGGCAGGTCCTTGTGGAAGACGAACAGGCGCCGGCCGGCGAAATTCCAGACCAGCACGACCGGAACGGCGACCACCTTGCCGACGATCGGCAGCGCTCCGATCTCGGTGACCACCAGCCAGACCACGATCGTGTTAATCAACAAACCGACCAGCGATACCAGCCAGAAACGGATCACCTCGCTGCGTTGCGAGTATTTCCCCCGGGTGAATGCCAGCACATAGGACAGGAAGTAGTTGAGGATGGTCGCCGCGACGAAACTGGAGACCGAAGCCGCGATATAGCCGATGCCCGCATATTGCAGGGCCAGGAACCCGCCGATATCCAGGACCGCCGAGATGCCGCCGACAAAAAGATAGAGCACGAATTGCAGGCCGAGGGCCTGCATCCCGCCCAATTTCCTGGTGTCGTTCGGCTCTGTGGACAAAGGCTGACCTGCTTGATTCGCTTTCCACCGCGATCATATCGAAGAGCCCCTCGCCCATATAGTGGCTGAGCGAGGGCG
Source organism: Alphaproteobacteria bacterium (assembly GCA_035493715.1). Lineage (GTDB taxonomy): Bacteria > Pseudomonadota > Alphaproteobacteria > BOG-932 > Roseiterribacteraceae > BOG-932. The sequence goes on along the minus strand of DATJHU010000006.1, from coordinate 11,773 downwards.
CTCTGTGCACAACCCGTGAAAGCAGAGGAACGGCAGGTTCGAATCGCCGAGCCAGCCCGCCTCGCCCATCCTTATATAAGCGGTGTCCTCGACAATACCCCCTGAGACGACGACGGCTGTTTATTTGACGGGAATACGGGCTCGCGCATCTGCGCGACGGCACGCGCCAAGGCGCTTTACTGTGCCGCTGGAGCCGCAATTTATCGAAAAATTCCATTTGACAATGTATACCATAACAGTAAATATTAAGGATATTTTTAGTGAAAATTTAAATACAGCGGGAGTCGCGTGAAACAAGCATGTAGTACGACTGAGATGCGAGGAATTGGGATCGGCGGGAAAACCTCGAAGCCCCCGGTCGGCCGCGTTCGGAATTGGCTGGTGCTTGGCGGATGTCTGAACGTCTGCGTGCTGGGGCTGTCAATTTGGCAGATGGCCTCCACGCCGGCTCACGCCGCGGTTGCGCGCGCGAGCATCGGTGTCAGCACTCGCGTAGTGCAGGATTGCGCGGCGCTTCTGAGATCGTCGACGACAATCATCGCCGCTTCGTTCGCTTGCCGGGGCAGCACGGTCGCGGTTCTCTGGTCGCCGACGGTTACCTCCACATCGCTTGCGATCCTGGCCCCTATTGCAACTTCCAGATCGGGCCTCGGCGGCTCGGCGGCATCTTCGGACGGCGAATCGGGAACCTCGCCCGGCGGCGCCCCCCTTGCGCCAAACGATTCCATTTCCGTGCGCCCTGCCTCGAACAACTTCGTGGCGACCACGGACGAAGCCGACGACAAGATCGTCACCGTTACCTACTAACGCCAATTGAGATGCTCCCGCCAAATAGCGCGTCCGAAGCGGCCGAGCGAAAGATACTCCGGCTGGCAGTGCCGGCTGTCGCTTGCGCCTTCCTCTGCGGGTCGCCGGCTCGTGCCGGCACCTCCACGGGCTCCTTCGCCGTCAGCGCGGGGATATCGGCGACCTGCGTCATCAATTCCGCCAGCATGGCCTTTGGCGCTTACAACCCGACCGGCAACGCCAATTTCGATGCCACCGGCGCCGTATCGGTCAGCTGCACGAACGGCACGAGCTACAACATCGGCCTGGATAAGGGATTGGGCACCGGCGCGACGATTACAAATCGCGTCATGATGAACGGAAGCAACAAATTGACCTATCAAATCTACAGCGATTCCGCGCGCACCCAGAACTGGGGCAACACAGTCGGCACGAATACCGTTTCGGGAACCGGCACAGGATTTGCGCAGAGCTTTACTGCATATGGGCGCATTACGGCGGGGCAAACCAGCACACCGCCCGGCAGCTATTCGGACACCGTCACTGTCAAGATCACTTACTGATTACTTGAGAATCAAGAAACTTCGAAGCTAACAATACTACAAAGGGACCTAAAATGCGTATTCTGAAGGTTGGGTTGACCATCGCTTCTTGTGCCGCGGCGTTCGGCTCGTTCGGGAGCGCGCAAGCAGCCTCGACGACGGCTTCACTGGCCAGTTCGGCCACTGTTGCGGCCTACTGCACGGTTAGCAGCGGGTCGCTGGGTTTCGGCACCTATTCCGCCTCCGCGGCGTCCACCGCCACCGCGACGGTGACGGCGACCTGCACCAATACGACGACATATACGATCGCATTGGACAAGGGCACGAACGGTGCCAGCGAAACGACGCGCGTCATGAAGGCAGCGAGCAGCGCCGCGACGCTGTCCTACGGCATCTTCTCGGATTCCGGCTATACGACCAACTGGGGTACCTCCGCCGGCAGCCAGAGCGGCACAGGGAATGGCAGCGCTCAGCCCTTTACGGCCTATGGCAAAGTGCCCTCCGGACAATTCGTGACACCCGACTCCTACACTGATACGGTGACAGTGACCCTTACTTACTGAGCGATCCGGTTGTATGGCTGAATTATTACTGTCGCGACGAACAGCGATACTGGGCGCCGGACTAGCATTGTCGGGCCTGACGCTCCGCGAGGCGAGGGCGGCGGCTCTCCAATTCAATCCGGTATCGATCGCGATGGAGCCCAGCCAGAGCGCGGCCGAGCTTCAGGTCACCAATACGGGAACGGAATCCGCCAGGCTTCAAGTCCGTGGCTTTCGCTGGTCGCAGCAGGGCAACGACGACAAGCTCGATCCGACGCCAGATCTGATCGTCTCCCCGCCGCAATTCGTCGTCGCGGCGGGCCAGACGCAGACCGTCCGAATTCTGTCCCGCGACACCGCTCAGCAGAACGAACGGACATTCCGTGTACTGCTCGACGAAATTCCCAATCCCCACGCCAATACCGTGGCGTTCGCGATGCGCGTTTCGCTTCCCATCGTCCAGGCGGCAGCGACCACCGGTGCGCCGGTGCTGAATTGGAGTATGGAGCGCCAAGCCGACGGACAAGCGGTCCTCATCGTCCGCAACAGCGGCACCCGCATGGTTCGCTTCGTCAAGATCGACCCGCTGCTGGGCAAACGCACTCTGACGGTCCAGATGCAATCGCCGAGCCCGTACGCCCTTCCCGGCGGCGAGCGGCGGTGGCTGATCCGCGACGGGAACCATCCGTTAGCGGCAGGCGGCGAGCCGATCCACCTCGCCGTCGAAACCCAGCAGATGCCGCGCATAGAGACGACTCTCGCAATTCCCCGTTAAAGCGATTTGTCATCGCCTGCGCCGCTCTGGCGGTAGCCGCAATAATAATCTTAGCTCGGCCGGCCCGGGCCGACGAACATACTCTGGTCCTGGAAATGATGCTGAACGGGCGTCAGACAGGCGTGCTGGGCACCTTCACAGAACGCGACGGCGCGTTGTATGCGACCGCCAGCGAACTTAACGATCTTGGCTTCAAACTCGATCCGGGCCTTTCCGCCAAGGACACGCTGGTCGCGCTCGCCACGCTGCCAGGGGTGAACGCCAAGATCGATGAAGCGAGCCAAACGATCGTCATCGAAGCGTCCGATATGGCCTTGCGGCCGCAGGAAATCAACGGTCCGCGCGATTTCCGCAAGAACCCGGAAGTCACACGTCCGATGGTCGGGCTGGTGCTCAATTATGACATCCTGGGAACCAAGTCGCAGGGCCAGACCAGCGGCGGCGGTGAGTTCGACGCCCGCGTCTTCGGTCCATACGGAACATTTTCGACAACCGCGCTTAGCCAGTTCGCGCCGATACCCGGCCAGGGTTCCTTTGTCAGGCTCGACACCGACTGGATCTATGCCGACCCGGACACACTACGCCGTTATACGGTCGGCGATGTGATCACCAGCAGCCTCAGCGCGACGCGTCCCATTCGAATCGGCGGCGTGCAAATCGGGTCCGATTTCACGCTGCGCCCGGATCTGGTGACTTTTCCCCTGCCCAGGCTGTCGGGCTCCACGGCTGTTCCGACGACGGTCGACGTCCTGGTCAACGGCGTACGCCAGCTCAGCCAGCCGGTAACGCCCGGACCATTCGAAATCCGCAGCGCGCCGATCGTAACCGGCGCAGGCGAAGTGGCGATCGCCTATCAGGATGCACTGGGCCGGCAAGTCATTACCACCGTACCTTTTTATGCGAGCAGCTCACTGCTCGAACCCGGACTCAGCTCGTATTCGGTCGATATCGGCCTTCTCCGCCAGCGCTATTCCGAGGTCAGCGATCAATACGGACAGGGCGCGATCGTAGGCACCATTCGCCGCGGCATGACGGACGATTTGACCTTGGAGGGACATGTCGAGGCCACCTCGGAACTGGGTATGGCGACGGTCGGCACGACGATCGGCGTCGGCACGCTGGGCATTATCGCCTTCTCAGGGTCCGGCAGCACCGGACGGGGAAAAAGCGGTTGGATGGCGGCGGCGGACATCCAGCGCAGCACAGCGCATTACAACATCAGCCTGTCCGGCACCCTCGCCAGCGGCGGCTATAACGACATCGCGGGCCTATCGGGCACACCGGTGCCGCACTTCGGCTTCCGCGTCGCAGGCGGCGTCCAGCTCGGCTCGCTCGGCTCCATCGGGGTCGCTTATGTCCGGCAACTTCCTTTCAGCAATGCGGTGAACTCGCTGGCGACGGGCGGGGCGTCGATCTCGCTCGCAACGGTCACCTATCAAACCGAACTGACTGACAACCTGAACTTCTACGCTACCGGTTACGTCAATCCGCGCGCAACCGACCCGGATACCGGCCGCCCGGCGATGGGATATGGCGCAATGCTGGGCCTCAGCCTTTTCCTTGATAACCGTTACTCGATCGATGCCAGCGCCTCGAACGACAGCGGGCGCGCCAGCTATGTCGTCCAAGCCAGCAAATCCGCGACCGAGACCGGCGAATATGGGTTCAGCCTCATCGACTCGGAAGGGTATGCGCGGCGCCGCCTCGGCCAGTTCGAATATGACGACGAAGTCGGCGTGGTTACGCTGGGTGTCGATCAATCCCCGGCGGCAACGTCCTATCGTGCCGGCGTAAGCGGTAGCCTTGTGATCGGCGGCGGCGACGTTTTCGCGGCACGGTCGATCCCGGATAGCTTCGCCATCGTACGCACCGGCGATATCGAGGGGGTCGGCGTGTCCTACGAAAACCGCCCGATCGGAAAGACCAATAGCTCAGGCGAGCTGCTGCTTCCGGACCTGCGCGCCTATCAGGCTAACCGGATCACGCTGACGTCGACCGACCTGCCGCCGGATGTCAGCGCCGGCACGACCGACGTTTATGTCCGCCCGCCGACGAAGTCCGGGGTTCTGGTCGATTTCGATGTGAAGGATTCTCGGGGCGCCTTGGTTCGCCTCCAGGACGGGAAAGGCCGGCCGCTGCCGGTCGGCTCGTCCGTCGAGCGCGATGGCGCGGATTTTGCCGTTGTTGGGTTCGACGGAGAGGTTTACCTAACAGAGCTGGAAGCCAGGAACAGCTTCCAGATCCAGATGCCGGATGGATCGAAATGCAACGTGAGCGTTCCCTATCACCATGTTCGGGGCGATCTGCCTGTGATCGGTCCGCTGCGCTGCCAATGACCAAGGTGGCGGTACACGCATTGTCGTTCGCGGTTGTGGCCGTGGCCGGCACATCGACCGCCATGGCCCAGACAGGCCGCGCCACCTCCGTGACGGTCAATGCGACCAAGCTCAATTTCGGCACCAAGCTTAATCCCTTCAGCCTGCCGGCCGATACGACGGCCACGCTGACGCTCAAATACAAGAACAACGTCGGCACCTGTGTCGGCAGCTCCGTTGTCACGCTCAGTCCCGGCCTTGGCGTTGGAGCCACCGCCGGCAACCGGAAAATGACCAGCGGCGGGAACACGCTGTCCTATACGATCTATACGCCACCCGGCCCTCCAACCACGGTGTGGGACAATGTGATCGGCTATACGACTCCGTCGATTTCCATCACCAAGGGGTCAACCACGACCCAAACCGTGACGATGTACGGACGCATCCTCGGCAACCAGTCGAATGCCGCCGTCGGCAGCTATACAGACACGGTTACCATAACGGTCCTGTTCTGAGGGGGGCCGACCGGAACAGCCGCCTGGAATTCTCCGCGTCGGCGAACACCTCTTATCTCCGCGCCACGATCTTGATGCTATGTTGATGGCGCGGCGCTATTTTTCACGAACCAGGCAGTCGGGCGGAGACAGGGTTGTCGGCAAACAGCATCAATCCCGCGGATCAAGACGGGAAGAGGATCGTTAGGACGCTTTCGGTTGCCGCGCCGGCCTATAACGAGTGCGCGGGGATCGAGCGGGTCGTCGGCGATTGGCTGACCTATCTGAGATCCGTCGATCATCTGGAAAATTTCGAGATCGTCGTGTGCAACGACGGCAGCAAGGACGATACGGGCGCCATATTGGATCGGATCGCGGCGGCCAATCCGGAATTGAAACCGGTCCATCTGACGAAGAACCAGGGCGCGGCGGCGGCGCTGACCCAGGCGATCGCATCCACGACCGGGGGCTGGGTGTTGCTGATCGATTCCGACGGTCAGTTCCCGATCGAGAACCTGCCCGCCATGGTGTCGGCGATCGGCGCCACAGGGAAACAGGCGGCGATCGGCGTCCGCCAGAAGAAGGACAGCGCCTTCGCCCGTTTCGGGACATGGTCGAGCGGCGCACTGTGCAACCTGTTCCACGGGTCGCACTACCGGGACTTCAACTCCGCCTTCAAGCTGGTGGCCGGCCCCCTCATCCGCGCGATTCCGCTGGAGGCCAAAGGGCTCAACTATTCGACCGAAATCACCTCCCGACTGCTTGAGCGCGGGGCGACGCTGGCGGAGGTCGAGATCGAGCACCGGCCGCGGATCGCAGGCACCAGCAGCATGAAGCTGGTGCGCGGCTCCATTCACCGCGTCCTGTTCGTGTTTTATATTGGCGTCCGCCAGCTCCTGCTCGGCATGCAGATCCTCCAAAGGCCCACCCTATGACGGCTGCCCGTTCGCTGGAGACCAAGGTCGCGCTGTTCTGCGGCGGTCGCGGTTCCGCCACGCTCATCCGCGAGCTGCTGCGCTGGCCCAACGTCAAGCTGACCCTGCTGGTCAACGCATATGACGACGGCCTGTCGACCGGTGCGCTGCGCAACTTCATCCCGGGCATGCTGGGCCCGTCGGACTTCCGCAAGAACCTGTCCTATCTGCTGGACCTCTATTCGCCGCAGCAATACGCCTTCCAGCATCTGCTGGAGCATCGCCTGCCGCTGAACGTTTCGGCCGCCGAGGTCGAGGCGATCAAGAACTATGCCCGCACCGGCGTCATCGCCGGCATCTCCGCGCCGCTGGACCATTATTTCGGCGACCTCAGCCCCAAGATGGCGGCCAAGCTGTGCGAATGGCTGTCGATCTTCTTTGCCTATGCCGAAAGCAGCGGCAAGCCGTTCGAATATGCCGACTGCTCGGTTGGCAACCTGATCTTCGCCGGCGCCTATCTGCAGACCGGCGGCTTCAACGCGGCGACGCGGGAACTGGCGATCCTGTCGGGGTCGCAGGCCGACCTGGTCAATGTCAGCAAGGGCGAATGCCGGTCGCTGGTGGCGCTCAAGGCGGATGGCACGATCCTGGTCAACGAGGCGGAAATCGTGTCCGCCCAGTCGCCGGTGCCGATCCATGAGACCTATTTCATGGACGGTGCGATGGATCGCGCCCGCTGGGCCGAGGTCGCGGACAAATCGCTTGCGGAAAAGGACGCCTGGCTGAAGGCCCAGGAGGTGGTGGTCGAGATATCCGACGAGTGCAAGCAGGTGCTCGCCGAAACCGACGTCGTCCTCTATGGCCCCGGCACGCAGCATTCCTCGCTGCTGCCCAGCTATCGCATCGCCGATGAGGCGATCAAGGCGTCGCCGGCCAGGATCAAGCTGTTCGTCTCGAACCTCCACCACGACCTGGACATCCAGTCGCTGGACGCCACCGGGCTGATCGACCGCGCGCTGTTCTATCTACGCGACCCGGAGAACGCCCGCGGGGCAATCACGCATGTGCTCTACAATCGCGGCAGCCAAGTCGCCGACGACGGCATCACGCTGGACGAAAACAAGCTGACCGGCGACCGCTACAGGAACGCGCTGATCGTCCAGGGCGACTTCCAGAACCCGATCCAGGAAAAGGTCCATAGCGGCCACCGGATCATCCGCACGATGCTGGATCTGGCCGAGAATGACGGCGAGATCGGGCAGAAGGCGAGCCTGGACATCTATGTCGATCTACTGAAGCGCTCGCTGGCGCATGAAAGCCTGCTGCAGGAGTTCGGCGAGATTGATTGGAAGGCCCATTTCGGCCATGTCCGCCTGCGCATCAACGGACTGGACGTGCCGAAGCGGAGCTTCCCGGACCACCTGACATTGGAGCAGACCAGATTCAAGAGCATGGAGTCGGAGGTCGGCGTCCTGGTCGACTGGCTGAACAACGGAACCAGCCAGTATTTCGTGACAATCACCGGCGACGGAGAATACCGGCTGCGCGACGTACTTGTCGGCATCAACCTGCTGCGCCAGGGCACGTTCGGCGTCGTCTACGGATCGCGTACCCAGAGCCGGAAGCAGTTCATCGGCTCGTTGCGGTCGGCCTATGGCGAGGGCAGCCTGCTATACATCGTCAGCTGGCTGGGCGCGTTCGTGGCGACCGCGCTGTTCAGCCTGCGTTTCCAGGTGATCTTTTCCGACCCGCTGACCGGCTTTCGCCTCTATCAGCGCAGCCGCCTGGGTGGCTTCGCCGACCGGGTCCGCCGGCAATCCTCCGCCAACGCTGCGTCGATGACGCGCCTCCTGATCCAGTCGAAGGTCGAGATCGCCGAGATCCCGGTCGGCTACCGCACCTTCACCGGCTTCACGCGGCCGTCCTGGCGCTTCGTGCGGGGCTTGCGAAACCTGTTGGGCATCGTCAGGTGACGGCGATCGCGCCCGATACGTGCCTCAATTTCCTGTTCGATTTTGACGGCACCCTGGTAGACACCACACCGCTGCACGCCGAGGCCTATCGCGCCGTGCTGGCCGAGCGGCGGCCCGACCTGCTGCCCGGCTTCGACTACCAGGCCGTGAAGGGCAAGACGACGCGCGCGGGCTATGCCAGCCTGGGCGTGGCGGAGGCGGAGCTGGACGAATTCACAGCCGACAAGCAGGCGCTGTTCCGCGCCGCCGTGGCCGCCGGACGCATGCCGATCATGCCGGGCGCGGTCGATCTGCTGCGGACATTGGCGGGCATCGGCAAGGTGCTGTTCCTGGTGACCTCAGGCAGCTTCGGCTCGGTGTCCGCCGCGCTGCGCGCGAGCGCGCTGACCGATCTTTTCACCGGCATCATCACCGCCGAAGACGTGGCGCGGGGCAAGCCGGCGCCCGACCCGTTCCTGCTGTGTCTGGAACGATACGAACTGTCGACCGCGGAATCCGTTGTGGTCGAGGATGCACTGTCCGGCGTTCAATCCGGGCACGCGGCCGGCCTGCGGGTGATCGCCGTGCACGACACCTCGCTGAAAGGCGAGGCCGACCTGTTTTTCCCTGACCTGATCGCGCTGAGAACGTGGGCTACCCAGTGAAATATTGCGGCGTCATTCCCGCCGCAGGGCGTGGCTCGCGCCTCGGCATTGACCTGCCGAAGATCCTGGCGCCGGTCGGCAAGACGGCTACGATCTGGAGCATCCTGAAGGACAGACTGAAGCCGTTCGTCGATCAGATCCACGTGGTTGTCTCCCCCGCTGGAAAACCGTTTTTCGACCGGGCGTTGGCCGGCGATCCCGACCGGGCAATGATCTCGACCGGCATCCAGCCGGTGCCCAAGGGGATGGGCGATGCGATCTTCGGCGGAGCCGACGTCTGGGGAAAAGCACAGGCGATCCTGGTCATCTGGGGCGACCAGGTCCATGTCTCGGCGGAGACGATCGCCGCCAGCCTGAAGCTGCATGGCGGCGCCGCAAAACGCATGGTGATCCCCGTCGTCGCGCTGGACGAGCCCTATGTCGAATACGAGTTCGACACCCAGGGCCACCTGATCAACATCCTACAGAGCCGCGAGGGCGACAGATGTCATCCCGGCGGCTTCGGCGATGTCGGCACCTTCGTGCTGTCGACCGAGGGCCTGAAGGACGTTTGGGACGAATATGTCGCCCAGGCCGCAGTGGGCGCCGCTACCGGCGAGCAGAACTTCCTGCCCTTCCTGGTGCATCTGTCGGCGATCGGCTGGGACGTGCTGCGCCACCGGGTCAGCGACCCATGGGAGGCGCGCGGGATCAATACGCCGGAGGACCTGGAGTTTTTCCGGAAGGTCTATGAGGGTAAGGCGAAAGAATGAGGAATCATGGCTGACAAAGTTCTGGTCACCGGCGGCGCGGGTTTCATCGGCGGCCATCTTTCGCAGCGCCTGCTCGATCGCGGCTACCAGGTGCGCGTGCTGGACAATCTGTCGTTCGGCAAGCGCGAATGGGTACCGGCGGCCGCCGAGTTCGTCGAGGGCGACATCCGCGACATGGACACTTGCCATGCGGCGGTGAAGGGCACGGTGGGCGTCTTCCATTGCGCCGCCATGTCCCGCTCCGGGCCGTCGATGGACGCGATCGACACCTGCACTCAGCAGAATGTCGTCGGCACGCAGAACGTGCTGATCGCCGCGCGCGACGCGAAGCTGAAGAAGCTGGTCTATAGCGGCTCGTCCACCTTCTACGGCAGCCGCCCGGCACCGCACATCGAAGACGTCACACCGCCGGATTTCCTGAACTTCTACGGCCTGTCGAAGGCGGTCGGCGAGCAATATTGCCTGCTGTTCAACCGCATCTACGACTTCCCGACCGTCGTGCTGCGCTATTTCAACGTCTATGGCCCCAGGCAGCCGCAGGTCGGCGCCTATGCGCTGGTGCTGGGCATCTTCCTGCGCAACTGGATGGACGGGAAGACGCTGGAAATCCACGGCGGCGGCGACCAGCGCCGCGACTTCATCCATGTGCTGGACATCGCCGACGCCAATATCGCCGCCTTCGAAAGCGACGTGCGCGGCGCGACCTTCAATGTGGGCAGCGGCACCAACATCTCGATCAAGGAACTTGCCGACCTGATCACTCCCGACCAGGTCGTGATGCCGCGACGCACCGGCGATTCGATGGAGACGCTGGCCGATATCAGACACATCAAGGCGCTACTCGGCTGGGAACCGAAGATCGCCTTCGCCGACGGGCTGCACCAGATGATGGATTTGATGAAGAAGGGCGAGGCGTGAGCGCCGCACCCCCCCGCGGCTGGCGCCGCGTCCTCGACGCCTATAGCGAGCCACGCCAGCTCGCAATCCTGTTCATGGGATTTTCCAGCGGGCTGCCGCTTGCTCTGACCGCGGGAACGCTGTCGATCTGGCTCGCCGAATCCGGCCTCAAGCTCGGGAGTATCGGGCTCTTTTCCCTAGTCGCCGTATCCTACAGTTTAAAGTTCTTCTGGGCGCCGGTGATCGATCGCCTGCCGCTGCCGTTCATGACCCGCTGGTTCGGGCGCCGGCGTGGCTGGGTTCTTGTTCTTCAGGTCGCACTGGCATTTGCCATCTTGGGAATGGGCATGACCGATCCTGCGGTCGATCCCTCCCGGACCGCCCTGTTCGCGGTCATCGTCGCATTCTTGTCCGCGAGCCAGGATATCGTGATCGACGCCTATCGCATCGAGCTGCTGACCGCGGAGCAGCAGGGCGCTGGCGCGGCGGCCACGCAATGGGGTTATCGCTTCGGCATGATCGCCGCTTCTGCCGGCGCGCTCTATGCGGCAGCCTACGGCGGTTGGCATTTCGCCTATAGTGTAATGGCGGCGTTAATGGGGGTAGGCATTGTCACTGTGCTGCTGACCCCGGAGCCGAGCGGCACCGCTCTTGCCCCACTCACCGGCAGTACCCGCCACAAGATCATCGAGTGGCTGAAGATGGCGGTCGTGGCGCCATTCCGTGACTTCCTCAGCCGTAGAGGATGGCTGGCGATCATGCTCTTCATCGTCCTCTACAAATTCGGCGATGCACTGGCAGGAGTGATGGCCGGGCCGCTATATATTTCGCTGGGTTTCGCCAAGACGGAGATCGCAGCGATCAGCAAGGTCTTCGGCGTCATCGCCACCTTGGTTGGATTGGCGCTCGGCGGGGCGGTGGTCGCGCGGTGGGGGTTGTTTCGCGCTCTGTTGATTTGCGGCATCCTGCAGAACGTTTCGACGCTGATGTATGCGGTGCTGGCCCATGCCGGGCACGACAACAGCGTACTCGCCTTGTCGATCTTGCTGGAAAACGTGACCGGCGGTCTCGGTTCGGCCGCGTTCGTCGCCTTTATCTCGCAGCTTTGCAGGATCGAATTCACCGCTACGCAATATGCG
>DATJHU010000005.1:0-2382 GCA_035493715.1 Alphaproteobacteria bacterium | reverse complement strand
CCGGCCGAACTTGCGCAGTTCGGTCCGGAACATGCGGTAATATTGCGCCAGCCCGCGCGGATCGTAGCCCTGAATATAGATGATATGGCGGTGCTGGACGCGCACGTACTGTCCCCGGTGATGGCCGACTATAACAGGCTGGGCAGGACGCCAAGAACTAAATCAGCCGCCGAACCGACCGGTTATTCAGTCCTTTAATGGGGAGCGAGCGCCGAATTCGGTCCGGATTGCCCGGCGATGTCGGCCCGGCGGGGATATTCCGCGCCGTTCACTGCACGTCGAGCGGCTCGGTCCCGGTGACCTGGCCGCTTGCATCGGTGGTAATCTTGTCGACGCGGGCTTCCGCCTGCCGCAGCAGTTCTTCGCAGCGCCGCTTCAATGCCTCGCCGCGCTCATAGATCGCGACTGATTCCTCGAGCGGCACCTTGCCGCCCTCGAGCCGCGTAACGATCGATTCCAGCTCCTCCATCGCGCGTTCGAAGGTGAGCTTCTTGACGTCCGCCTGGGTATTTTCGGCCATTACTTCTGTTCCCGGATGCGCCCCTTAAAACCGTCCGGCGCAGAATCAAATTATAGCGTTTTCAGGCGAGGTGGGACACCCCGGTCGGGACGGAGAAAAACGCGTCAAAACAAAGGCTTTTGCGCCACTGTTGTGGCGGGGATTTACGCGCCTGTCGATGCGTTGGCGCCCATCAGTGCGGTGACATGGGCCGCTACCGATTCTTTTAGTCCCTGCAGATCGTAGCCGCCTTCCAGCACCGAGACCACCCGGCCACCGGCGCTGGCTTCGGCCTGGTCCATCAGCCTGCGCGTGACCCAGCCGAAATCGTCCGCCCGCAGGTTCAGCGAGGCCAGCGGATCGCGGTAGTGGGCGTCGAAGCCGGCGGAGATGATGACCAGTTCGGGCGCGAACTTCTGCAACTGCGGCAGGATCAGGTTTTCGAACGCCGCGCGGAATTTTGCGCTGCCATCCTCTGACGCCAGCGGCGCATTGACGATGGTGTCGTGCTCGCCGCGCTCGCCGCTGGCGCCGGTGCCCGGAAACAGCGGCATCTGGTGCGTCGAGCAATACATCACGGTCGGATCGTGCCAGAAGATATCCTGCGTGCCGTTGCCGTGATGGACGTCGAAGTCGACGATGGCTGCGCGCTCGATCCCATATTTGCGCTGGGCGTGGCGGGCGGCGATGGCGACATTGTCGAAGAAGCAGAAGCCCATCGGCTTCGACACCTCCGCATGGTGACCGGGCGGGCGCACCGCGACGAAGGCATTCTGGTGAGCCCCGGACATGACAGCATCGGTCGCCGCCACCGCGCCGCCGACGCCGCGCATCACTGCTTCCCAGGTGCCCGGCGACATCGAGGTGTCGCCGTCGATATAGATCATGCCGCTTTGCGGGGCGATGTGCCGGAGCTCGCCGACATAGTGCTCGCCATGGCACAGCGTGACGGAATCCAGACTGCCTTCCGGCGCCTCGCTGCGCGTGAGCGGCTTGAAGCGATCTTCGGCCATCACCTCGGCGACTGCGCGCAGCCGGTCGGGACGCTCGGGATGTCCCGGGGGCGTAACATGGTCGAGGCACGCGGTATGGGTCAGAAGGAGTGTCATGCGAAATCCTGGCGTTAAGCAGCGCGCCGGCAACAGATCGGGTAATCTAGGCGCTTAGGGGCCGCTGGGAAAGGCCCACGGCATCAGGCTCAATTTATCCTGACAATGCGGTCGGCGGCGGTTGGGCCGACCGGGCTGTTCGCCCCGAAATAGGCATGCAGTGCATCGGAATCGTAGACGCCGATCAGCGGAGCGGTTCCCTGGGTGAGCACGGTGAAGCCATCGCCGCCGACGGACAGGAAATTGTTCACGGTGATGCGATAGCTCGCGGCGGGATCGATCGGCCCGCCGTTCAGCGACATCCGCTCCGCGATGATGCGCTCGCCGTCGCCTTTCGATCCGTCCCACGTATAGGCAAAACCCTTCGATACCTGCAGGATCCGTGGCCGTTTTGGATCAAGCCATTGCTGCTCCAGCATGTCCTTGATCTGCCTGCCGGTCAGGGTCACCGTCACCAGCTGGTTGCGGAACGGCTGGCTGGCGAACAGGTCGGCATAGGTTACCGCGCCGTTCTCCTTGTGCGGAATGTCGGCGCGCACGCCGCCGGGGTTGGTGAAGGCGATCACCGCGCCGCCCTTGTCCTCCGCACGGGTCGCGGCGAGTTGGGCGTCGGCGACGATGTCGCCGAGCGGACTTTCGCCGGCCGTGTTGGGCACGCGCGACAGCGTGGCCGTCACCGAACCCGCCGGACGGTTGGCGATCGGTGCCGCCAGCTTGTCATAGGATTCGAGCAGCGCGGTCTGATCAGGGTTTTTTGCATAGGACGCGATACGG
>DATJHU010000004.1:0-46440 GCA_035493715.1 Alphaproteobacteria bacterium | reverse complement strand
TAATTTCATGAGCTTCGACATATTTCTGAATGCATTTTCGAATGGTGCAACTGCTTCCTTCAACATTGAGGTATTGAAGGCTGCGTTCGGGCCGGACGCTAGGTTCGAGGACGATTTTTCGCGCGTACGTTTCCCCGATGGCAGTGGCGGCGACATCTACGGCGCTGACGAGCCCGAAATCAGTAATCTGATGTTCAACCATTGCGGTGGCGATGCGTTCTTCGAAGCCATGCTCGAACTGGCGCGCCGGACGAACGGGCTCATATTCTGGCCTTCGGAGCCCGCCACCGCAATTTCGCCCAACGAGGACGCCCTGGCGCATGCGCAGCCGGAATTCCTGGAAGCATTCGACGACGTGAAGATCGCCCGCACGACCGAAGACCTCCGGGCGGCAATCGAACAGACCTAGGCCGACATCATCGGCGTCAGCAACGCGATGATGTTCCCGGCCGTATCGTTGACCCAGGCGAAGCGGCGGCCGTCGGGCAGCGGGACGGGTGGAACGAGCGTCTTGCCACCGGCTTCGGCAACACGGTCCAAAGCTGCCTCCAGGTCGTCGACCTGGATATAGACCGTCACGTAATTCTCGGGCGGGTGGCCGAGCGCGTTCAGCATGCCGGTCGGGCCGCCCTCGTGCCCTGACGCGATCAGGCGTGCCGGTCCCATATCGGTGACTGCCAGCCGAAAACGGCGCTATAGAATTTGGCGCTTTCGGCTGAATCTTTTGAGCCGATCTCGAAAGGCACCACGGGTGACGGTATCGACTCTCCCTCGCGTTTTCCGCTACCGGCCATGCCGACGGGCGGATATGATCCTGCCACAAACCAGGAGGTGAGGGATGGCTGTTCTCGGTTTCGGCGGATTCTTTTTCCGGTCGCGCGATCCGAAGGCACTCGCGGCCTGGTATCTCGAGCATCTAGGCGTCGGCGCCGCACCGGGTAAGTATGTCTGGGAAACCCAGGCCGGACCGACGGTCTTCCAGCCTTTCAAGCAGGACACGGACTATTTCGCGGCCGATAAGGCCTTCATGCTCAATTTCCGGGTCAGCGACCTAGCCGGGATGATCGAGAAGCTGAAAGCCGCCAACATCCCGGTCGAAACCCGCGCCGAATGGGACAGCCCTGAAACCGGACATTTCGCCCGTATCCACGACCCGGAGTGGAACGCCATCGAGCTGTGGGAGCCCTCTGCCAAATAGTCGACCGCGGCTAACCCTGCCCGTAAACGAACCCGTCCATCAGCCGCCGGGCACTGGCATAGACGATGGTACGTTCGGCGTGCAGCATGCCGCGCTCGTGGTTCAGTTCCGCGCCGACCGCAAGCACCCCCGAGGGGGTGGCCAGCCGCACGTCCGGGCCGGCGACGGGGCGGATGCAAGCAACGGCGGGGACCGAGCCGGTCGCCAGGGTCGCGGCCGCCAGGCACATCGCGCCGGTGAGTGGGATGGCCTTGTGCGCCTTCCCCATCGAAACGACGCGGACGGCCAGGTCGGCTTCATTGGCACGCACGGCTTGTCCGTCCAGTGCGGTGTAATCGCGTGGCGCGCCGACAATGCCGATCTTCGGGCTGGCCAGCGGCGCGTTTTGCGGCGTGTCGCACAGGCCCATCCGTTTGGCGCCTTGGCGGCGGATGCGGTCCAGCAGCCTCATCGCGGGCCGGTTGGCGTCCATGTCTGCCGGCGCGATCGTCGCATCCAGCCCGACATCTTCGGCGCGGACCCAGACCATGGGCAGCGGGGCGTAAGCCAGCGTGGCGGTGAATGTCTGGCCGTCGATGACGATCTGCTCGACCAGCTTGCCGGTCGGAAACAGGGCGCCGGTGTCCGGTGCGCCGGGCCTCCGATAATCGAGCGCAATGCGGGCGCTTGTACCGGCCACGCCGGGCAGGACGAAATCGCCATCCGGCGCAAAGCGGCCGTCGCGCACCGGCACGCGCGCATGGATCAGCGTGTTGCTGTTCAGATTGTGCAACCGGACCAGGACCTCGCCGTCCCGAACGGTGGGTGCGATCAGGCCTTCGTCGATGGCGAACGGGCCGACCGCGGCCGACAGGTTGCCGCAATTGCCGCTGTAATCGATCGTCGGCCCTTCGACGGAAACCTGGCCGTGGAGATAGTCGATGTCGGCCTCGGGATGCGTCGAGGGGCGAACGATGATCGTCTTGGAAAGCGAAGAAGCGCCTCCGCCCATGCCGTTCAGCTGATTTCCATACGGGTCCGGGCTGCCGAAAGCCGACAGCAGAAACCGGTCGCGCGCGGCATCGCCGGCGGGTAGGTCGCGCTCGTGAAAAAACAGGCCTTTGCTGGTGCCGCCGCGCATGAAGACGGCCGGGATTTTCATCTGGCTCATGAAGAACTCCTCGCCCGGCCAGATTTAGCGGGGGCAGGTCGCGGCTTCCAGCGAAAGGCGCAAACAAAAAGGCCGCGGCGATGCGCTCGCCGCGGCCTTTCGCAAATCTTCGCCCGGATCAGCGATGACGGCGGTGATGCGTCGTGTGGTGATGACCATGCGCGTGATGCATCAGGTGATGGTGCCGCGCATGCGCATGGTGGTTTGTACGATGGTGATGCGTGGCCGCGGAAGCGGTTGAGGACAGAAGCGGCCCAGCCAGGGCGATGACGGCCAGGGCAGCGAGAAGGCGACGCATTGGAAACTCCATAAGTACGAATCGGTGCAAAACCATACCATCGCCGAATCGGAAATCTTCATTAAATCTTGGTAAGCTTCGCGCCATAATTCGGTCGTAATTTCCACAACCCCGGATGTGATTGTCGGAAATTTACTTGGCCAATGTGAGGCCTCTTTCGTTCGCCGGCCGGCCTTGTACTTCAGATTATGCCACCAGCCGGTACAGGTTGGTCTTGCAATTGCGTAATCAGGGCGATAACCGGCGGGCGGACGGGTTCGGCGAATCGCGCTAAACTGCTGACAGGACTCAGGAAACGGGGAAGTTCGTGACGGACCGGGCAGGCTTGGAGACGGCCGATAGCGGTGTCTTCGACTATATCGTGATCGGCGCCGGCTCGGCGGGATCGCTCGTGGCGGCGCGGCTGGCGGAGGCTGGGCGGTACTCCGTCTGCATCCTGGAGGCCGGGCCGCCTGACCGCAGTCCGTTCATCCACATTCCCGCAGGCTACATCAAGACGCTGTATAACCCCGCCTATACCTGGCAGTTCAAGACCGAACCTGTCCCCAATGTCGACAACCGGGTCTTTGCCACCACGCAGGGGCGGACAGTCGGTGGTTCCGGCGCGATTAACGGGCTGGTCTATAATCGCGGACAGACGGCCGATTTCGATCATTGGGCGCAGCTCGGCAATCGCGGCTGGGGCTATGCCGATGTGCTGCCCTATTTTCGCCGGACAGAGCGGCGTTTGCACCTGACAAAAGAAGATCGGTCCGATCCGTCCTATCGCGGCGTCGGCGGCAGGTTCGCTGTCAGCACACTCGATTGGCATCATCCGATTTGCGACGCCTTCATCAGGGGCGCAGAAAGTATCGGGATTCCGTACAATCCGGACTACAACGCGGCGAACCAGGCCGGTGTCGGCACCTTCCAACGCGCCATTGCGCGGGGCCGCCGGGTTTCGTCGGCGCGCGCGTATCTCTACCCCGCCATTGCCGAGGGTGGAGTCGATCTGCGCACCAAAGCGCAGGCAACCGAAATCCTGTTCGATGGGCGGCGCGCGACGGGTGTGCGGTATCGGGTGGGTGGGCCCAGCGGACCGGTTCGAACGGTCGCCGCGCGGCGGGAAGTCGTGCTGTCCGGGGGCGCGATCAACAGCCCGGCACTATTGCAGCGCTCGGGCATCGGCCCGGCGGCTCTGCTCTCCGGGCTCGGCATCGCGGTCCGGCACGAACTGCCCGGTGTCGGCGAGAATCTGCGCGATCATTATGCCGTGCGTATGGTGGCGCGGGCCAAGGGCATGACGATCAACACTCTGGCGCGCCCGCCGCGCCTGTGGGGTGAGGTGGCCAAGTGGGCATTGGGCAGGCCCAGCATCCTGTCCCTCAGTCCGTCGCTCGTGCATGTCTTCTGGAAATCCGACCCCGCTTTGGACGGGCCGGACCTGCAGTTCACCTTCACACCGGCCAGTTACAAGGCCGGTGGCATCGCCGGGATGCTGGACGACTTCCCGGGCATGACCTGCGGTGCCTGGCAGCAGAGGCCGGAGAGCACGGGCTATGTCCGTCTGCGCTCCACCGACCCGTTCGAGTATCCGGCTATCCAACCCAACTATCTGGCCCATGAGAACGACCGGCGCGTGCTTCTGGCTGGGATCAAACTGGCGCGCCGGCTGATGGCGACGCCGGAACTTCAACCGTTCTACGATCATGAGGAATTGCCGGGCGCCGACGCACAGAGCGACGACGAGCTGATGCACTGGGCGCGACAGCAGGGTTCGACCGTGTTCCATCTGATCGGCGCATGCCGCATGGGGCCTGATAGCGACCGTATGGCGGTGGTCGACGATCAGCTGCGCGTACGCGGGCTGGAGGGGCTCCGCGTGGCCGACAGCTCGATCATGCCGTCGATGCCTTCGGCCAACACCAACGCCTCGACGCTGATGATCGCGGAAAAGGCAGCCGACATGATCCTTGGGAAAGAGCCGCTGGAGGTTGCAGCATGAACAGCCAGCCGATCTATCTCGAGCGCAAGGCGCCGGTCGCGCGCTTGATCCTCAACCGGCCGGACCGGTTGAACGCGCTGAACGACGCCATCTGGCAAGCGATTCCCGGATTGCTGGTCGAGGTAGCGGCCGATCCGGCGATCAAGGTGCTGATGGTCAGCGGGGTCGACGACAGCGCGTTTGCCGCCGGCGCCGACATCGCCGAATTCGCGCAGATCATGGCAACCGGTACGGCGGACGCCTATGCGCGGCGCATGGCCTTCGCGACACGTGCATTGGCAGAATTTCCCAAGCCGACGATTGCGGTGATTGCGGGGCCGTGCGTCGGTGGCGGCTGCAGCCTGGCGTTGTGCTGCGATTTCCGCTTCGCGGCGGAGGGTGCGCGCTTCGGCGTCACGCCGGCCAAGCTCGGCATCGCCTATCCCCTGGAAGACACACGACGGCTCATCGCCGCCGTCGGCATCAGCGCGGCGCGCGATCTGCTGATGACGGGGCGGGTGGTGACAGCGGGCGCCGCCCTTTCGCTGGGTCTGATCGATCGCTGCTGGCCTGCCGGAAACCTTTGGGGGGAGGCCCGCGACTATGCCGCGACGCTGGCTGCCGGCTCGCAATATTCGATTCGCGCCACCAAGGCGATTTTCGGCGAAATCCTGGCCGGCGCCGTCGACGAAACCGACACATCCCGCGCCCTGTTCGCCAAGGCCTTCGACGGCGAAGATCTGAAGGAAGGGGCGGCGGCGTTTCTGGACAAGCGGAAACCGCGCTTCACGTTCTCGTAGGCGATTTCCCTACAAATCTCTTAATCCGCAAGCCGTTTCCCCAATCTCCAGCGCGCGTTCGCCCAGTCCGGTCAGCGGCCTGATCCCCAGGCTGGTGGTCAGGAAAAGCTCATTCGCCTGCGCCATATCCTCCGGCTTCAATGAGCGTTCCTCGACTGTCAGTCGCGCCATGATTGCTGCGCGCATCACACCCGGCAAAGCACCATCCTGGATGGGCGGTGTGACCAAAACCCCGTCGATCACCGCAAAGACGTTCGCCGCCGTCGCCTCGGCGACAACTCCCGCGCCGTTTAGCAGTATGGCGTCGTCATAGCCCGCCTTCGTAGCCTCGATCCGCGCCAGGATCGAATCGGCGCAGCTTGTAACCTTGATCCGCGACAGGGGCGACAGGTGGTTGCGCCGGGTGACGGTGGCGATCATCGCCCGGCCCGGTACCGGCGCGTGATAGGGCGCCGCGGTGATGACCACCGTCGGCATTGAGGTTGGATCCGGAGGCAGGCCGCGCGCACCAACGCCACGGCTGACCGTGAGACGGACAACGCCATCGGCGAGGCTATTTCCGGCCAGCACTGCGTACATCGCTTCAGCAAGCGCTGCCTCGTCCAGCGTAAGCGGGATGTCGAGGACTCTCAGTCCGTCGTTCAGCCGGGCGAAATGCCGGTCGAACCTCAGCAGGGCGCCGTCTTTCGCCCGAATGGTCTCATACAGCCCGTCTCCCAGCGTGAAGCCGCGGTCGCGCGGGTCGATCCGAACGTCTTCTACCGGGCTCAGCCGGCCGTCGATCCAGGCGATCATGCCCATCTCGAGAGCATCTCAGCGTTGGAACGGCTTCAGACGGATGCGGGTCTGGTGGTCCGGAGCGCCTTTGACGCCGTCCGGCCGCGCACCCTGGAAATAGGTGCGCTCCCATTTGGCCTTGTTGGCCTCGCTGCCGGGCGTCTGCAGCGTGTCGATGAACTCGGCCCGGCTGTCGCGGAACGCGCCATAGGCGTTGTAGGTGTCGGTATCCGCTTCCGAGATCGACCGCACACGGGGCTGGATCTCGTCGAGATTGCCCCGCGGAATCGGGAAGAAGAAACAAAACGGCTCGTCTTTCTCGAACCGCACGCGGATGCCCGGCGCGGTGAATTTCCAGTTCATGGTGAAGGTCTGGACCGCCCAGTCGGTTTCGACCACGCCGGTCAGCGCCTGGATGCCGTGTTTCGGCCGGTTCACCGGGCCGGTGACCCAGAGATTGACCTTAGGGTCGGTACGGAACAGTCCCAGCACATGAAAGGTGAGGACACCCTCGCCGAAATGGCTGATCACTGGGGGATAATCGCCGAACGGGGTCAGCGGCGCGATCTTGACGCCGTCCAGCGCATTGCTGCCGGTCCATTCTGCGTCGAAAGCGACGGGGGACAGGATTTCCCAGCCATGCGCGTTGGCGCTGACCAGCGGCAGGCAGCGATAGGCGAATTGTTGGTTCGATGCATCCATCCACGCCCGCTCCGGCGCGCCTGGGCGGATGTTGATGGGATCAGCGGAAATCTCGTAGCAAGTCAGAGACATACGGGTCGCCAGCCCCGCGTCCGTGCGCCGTTTGGCTTCGCCCATGGCTTCATGTCCCAAAAAAAGAAATAGCCGGGGCGGCCGAAGCGCCCCGGCTATCGCCTCAGCCGGTTAGTGCTTCTGCTTCTTCAGCTTTTCGACCGCTTCGTTCGATTGCTGGTTCAGTGCGTCGATCTCTTTGGACAGCTTTCCGATATTCTCGTTCGCTGCCGAAACGATCGCGTTCTGGTCGGTCTTGGCTTCTGCGTTGACGCAATCGGCAAATTCCTTGGCGGACGCCTGCCAGGCTTGGGCGGTCTTGGCGCTGCTGTTGTAGGCTTCGGGGCTCTTGCCGGAGATGGCGGGCGGGTCACCTGGGGTCTTGCAGCCGGATGGCGCCCAGGTGCCGTTGGTGATGGTGCCGGCCTGCGCGGCTCCGACCGTCAGGGTCGCGAGAGCGGCGGCGGCGAAAATACGAATCATCATTGTTCTTCCTCCGAGGGGTCGTGATTTCGGCCATCTTTGCTAGATTGGCCAACGTGAGTCTACCCTTCAGCTCAATGTTGTTAACAACATGGCGGGAAAAATCGCGACAAGGAACCTATCCCGCGCCAACACTGTTTTTTCGATACGTAGTCACTACGGGAAAATTCCAATGTCCATGTTCAACACCGTCCGGCTCGCGGCGCTCGGCGTCCTGCCGGCCTCACTTCTCATGTTCGGCGCCCCGGCAAACGCTGCCGCGGGCATGGCTGCCGACAATTATCCCGCGCCGGTGGCGAAATGGCTGCAGCAGGCTCAGTCGGATTGCCCGGCCGGGTTCCAGGCGCACAATCCGATCCAGTCTGTCAGCCTGACGGGCGACGGCCGGCCCAGTTACATCGCCGATCCGCACCGGTTGACCTGCGCGGGCGAGCCTCATCTCTTTATCGGAGACGGTCCGTCCTCGATCGAGCTCTTCGTGACTTTACCTTCGGGCGAAGTCGTCCATACCGGCGGCGTTCTGGCGCTGTCCTATCAAGTGATGCAGAGTCCGCAGGGTGGCGCTCCAACGGTCGTCTTCCAGACGCACGGCGCGTCCGAGCGCACCGGCTCGATGGACAGCTATCGCTGGGACGGACGGAACTTCACGGTCCTGGACAAGCAGTCGCTCGCCGTTCCGCCGCCCGGCAACTACTAAGCGGCGGCGTTCTTCGTGCAGCGGCCGGGCAGTACCCGGCCGCTTGCCTTAGTGCTGTGGGGTGATTGCCCACAGTGACAGGAGGACGATGGCGACTGCGACCAGCGATATGGCCAGCACCCAGCGCATCGTGCCGAATGTGACGCCTGCGCGCGCGTCCGTCGTGGATTTGATAGGGGCATGGTTGGGCGATGCCGGATCCGGATTGGAGCCGGGCACCAAAGGTTCGTTGTTCGCGTCATTCATCATGTTGGGGTAACCCGCGAACCCGCTATGATGTTTCCTCCGCGGCGCGGCCATATCTCGCGGTGGTCTCGCTTGCGCCAGACCGGCATGGCGCGATAATTTGTACATATCCGATCAAGGAATCGCGCCGTGGCCGACCAACATCACACAAATGAGCAGCTTCTCCACCTCGTGTTCGGCGGCGAACTGAAAAAAGGTTCGCAGACCGACTTCGCCGATCCCTCGAAGCTGCATGTCGTCGGCATCTATCCGAATTATGCCGAGGCCAAGAAGGCGTGGACGTCGGTCGCCCGGGCGACGATCGACGATGCCTCCGTGCGTTACGTCATCGTCCACCTGCATCGCCTGCTGCACCCGGAAGAGCATTAGGGCCAATGGCCAGTTATTGCTCAACGCCGCTCCAAGCGATGGCTGCCCACAGGCCTTAAGCGCCGGGATCAGGGGGAACGATCTCGGTCGCCTGATACAGCAGCTGCTGCCATTCACCGCCACGCCGGGCCCACACTTGAGTGCCGAAGGCGCTGATGGTCTTGACCTCACCCGTCGCATTCAGCCGCACAGTCTGTGTCATCTCCCCGGTCATCAGCGCGGCATCGCCCAGGAAGCGGATGTCGGGATTCCGCCGCTCGATGGCGACGAAGGTGAACAGCGTTCTCAGCAGTCCGAGATACTGCGCCTTGTCGTCGACATTGCCGCCGCCGTGAACATGGATCAGATCGTCCGCCAGGATTCGATCCAGAGCGGTGAAATCGCCGGCAATCAACGCGGCCTGGCGTCGGTGCTCCTGTTCCAGAAGCTGCGCGGTTTCGCTGGCTTGTGGTTTGGTCGGCATGAATTCCCCTTTGGCGCTGCGTGTTCCCGTGTCTATCCTGCTTTCCTTTAGATGATAAGCCGCGTGGGCCTGGGCAGGGGAAGACGGTGACGATTGACAATAAAGGCGCTACCGGCCGTTCGGCGCTTGCCATAACCGGCCCGCGCGACGCGGTCGGCCTGTTCGTCATCCTCTCCTCGATCGGCTTCAACGTCTTGCTGGTACTGGCGATCATGCCGGTAATGTCGATCATCGGAGGCGTGTTCGACGCCAGGCCTGACGATCCGGTCGCACGCTTGATGGTCCGGTTCTTCGGTGGAAAACCCGGCGCGCTGATTTCCCAGTTGCTGGAAACGATGTCCGGCATCGGTATCATGTTTGGGGGACCGGTTTCCGGCTGGGTTGCGGAGCGGACGGGAACGCGCAACCTGCTGTTGCTGGCATTGTCCCTCTATGGGATGGCCGGCGTAGCCTGTATGGCGTTCGACGGCGCCGCGCCTTTGCTGGTGCTCCGGTTCCTTCAAGGCCTGGGAGCGTCAGGCATCGCAGTCTCGACCTATTCGCTCGTCAGCGAGCGGTACGAAGGCGGGATGCGCTCGCGCATGATGGGCTTCCAGCAGGTCTTCGTGTCCGCTGCCGGCTTCATCAGCCTGCCGATCGCCGGCGCCATCGCCGATCGCGGCGGCTGGCACGCCCCGTTCGCACTCTATCTATCGGCCTTCGTCATGCTGATCCTGGCCTGGATAGCAGTTCCGGCGAACCGGCCGACAGCCGCGGCCCGGAAAGCCGCTCCGGCGCCGGCGTCGCTGAAGCCGCTGCTGCCGATCTACATCATGGCGATCCCGCTCTATCTCGCGGCCACCATGTCCAACCTCCACATTTCCTTCGTGCTGGCCGCTGACGGCATCACCAAGGCCACTGGTCAGTCCTACGTCATGCTGGCGAGTTCGGTACTTTATCTTATCGGCGGCCTGTCCTACGGCGTCGCGATCGAACGGCTTGGGCCGCGCTGGATGCTGTGTTTGATCCTGGCGCTGATGTCGGCGAGCGGGCTGATAATCGGATCGTCGCACGACGTCGTGGTGATGACGGTCGGCAACAGTCTCTCCGGGCTGGCCTCGGGCTTCATGATTCCCTTTATGACCAACACCGTGGTCAACCGGGCAGGGCCGGCGCGCAGCCGGGCTCTCGGCTTCTTCTATATGGCGACCTATATCGGCAACTTCCTGAACCCGCCGATCATGACGCCGCTGCGCCAGGCGTTGGGGAACCACGAGGTGTTCTTGTTGCTTGGGCTCGTGCTTGGGGCGTTGGCGCTGCTCCAGGCGGCGAGCCGGCGCTCGCCGGTAGTGGCGCCGGCCTAAAGCATCATCGCGCCGCCGCTGACAATCAGCGTCTGGCCAGTGACGAAGCGGCTGGCGGGACCGATCAGGAAGTTCAGTGCGCGGCCGATATCGAGCTCCGGATCGCCCATCCGCCTCAGCGCGGCGCGCTTCACCATGTGGGACCGCATATGCGGCTCGCGTTCCAGATAGGCGATGAGGGCAGGGGTCACGGCGGAGGGCGACAGCGCGTTGACGCGCACCCCCAACGGCCCCCATTCACGCGCCAGCGCCTTAACCAGCCCGCGTTGCGCGCCCTTCACGGTCGAATAGACCGGCAGCGTCGCCGTACCATCGATGCCGGCGGGGGAGGTAAGGACGATAAGGCTGCCCTGGGCGCGGACCAGCTCGGGTAGGACCGATTTCGCGATATAGAAGATCGGCCTGAGCCCCACCGTTACCGACGGTCGCCAGTGTTCGTCTCGCACATCCTCCACGGCGCGCGCGCCGGCGCCGGAATCGTTTGCGTTGTGGACGAAGCAGTCGAGCTTGCCAAAAACGGTGACCGCAGCCTGGGCTGCAGCCTCTATGTCGGCCCGACTGGTGACGTCGCAACGTATGCCGATAGCCTTGCCGCCGCGGCTGCGCATCTGTTCGGCGACGGCTTCGGCCTGACTGGCGTCGAGCGCGGTGACGGCGACAGATGCGCCCGCCGAAGCGGCCGCTAGGGCGATACCGCGACCCAAGCCTTCCGATGCGCCAGTGATCAGAACCGAATAACCATCCAGCATCATACCTGCCCGCTGCGAAATGCCGCTCCCTAGCCTGTCCTAACCACCGCAAAACCGCCATAGAGATATGGAGCTTGGCGGTGTTGCGTGTATGATTTCGATGCACTTCGAAGGGGTGACCTGATGAGCGGACGGGTAGCAATCGTAACCGGCGGGACGCGCGGCATCGGAGAAGCCATCTCCGTCACCCTTAGGGATGCGGGGTATAAAGTGGCTGCCGGCTATGGCGGCGATGCGGCCAGGGCTCGGAAATTCACCGACGAGACCGGAATCCAGGCCTGGAAATGGGATGTCGGTGATTTCGTCGCCTGCCAACAGGCGGTGCGTGACATCGAGGCGGCGCTCGGGCCGATCGACGTGCTGGTCAACAATGCCGGCATCACCCGCGATGCCACGATGCACAAGATGCTGCACGAGCAATGGATCGAGGTCATCCGCACAAATCTCAGCTCGTGCTTCAACATGTCGAATGCCGTGTTCGAGGGTATGCGCAATCGCGGCTTCGGCCGCATTGTGAATATCGGTTCGGTCAACGGCCAGATGGGGCAGTATGGGCAGGTGAATTACGCCGCCGCCAAGTCCGGCATCCACGGTTTCACCAAGGCGCTGGCGCAGGAAGGCGCGTCGCGCGGCATTACGGTGAATGCCATTGCGCCCGGCTATATCGATACCGACATGGTCCGTGCAGTGCCGCCGAACGTGCTCGATAAGATCATCGCCCGCATTCCCATAGGCCGCCTAGGCCATGCCAATGAAATCGCGCGCGGCGTCGCTTTCCTCGTCGCGGACGATGCGGGCTTCATCACCGGGTCGACCCTGTCGATCAATGGCGGGCAACACATGTATTGATGCCTGGAGTCCGGCGCATGTCGGACAACAGGGAATATCCGAGCCGACCCTGGGTCGGCGTTGGAGTGGTTGTCTGGAAAGGCGACGAGGTGCTGCTGGTTCGCCGCGGGCGCCATCCGCGCAAGGGCGAATGGTCGATTCCTGGCGGAGGCCAGGCGCTTGGCGAAACCGTTTTCGAGGCGGCGATTCGCGAGGTGCGCGAGGAAACCGGTCTGATCGTCCGCCCCATAGGGATCGTGACCGTGGTCGATGCCATCCTGCGCGATGCGGATGAACGCCCGCAATTTCATTACACACTCATCGAGGTCAATGCCGAATGGACTGCCGGCGAGGCGAGGGCGGCCGATGATGTCGACGATGTCCGCTGGGTCCATCCGGTGGAGGCCGTCGATTTCGTCAAATGGGATGAGACGCTTCGCGTGATCGAAATGGCGCGCCAAGCGCGGGTGTAGAAGTTCGTGAGAAGTATTTCAACTATATGACAGTAGATTAGGAATTGGCATGAATATCATATATATAGCCAAAATATTATAAAAGTATCACGTGACAAAGAAAGTTCCGTGCGCTACCTCTCCGGCGAAAATTACCTACGGCCGAGAGGGACATTATGACCGACGCGACCGCACCTCTGCATCAGACGGATCATCATCCGCTGGCTAAATCGTCCAGCAAGATCACAAATATCGCGATTGCCGCCGTCATTGTCGCCGGCGCAGTCTGGGCAGGAAGTCAGCTGATCGGCGATCTGGATGACGTAAAAGCATCGCCTTTCCTGGCTTATCTTCTCCTCGGCATCGCGCTGTTCATCGCACTCGGCTTCGAGTTCGTGAACGGCTTCCACGACACGGCCAACGCAGTCGCGACGGTGATCTACACCCACTCGCTGCCCGCGAACTTCGCCGTGGTCTGGTCCGGCAGCTGGAACCTTTTGGGCGTGCTTGCCTCAAGCGGCGCGGTGGCGTTCGGCATCATCACCCTGCTGCCGGTCGAGTTGATCCTCCAGGTCGGGTCCAGCGCAGGTTTTGCGATGGTCTTCGCCCTGCTGATCGCCGCGATCATTTGGAATCTGGGCACTTGGTGGCTTGGCCTGCCGTCCTCCAGTTCGCACACGCTGATCGGCTCCGTCATCGGGGTCGGCCTGATGAACCAGCTGATGGGTGGCGTCAACGGCACCAGCGGCGTCGATTGGAGCCAGGCGACCAAGATCGGGTATTCGTTGCTCGCCTCGCCGGTCTTCGGGTTCGTCCTGGCGGGCGGTCTGCTGTGGTTGATGAAGACTTTCATCAAAGTCCCAAAGCTCTATACGGCGCCCGAGGGGACCAAGCCACCGCCGATTGCCATTCGTGCCCTGCTGGTTTTCACCTGCACCCTGGTCAGCTTCTTCCATGGTTCGAACGACGGCCAGAAGGGAATGGGCCTCATCATGTTGATCCTAATCGGCACGGTGCCCACCGCTTACGCGCTGAACCGCTCGATGCATGAGGACCAGGTCCAGGCCTTCGTCGCCATGTCCGATCGTGCGGAGGGCATGCTGAGCCACTATGTCCAGGCGCCGGCGCCGGCCGATTATCGCGCTGAGGTCACCCGATATATTCGCGAACACAAGCTGGCTCCGGAAACCATGGCGGCCGAACAGGCGCTGACCAAGGATATTCGCAACCAGGTCGCCGTCTATCACTCGATCGACAAAATCCCGGATGAAAAGGTCGGCAATATCCGCAACGACATGTATCTGTCGGGCGAGGCGCTACGTTTAATGAAGAAATCGGGGGATCCGGCTGTGTCGGCCGACGACCAGAAGGCGATCGACGCCTATCATAAGTCCGTCGACAACGCGACGAAGTTCATCCCCACCTGGGTGAAGGTTGCCGTCGCCGTTGCGCTCGGCATGGGTACGATGGTCGGCTGGAAGCGGATCGTCGTCACCGTCGGCGAAAAGATCGGCAAGTCGCATCTGACCTATGGCCAGGGCGCGGCCGCCGAATTGATCGCCGCCTCGGTGATCGGCGCGGCCGATGGCCTGGGCTTGCCTGTCTCGACGACCCACGTGCTGTCGTCCGGTGTCGCCGGCACCATGGCGGCCAACGGATCTGGCCTGCAATGGTCCACCGTGCGCAGTCTGGCGCTCGCCTGGGTGCTTACGCTGCCGGTTTCGATCGCGCTGTCGGGCGGCCTGTTCTGGGTGTTCCGGCACACCTTCTGATCCGCGCTGGAGTGCATGCGAAAGGGCGGCCGCTGGCCGCCCTTTTTCTTTTCACGCACACATTTGTGACAATCGGGTGACAAAGCCGGCTCGATTTGATACCTCCGACTCATCATTCCGACCGAAAGGTTTTTTCGTGAGCGAGACGACTCCAACCGTTGGGGCCGATACGCATCCGCTGCGTAATTCGGGCAGTCGTTTCCTCAATCCGCTAATCACGATTATCGTTCTCGGCGCGGTCGTCTGGACCGGTACGCAGCTGTTCGATGACCTGCGGGCCTTCACCGGCCATTCCGCCCTGGCTTATGTTTTGCTGGGCGTCGCCTTGACGATCGCGCTCGGCTTTGAATTCGTGAATGGTTTTCACGACACCGCCAATGCTGTTGCGACAGTCATTTACACGCGTTCACTGCCCGCGAACGTCGCTGTCGTATGGTCGGGCGCGTGGAACCTGACCGGCGTGCTGGTATCCTCCGGCGTTGTCGCCTTCGGCATCATTTCGCTGCTGCCGGTGGAGCTGATCTTGCAGGTTGGCTCCGCCGCCGGCTTCGCGATGGTGTTCGCCCTGCTGATCGCGGCGATCATCTGGAATCTGGGCACCTGGTGGCTCGGTTTGCCATCCTCCAGCTCGCATACGCTGATCGGCTCGGTCATCGGCGTGGGGCTGATGAACCAGCTGATGGGCGGCGCAGACGGCACCAGCGGCGTCGATTGGAGCCAGGCGACCAAGATCGGCTATTCACTGCTTGCCTCGCCGGCCTTCGGCTTTATCCTCGCGGCGCTGCTGCTCCTTGCTCTTAAATCGCTGGTGCGGGCGCCGGAACTCTATCGCGCGCCGAATGGCCATCAGCCGCCGCCTTTCTGGATACGCAGCCTGCTGATCCTCACTTGTACCGGCGTCAGCTTCTTCCACGGCTCTAACGATGGGCAAAAAGGCATGGGGCTCATCATGCTGATCCTCATCGGTATCGCGCCCACAGCCTATGCGCTCAACCGTTCGATGAACGAGGACCAGATCCAGACATTCATCGCGATATCGGACCGGGCGGCGACAACGATAAGCCGTTATGCCGCTGGCCCCGCCCCAGCACCTTATCGCGAGGAGGTCACCCGTTATATCGAGACCCGCCAGCTTGACCCCGGCACAATGGCGGCTGAATTGGAACTTGCGAAATCGATCCGCGACCAAGTTGCCGGCTTCCAATCGATCGCCGGAATCCCACGGGATCAGGTCGGCAACGTCCGTAACGACATGTACCTGGCGGACGACGCGCTGCGTTTCATGAAAAAATCAGGCGCGCCGGCATTCACGGCCGAGGATCAGGCGGTGATCGATGCATATCGCGATCAGCTCGATACCGCGACCCGATTCATCCCGCTTTGGGTCAAGGTCGCGGTGGCGATCGCACTCGGCATGGGCACGATGATCGGCTGGAAACGGATCGTCGTCACGGTGGGTGAGAAAATCGGCAAGGACCATCTGACCTACGCCCAAGGCGCTGCGGCTGAGATCGTGGCCATGGTCTGTATCGGCGCCGCCGATGGCTTGGGTCTGCCGGTTTCGACCACCCATGTGCTGTCGTCGGGTGTCGCCGGCACGATGGCCGCCAACGGATCGGGTCTCCAATGGTCCACCGTACGCAGCCTTGCGATGGCCTGGATTCTGACCCTTCCAGTGTCGATCGCCCTATCGGGCGGCCTGTTCTGGATCTTCCGGCACACGTTCTGAACTTCAGCCTGAAGGATCGTCCTTCTTCGCGCCGTCCAGGCTTTTCCGGATGCGCTCTTCGTCATGCGTTATTGCCGCTCGCTCGGCTTTGGTCATGCCGAACTTGGCGCGGTTGGCGGCGGCCTGCTTTTCCTGTTCGGCGCGCGCTGCGCGCTTGCGCGCCTGGCGCAGGTTGACGATGTCGCCCATCTAAGCGCCTCGTCCCTCCAGATCGGCCAGCACGAACAGCCGGATTGCGCTCGACAGCCCGCCTGCGCGGTCCGCGTCGATCTCTGTGATCAGCGCGGCGATCGAGGTCCCGCGCTTTTCGGCCACCCGCCCGAAGGCAGCCCAGAACTCGGGTTCTAGGCTGATCGAGGTGGGGTGGCCCGCGATGCGGACGGAATATTTGCGCAGAGCCACCCAATCGTTCTCAGGACGGCCCGATCATATCCTCGGGCCGCACCCACTTGGCGAACTCTTCTTCGGTCAGCAGTCCCAGCTCCAGGGCCGCCTGCTTCAGCGTCGTGCCCTCGGCATGCGCCTTCTTCGCCACCTTCGCGGCGTTATCGTAACCGATATGCGGGTTCAGCGCCGTCACCAGCATCAGGCTGTCATAGAGCAGTTTCTCGATGCGGTCGGTCCGCGCCTCGATATTGATGACGCAGTTCTCGCGGAAGCTGTTGGCTGCGTCCGCCAACAGGCGGATCGACTGCAGCACGTTGAAGATGATGACCGGCTTGAAAACGTTGAGCTCGAAATGGCCGGTGGCGCCGGCGATGGTCACCGTCACGTGGTTACCCATCACCTGGGCCGCGACCATCGTCATCGCCTCGGACTGGGTCGGGTTGACCTTGCCCGGCATGATCGACGAGCCGGGCTCGTTCTCCGGCAGATGCAACTCGCCAATGCCGCAGCGCGGGCCCGAACCCAGCAGGCGGATATCGTTGGCGATCTTCATGAAGGACGCGGCCAGCGTGTTCAGTGCGCCCGAGGCCTCGACCAGCGCGTCATGCGCGGCCAGCGCCTCGAACTTGTTCTCCGCCGTCACGAACGGCAGGCCGGTGATCTTGGCCACTTCCTCGGCGAACTTCTCGGCGAAGCCTATGCGGGCGTTGAGGCCCGTGCCGACCGCGGTGCCGCCTTGGGCCAGCTGCAACAGGTGGGGCAGGGTACCGCGGACGCGGGCGATGCCGTATTCGACCTGCTTGGCATAACCGGAGAATTCCTGGCCCAGCGTCAGCGGCGTCGCGTCCTGCAGATGGGTACGGCCGATCTTCACGATCGATGCGAATTCCTTAGACTTGGCGGACAGTGCGCCTTCCAGCCCGATCAACGCCGGGATCAGCTTCCGCTCGATCTCTTCCACCGCCGCGATATGCATCGCTGTCGGGAAGCTGTCGTTCGACGACTGGCCCATATTGACGTGGTCGTTTGGATGGATCGGCTTCTTCGACCCCATCTCGCCGCCCAGCATCTCGATGGCGCGGTTGGAGATGACCTCGTT
Source organism: Alphaproteobacteria bacterium (assembly GCA_035493715.1). GTDB lineage: Bacteria > Pseudomonadota > Alphaproteobacteria > BOG-932 > Roseiterribacteraceae > BOG-932. The sequence goes on along the minus strand of DATJHU010000004.1, from coordinate 28,884 downwards.
GGCGTTCATGTTGGTCTGGGTGCCGGAACCCGTCTGCCACACGACCAGCGGGAACTCATCGGCCATCAGGCCGTCGATCACTTCGGATGCCGCCTGGACAATGGCCTCGCCCAGCTTCGCGTCGAGCGCGCCGAGCGCCATGTTGGCCTTGGCCGAAGCCTGCTTTTGGATACCCAGTGCCCGGACCAGCGCCGGCGGCATGCGCTCTCCGCCGATCTTGAAGTTCTGTAGCGAGCGCTGTGTCTGCGCACCCCAGTAACGATTGGCCGGCACTTCGACCTTGCCCATGGAGTCGCTTTCAATGCGAACGGCGGCGTCTGTCATCGCGATGATCCTGATAGAAGAAACGGCATGAATGGCCGGGGTTTTATCACAGCGGGCGCAGGGGGCAATGCGGCGGCCTCCGCCCTTCAGCTATGCACGCCGCCATCGATGCGGATGATCTCGCCGTTGATATGTGCGCCGTCAGCCGACGCCAGCATGGCGATGACGCCGGCGACGTTTTCGGGTTGGCCGAATTTCTGGTCCGGCGGCACCAAATGCATCAGCAACTGGCCGTCCACCCCTTCGGGAAAGCCCGCGGGCGTGTTCTGGACCATTGGCGTGTTGATCCCGCCGGGTGCAATCGCGTTCACGCGAACCCCGCGCCTGACATATTCCCAGGCCAGCGAATGCGTCATTGACGCGATACCGCCCTTGCTGGCCGAATAGGCGGCCATATAGGGGTGGCCGAATTCGACTGAGGTCGAGGCGGCGTTGACGATATTGCCCTTGCTTTCCAGAAGGTGCGGCAGAGCCTCGCGGCAGAACAGAAATGTGCCCACCAGGTTGACCTGGATCAGTTCCATGAACTGGCTCAGCGTCGTCTCCGTCGTGTGCGACGATCGCAAAATGCCGGCCATATTGACCAGCACATCCAGCCTTCCTTCGCGGCCTGTGAAATCCTTCACGGCACGGGCGACGTCGCCTTCGTCGCTGACCGAAGCAGTAGCGGCCGTTGCCCTGCCGCCATGATCGGCGGCGGCGGTCGCGGCGGCAATCGTCGCAGTCAGGCCTTCCTCATTGCGGTCGACGCCCAGCGCGATGGCCCCTTCGGACACCAACCTAACCAGCGCGGCTTGCCCAATCCCCGATGCAGCGCCGGTAACAATGACTCTCTTGCCCTCGAAGCGCGACGCGTTGGCCATCACATTCCCCTGGTGACTATTTTTCGGATCGAACCCAGGTCACATGCCCCATCTTGCGGCCGGGGCGAATGTCCGGTTTGCCGTAGAGATGCAGGTGCGCCTTGGGGTCGGCGACGTATTTCTGCCAGTCATGCGCGTCGTCCCCGATCAGGTTGATCATGTGGGATGGGCGGAAATCGATGGCGCCCAAGGGCAGGCCGCAGACCGTGCGGACCAACTGCTCGAACTGGCTGGTGGCGGCGCCCTCAATGGTCCAATGGCCGGAATTGTGGGGGCGGGGCGCCAGCTCGTTGACCAGCAATTTGCCATCGCGGGTTTCGAACATCTCGACTGCTAATACGCCGACGTAACCTAGATCGGTTGCGATCGCCGCGGCCATACGCTCGGCCTCGGCGGCGAGCGCGGAGGGAATGTCGGCCGGAGCTATGGTTTCCGACAGAATATGGTCACGATGCCGGTTCTCCACTGCGGGATAGGCCGCGACCGCTCCATCCTGACCGCGCGCCAGCACGACCGATAGCTCACGGACGAAGTCGACATAACCTTCCAGGATGGCGTCGTCTGTTTTGAGGCTTTCCCAGGCTGCCTTGGCGTCGTCGGCTATTCCGATCCTTGTTTGGCCCTTGCCGTCATAGCCGAAGCGGTTGGTTTTCAGCACCGCCGGACGGCCGATTTTGCCCAATGCCGCCTCAAGCTCATCTGGGCTCGTCACTGCCGCCCAAGGCGCGGTGGCGAAGCCCAGCTTGTTGACCTCGCCCTTTTCCGCCGTCCGGACCTGGGTCACCGCCAGGCACGCAGGCGCGGGATAGAAGGGCCGTCGCGCAGCCAGGAAGTCAGCAGTGGCAAGGGGCACATTCTCGAATTCCAGTGTCACGACATCGACCGAGGCCGCGAAGCGTTCCAGCGCCGCCAGGTCGCCATAAGCGGCCACGGTCTCGGCAGCCGACACCTGCGCACAAGGACCATCGGCTTCGGGTGTAAAAACATGGACGCGGTAGCCCAGCCTGGCGGCCGCCATCGCCGTCATGCGGCCCAGCTGCCCGCCACCCAGAATGCCGATCGTTCCGCCGGGAGGGATGACCTCGCCGGACGCCGCTTTGGTGGCCGCACTCATGTCTGGTCTGTCGGGCTCTCGGTGACGGCGTCGGTCTGTGCCTTCCGCCAGGATTCCAGTTTCGCCGCGACGCTCGGCTCCTGCAGGCCGACGATCGAGGCGGCGAGCAGGCCGGCGTTCTTGGCCCCCGGTACGCCGATCGCCAGCGTGCCGACCGGGATGCCGCCCGGCATCTGCACGATGGAGAGCAGAGAGTCGAGGCCGGACAGGCTCTTGGATTCGATCGGCACGCCCAGTACCGGCAGCGTGGTCATTGCCGCGACCATGCCCGGCAGGTGGGCGGCACCGCCGGCGCCGGCAATGATGACCTTGAGCCCCCGCCCCTTGGCGTTCTTGGCATATTCGACCATGCGGTCGGGCGTGCGGTGGGCGGAGACGATCCGCCGCTCATGCGGGACGCCCAACTGCTCCAGCAGCTCGGCAGCGTTGCGCATGGTAGCCCAGTCGCTCTGGCTGCCCATGATGATCCCGACCAGCGGGCGCGTGTCGTCGTCGGCGGCGCTCATCAGGCGATAATGTCCGGCAATAGCTGGCTTTCGACCTTAGCGATCAAATCTTTCAACATCAGTTTTCGCTTTTTCAGCCGCTGCAATTTCAGCTGGTCATAGTGGGGCTGGCCGGCAAGGCGGTCGATCACATCGTCGAGGTCGCGGTGCTCAGTCTTCAGCTCGTCGAGCTTGCGACGTAGCGCGTCCTCTTCACTCATTTTGACGAATGCATGTTCCCACGGGCGTTGAACGGGCCGGGAAACTAGCATGAAACGCCCATCCGGCGAAACAGCCGAACACGTTCAATCCCCGCGATCTCGAATTCGCCGGCTGCATGGCTCGGCAGGGCGTGGCGCGCGTTATTTCACCTCGAAGCGGCTGTCGCGCACGCGGACGATCTGCTGGCAGCTGGGGCAACCCAGCTCGTCCTGATAATGGGTGGCCGACATCTTGGCGCCGCAATGGGGGCAATCGCCGAAATAGAGGCCGCGGGCGACCTGCGAGTTGACGAAGAACCCGTAATAGAAGCTGACCAGGAACAGAGCGAGCCCGACGGCAACCCACCAGCCGCCGATACCGCAGATGGCGACGCCGGTGACCATCAACATCCACTCGATCGAGTTCGGCCGGTGCAACCCCTTGCGCTGCTCGGGTACGAACGTCGCCGGCGTCCATTTTCCGGCATGTGTTTGATCGCTCATAAACTCTGGTCCTTCCGGCGCCGCTTGCCTGTTTCGCGGCCTTGACTATGATGGGACAATATGGTGCATCGTGCTTGGGAATGCTACCGGTTCTTGGGGTTGGACATGACGCAAACGCAGACGAACGCGGCTGAGATCGCACGGGCCAAGACGATGCGCACGGTGGCGATCGTTGTGGCCGTCGCCGCGTTTCTGACCCTGGTTTACGGCTTCGGTGAAAAATGGTCGGCGATCTATCAGGTGATTGCCGGTTTCGCATCCTATATCGGCATTGAGTGGCAGCGCCGGCTGCACCAAAAGATCAAGGTGCTGAGCGGCGCGGCCGATCCCGCCTGATCTGATCCCGCTTATTAGGGCGAAGTCAGGCGTGTGCGCCTGACTTGTCCAGCGCGACGAAGCGCTCGTCCTTGACGCCGACCCATTTGGCGCAGCTCGGGCAATCGACTTCCGTCTGATAATGGGTGGCAGACATTTCGGCACCGCAATGCGGGCACTTGCCGATATAGAGGCCGCGGTTGATCTTGGGCGGGATAAAGAACGCGCTATAGATCGCCGCCAGTATGATCGGCACGCCGACGATCGCCCCGATCAGGCCCGTGGAGCACGCGGCGAGCCCGACAAGAACGGCCAGGATCTCGATGGCGTTGAAACGCTTGAGCCAACGCCGGTCAAAGGACTGAAACGGCGCGGGTGTCGATTTGGGTTCGCTGGTTGCCATCGTCCGATTACCCGACCTGGATTTCGGCGGGACCGCCAGCGGTCAGGCCTTTGTAGACGACATAGGCGCCGGCGAGCAGGTTCACGAGGTGGAAATATTTGTGCATTGATTTCGGAATCGGCGGATAGGCGGTGGCCATTGGCTGGGTGAAGGTCAGCAACGCCGTCGCCGTGGTCCAGAACAGCCAGATGTCGACCGTGGTGGTCGAAATGCCGGCCAGCACGCCAGCCCATATGCCGGCCTTGTCCTGCATTGCGTGAAAGGCGTCGATCGGCCAGGGCGACAGATGCGCCGATGGATCCTTGGGATCGATCTTCATGTAGCGCCCGATGATGAAGGGCACCATTACCACCAGCGGGCCCAGCCACAGCGGGTGGAACAGGATGAAGTTCTTTCGCTCCGGTCCCACGGTGACCCGGCCGGTAAAGGTCAGCTTCAGCGTGGTCAACAGCGTCATGAAGGCGACTGCTGACGCCGCCGCGTAATAGATCGAATTCAAAGTCCTGGCCTAAGAAAAGAGTGACGGTGGCCGGGGGCTCTTCGCCTTCTGCCGGCCGTTCTGCGTCAGGCGGCGACCGCGTCCTGGGGCATGCCGGCCGAAGTCGGATTGTTCTGCGCCGCGTCTGCCTTGACGGTCTTCGGCGGCGCCTCGAACGTCTCACCCGGGCGCCCGAACAGCACGATCACCTTGTCCTTCCAGGTGGGGGCGTACCAAAGGTCGCGGAACAGGAACGAATATTCCCAGAACAGCACCTTGATTGGATTATTCGAGCTCAGGGTCACCCGGAAGTTGGTGAACGGCACCTTGACCTTGGTGTCCTCACGCAGGCTGTGCGTGATGCCGTAGACCAGCTTTTCCTCGGTCGCGTTCTGATACGTGCCGAAGACGTGATCCCAGAAATTCAGCGCGCCGCCCAGATTCCGGTCCATGTAGATCGGGTTGCGGGCGTGATGCACGCCATGGATCGTCGGCGAGACGAAATGAATGTCCCACCAGCCCCAGCGGCCGAAGCGCGCGGTGTGGCAGATCAGCTGGATGCCGGCCAGGATGGTGAACAGGAACAGCACACCGGGATGGAAGCCCAGCATCGCCAGCAGCGGGAACACGATCACTTTCGGCACCCACTCCAGCAGGTGGAAGCGCTCGGCCGTGGTGAAATCGAACTCTTCCGAGCTGTGATGCACAGAATGATCCGCCCAGAAGATGCGCATTTCATGCATCATCCGGTGGAAGAAATAGGACCAGAATTCAGCGGCCAGCACATAGGCGGGCAGCGTCCACCAGGTCAGCGGAATGCGCCAGTGGCTGATGCCGTAGAGCTTGAAGGCGAGCAGGATCATGATGCCGGCGCCGACCGCGCGCAGCGTCAGGTTATAGATCGAAGTCGTCAGCAGGTTGGCGATCGCGTCTCTCGGAAGCAAATCGCGCTCGATGCCTTGCTGTTTGGCGGTCCACCATTCGAAGGTGCGCAGTGCCAGCTCGACCGCCAGCAACAGGGCGACGAAAATGATGATGCCGCCCGACCAGTCGCCCAGCAGATGCTGGACCTGGGGCAGTCCGACGGATTCATTGATCAGCTTGTCAAACATTCGATCCCCTTCCCAGGTTTTCGCCCGAGCCCCGGCTGGTGCGCAGCCCGCCCCTTACCGGTATTCTGACTCTGCGAAGAACATATGGCGCGACAGTGTGTTGCGTCAAGCGCTCCGAACGCGTCAAATGACAACGCGCGGAATTTCCTGGCATCTCGGATTCCGGATGAAATCCTGCTTAGTTATGCCGGAAGACAATTGAGGGACGAGATGGCAAAGACCATCGGCATTTTGACGAGCGGCGGCGATTGCGCCGGCCTGAACGCGGTTATCCGCGCGGTGGTGCATCGCGCGCATCATTATGGCTGGCGCGTGCTGGGTATCCGGGACGGCACGATGGGGCTGCTCGACCGCCCGCTTCGCTACAGCGAACTCGACCTGTCGACGGTCGACGGCACGATGATGCGCCTGGGCGGTACGATCCTGGGCACCACCAACAAGGGCAATCCCTTCGCCTATCCGATGCCGGGCGGGCGCGGCGTCAAGGATCGCTCGTCCGAGATCATCGCCGGTGTGCGCGAACTTGGGCTCGATGCGGTGGTCGGCATCGGCGGTGACGGTTCCTTCTCGATCCTCAGGCGCCTGGCGCAGCAGGGGCGTATCCCGATCGTCGGGGTGCCCAAGACGATCGACAACGATATCGGCCTCACCGAAACCTCGGTCGGCTTCGACACCGCGGTCACCGTGGCGACGGAGGCGCTCGACCGGCTGCAACCGACGGCAGCCAGCCATGCGCGCGTCATGGTGCTCGAGGTAATGGGCCGCGACGCCGGCCATATCGCGCTCCACGCCGGCATCGCCGGCGGCGCCGACGTCATTCTGGTGCCGGAAATCCCCTATACGCTGGAAAAGGTCGCGCAGAAGATCGAGGCGCTGCGCAAAATGGGGCGCAATTCCGCCCTGGTGGTGGTGTCGGAGGCCGTGCGGACGGTCGAGGGACGGATTCTGAAGGTTGAACATCGCGGCGGCGCGCGGCGCTTCGGCGGAATTGGCCAATACCTCGCCGACCTCATTGCCGACGCCACCGGCGCGGAAACGCGGGTGACGGTTCTGGGGCACGTCCAGCGCGGCAGCCCGCCCTCCGCCCAGGACCGCCTGATCGGCACAGCCTTCGGCGTACACGCGGTCGATCTGATTGCCGAACATAAGTTCGATCGCATGGTCGCATGGCAGAACCGTCGGGTCGTCGACGTGTCTCTCGCCGATGCCATCGCTCGTTACCAAGCCGTTGATATCAATAGCGGTTTGATTCGGACCGCGCGGGCGCTGGGAATCTGCCTGGGCGACTGACCGGGTGGGGCGCGCAGATGGGGTCCAGAAATGCGATTTCAAGACTTTCCAGCGATGCTCAGAGTGCTATCGTCGGTGCTTCGGGTGGTTCTGACCCGAGGTGACGTCAATATGGAGGTGTCTCATGTCGCTTGAGTCTCATGTCTCCGCGCTTCGCATGAAGCATGCAGATCTCGACCGCTCACTTGGCCATGAACAGAACCGACCTGCTCCCGATACCGTCGCTATCAAGAAGCTCAAGGTTGAAAAGCTGAGGCTCAAGGAGGAGATCGACCGCCTGACCCATTGAAGTCAGGCCAAGGGTCAAAACAAAAGCGGCGCCATTCGGCGCCGCTATCGTTTTGGGTGCAATCCCAATCTATCAGGGCTCAATCAGGCGACCGCGTCGCCTTCGTAAATCAGCGGTTCGGGATCCGGCTTGCCGGTCCGCTTGCGGGCCTTCGCCATCGCTTCTTCCAGTTCCCCTTGCGTGCACAGGCCTAGCAAGACGGGGCTGCGCGGCTTGATCGTCGAACTGGTCTCGTGCGTGCGGTTGCGCACCGCCAGGATCGTCGTCTTCGTCGTGCCAATCAGCTTGCCGATCTGCGTGTCTGAAAGGTTGGGCGCGCTGCGCAGCAGCCAGGCGATCGCGTCCGGCTTGTCGCCACGCTTGGTCACCGGCGTATAGCGCGGACCCTTGCCGCGTTTCGACGGAGCCGGCAAGTCCTTCACCACCAGCACCAGTCGCGCTTTCGGGTCTTTCTCGCAGCGCTCGATTTCCGCCTGCGTCACCTGTCCGCCAGCCACGGGGTCCAGGCCCACCATGCCGATCGCCACCTCGTCGTCGGCGATGCCCTGCACCTCGAGCCGATGCAGGCCGCAAAACTCGGCGATCTGGTCGAAAGTCAGGCCGGTATTCTCGACCAGCCATACAGCGGTCGCCTTCGGCATCAACGGATTAGCCATACTATTTCCTTAGATCTTCCTCTTTCGCGGACGCGATTTTCGCGCCCGGTTTCAGTCCGCGCGCTAAACGGCACGCAGACGATTCCCGTACGGGACAAAGCTATGCAACATCTGGCGGGTCGCCGACCATATTTCCAGCACTTTTTATGCCATTTTGCAGCGAATCCGACATCTGGGGGTCTTAGACGACGATCAGGACGATCTTGCCGATGTGGTCGCCCGTCTCGAGCGCACGGTGGGCATCGCCGGCCCGGGCGAGCGGAAAGGTCGCGTGGATCTCCGGCTTCAGCTTCCCCGCTGCAATCATTGGCCAGACGGTCTCCAGCAGCCGCGCCGCGATCGCACCTTTTTCCTTCGGGCTGCGTGCCCGCAGCGTCGATCCGGTCAGCGTCAGGCGCTTTTGCATCAGCCGAAAGATCGGGAAGGTTGCCTCCGCGCCGCCAAGGCTCGCGATACTCACATGGCGGCCACCGACGTTCATGATCTCGATATCGCGCCGGATATAATCGCCCCCCACCATGTCCAGAACGACGTCGGCTTGCATACCGGCCGATTTGATCACTTTCACGAAATCTTCGGTCTTGTAGTCGATGGCGAGGTCGGCGCCCAGTTTCCGGCACGCCTCGCATTTTTCCGCCGTGCCGGCTGTTGCGATCACGGTCGCGCCCAATGCCTTGGCAAGCTGGATAGCGGTTGTGCCGATTCCCGACGCGCCGCCATGAACCAGGACCGTCTCGCCCGCTTTCAGATGTCCGCCATCGACCAGGTTGGTCCAGCAGGTAAACAACGTCTCGGGCAATGCCGCGGCCTCGACAAGGGTCAGCCCTTCAGGGATCGGGAGGCACTGCAGTTCCGGCACAGCGGCATATTCCGCGTATCCGCCGCCGGCCAGCAGTGCGCACAACTTGTCGCCGACCTTCCAACCGGTGATGCCCGGTCCCAATGCGGCGATAGTGCCTGCGATCTCCAGCCCGGGCAGGTCGCTTGCGCCGGGTGGCGGCGGGTAATTGCCCTGGCGCTGCAGCAGGTCAGGCCGGTTGACGCCCGCTGCCTCGATCCGGATCAGGATTTCGCCTTCCGCCGGTTCAGGCGTGGGGCGATCGACCGGCTTCAATACCTCCGGGCCTCCCGGTGTCGTGATCTCGATCGCCGTCATCGTCGTGGGAATAGGATCGGCCATGGTCAGCTCACAGAAATGATTGCGGGTTCACCCGCCCGGATGCGTAGTATCGTCAGGTCAATTTAGTGCCTTGGGGAGGAAATGACAGACACCGAACGCCTGCTGGCGATCGAAGAGATCAAGGCGCTTATGGCCAAGCGTATCCGCTGCATGGATACCAAGGACTGGGCAGAATACGATACCTGTCACGCCCCGGACGCGACGCTGGATTCCTTCGGCACCTTGCCCGACGAGCATAAACCGGCGGGCGCGGTCGCGCGCGGCAAGGACCAGATCCTCGACATGATCAAGAAGGTGGTGGACGGCAAGGTGAAGCTGACTACAGTCCATCACGCCCACACACCAGAGATCGAACTCACGTCGCCCACGACCGCAAGAGGGGTATGGGCGATGGAGGATCTGCTGTGGTGGCAGAACGGCGATATGACGGAGCATCTGCGTGGCTTCGGCCACTATCACGAAACGTATCGCAGGATCGACGGGCGCTGGTTCATCCAGTCGCGCGTGCTGACGCGGCTTCGGGTCGATCAGACCCCGAACTTCCAATCCTACTACGATAAATAGAGATGCTTCATGAAATACGGCTCGCTGTTCACGCCGCTGACTGTCGGCAATCTGACGCTCAAGAATCGCATCGTCATGTCGCCTATGACGCGGCAATTCTCGCCGGGCGGCGTGCCGACCGAGGACGTCGCAGGCTATTATCGCCGCCGGGCCGAGGGTGGGGCGGGGTTGATCGTCACCGAAGGCACAGGCATCGAGGATCTCGCAGCTTTGGATAGCCCATCGATCCCGGTGATGTACGGCGACGCGGCACTCGCCGGCTGGAAGCATGTGGTGGACGAGGTTCATGCGGCCGGCGGCCGGATTTTTCCGCAGCTCTGGCACCAAGGCGTCCTGCGCGATGCACGTAAATCCACGCGTCCCGAAATTCCCGGACGCCGCCCATCCGGCCTGTGGGGACCCGTCGGACATCATTCGCTACCGCAGGACTATATCGAAACGGTCCTCGCGCCGACCCGCCCGATGACGGACGAGGAGATCGTCGATGTTATCGCCGCCTTCGCCCGTGCAGCGAAGAACGCCGTGGCGGTCGGGTTTGACGGCATCGCGCTCCACGGCGGCCATGGCTATCTGATCGACAGCTTCCTGTGGCACGAAACCAACCAACGGACCGACCGCTGGGGCGGCACGCTGGAAAAGCGGGCGGAATTCGCCGCCGAGCTGGTGCGCGCCATACGCCGCGAGATCGGGCCCGGCGTGCCGATCATGTTCCGCTTCAGCCAGCACAAGCAGCAGGATTACTGGGCAAAGCTCGGCCAGACGCCGGAAGAACTTGGCGTGCTTCTGAACATCATCGCCGATGCCGGCGTGGACATATTGGACGCCTCGATCCGCGGTTTCGACACGCCGGCATTCGAGGGGGCGGACCTCAATCTCGCCGGCTGGGCCAAGAAGCTGACAGGCAAGCTGTCGAGTACGGTGGGCGGAATCGGTCTCTCCAACCGGCTGGAACAGATGTTCGCCGGTGAGGAGACCAAGGCGCTCGACAATCTCGACCGCGTGCTGGAGCGGTTCGAGAACGGCGAGTTCGATCTGATCCTTGTCGGGCGCGGCATGCTGGGCGATCCGGCATGGAGCAACCGGGTTCGCGCGGGCGAGCCGCTCGCGCCGTTCGACAAGACTGCGCTCGGCAAGCTTACCTGAGGAGGCGCACATGGATGTTGAACAGCGTTTCGCCGCCCTGGAAACCCGTCTCAGGGAGCTGGAGGACCAGGTCGCGATTTATCAGCTGATGAGCGCATACGGCCCGCTGGTCGACAGCGGCGACGCCGAGGCCACGTCCAACCTATGGGTCGAGGACGGCATCTACGACTGGGGCGGCGGTTCGACCCCGCCGGCGCCCGATGCCCCGGTCAAGGAGGGGGCAGCCGGCGCGGCCTATAGCCGGGCGGCCATCGCCGACATGGTGCGCGGGCCGTACCACCAGGAGATCATACAGGGCGGGGCCGGCCATGTGATCGGACTGCCGCATATCGTGCTCAGCGGCGACATGGCGGTCGCGACGTCCTATTCCCGGCTCTACCGCCGCGACGGCGAGAACTTCCGGGTCTGGCGGGTCGGCGCCAATCGCTGGGAATTCGTACGCACGCCCGATGGCTGGCGGGTCAAGACGCGCGTCAACCGCGTGCTGACCGGTGCGGAAGAGCCGCGCGAGCTGCTGCGTTCGGGCATCGCGAAATGAGCGCATTCAAAGACAAATACGGCCCCTGGGCCCTTGTGGTCGGCGGCTCGGAGGGTATCGGTTCCGCTTTCGCTCGCAAGCTGGCTGAACGCGGCCTCAATCTCGTGCTGGTTGCCCGCAAGCCCGGACCGCTCGAAGAGGTGGCCGCGCAAATCCGCATGCTTGGTGTCGAGGTCCACACGCTGCCCGTCGACATCAGCGAACCGCGCGCCGCGCTGCAAGAAATCCGCAAGATCACTGATCCGCTCGAAATCGGCTTCCTGCTCTACATGGCGGGCGCCAACCTGACCCGCGGCGTTTTTCCGGATGTGGATCTGAATCTGGCACGCAAGGTCGTGGCGATGAATGTCGATGGCCAGATGGAATTTACCCACCACTATGCGGGACGCATGAAGGCGCGCGGCCAGGGCGGTGTGGTGCTGGCTGGGTCGCTGGCGGGATGCGTCGGTTCGCCGATGATCGCGCATTATTCCGCGTCCAAGGCGTTCAGTCGGATTTTCAGCGAGGCGATCTGGTTCGAGCTGAAGCCGTTCGGCGTCGACGTGCTGCACCTCAACATCAACTTCACGGCGACGCCCGCCATGGTTAGGCTGGGCTACGACGTCAGCACTGCCGAGGATCCGGAGGCGGTGGCGGAGGAGGGCATCCAGCACGTCGCCGACGGCCCGGTCTGGGTGGTCGGCGGCAAGGCCAACCAGGACGAGGCGCTCCGGCGGACGTCGCAGATGCCGCGGAGTGAAGCGGTAGCCAGCGTCGTGCTGCCGCTGAAAAAATAAGGGAGGCTTGGATGTTCGACGATCTGGAGCCGCAGAAGCAGACCAGGAAACTGAAGCCGCTCGACGACATGTCGGTCGACGAGCTGAAGGAATATGTCGTCAATCTTCAGGCGGAGATCGCCCGGGTGGAAGCGACAATGAAAGCCAAGCAATCACATATGGCCGCCATGGACGCGCTGTTCAAAAAGCCGGAGTGACGTACAGACGAAAACGGCGCCCCGAAGGGCGCCGTTCCATTACAGAAGCAGACCGAGTTAGGCAGCCTTCTTCTGCTCGATGGTCGGCTGGCTGCTGGCAGCCGCCGTGACTTCGATCTTACGGGGCTTCAGAGCCTCCGGCACGCGACGAACAAGCTCGATATGGAGCAAGCCGTTCACGAGTCGGGCCGCATCGACCTCGACATGGTCGGCAAGCTGGAACCGGCGCTCGAAAGCGCGGCCGGCGATGCCGCGATGCAGGAACTGCGTGCCTTCGGGCTCGGGCTGGGCCTTGCCCTTCACGGTCAGCGTATTGTCTTGAGCGGTGATGTCGATGTCGCCCTCGCCGAAACCGGCGACCGCCATCGTCAGTCGATAGGCATTCTCACCGAGCTTCTCGATGTTGTAGGGCGGATAGCTGACGTCGTCAGAACCCTGAGCGGATTCGAGCAGACGGCTGACCCGGTCGAAGCCGATCGAAGAACGGAAAAGAGGTGAAAAGTCGTAACTACGCATGGATATCCTCCTTGAAGCGATACCAATGGCCCACCGAAATCGGTCGGGCCGGGTTGAAGGCGACCCCAGATGGGCGTCGCCACGCAGTTCAAGATGGATAGCCCGAAGCGGGTTTCAAGACCCTCGGCAGGGTACCGGCAAGACAAGCAAAAACCGCCGGATCTTTCGATCCGGCGGCGCAAACCCTTTGATTCAGACCGAAGGTCCGAAACGTTTTATTCGTTGTCTTTCTTTAAGCCGAAACCCTGGAAGCGCTTGTTGAAGCGCGCCAGCTGGCCGCCGGTGTCGAGCATCTTGCCGGCGCCGCCGGTCCACGCCGGATGCGTCCGGGGATCGACGTCCAGGCGAATGGTATCGCCTTCCTTGCCGTAGGTGCTGCGCGTCTGGAATGTGGTCCCGTCCGTCAACGTTACGTTGATGGTATGATAGTCGGGGTGGATTTCTTTTTTCATCGCTGGGCTCTCGTCTTGAAGCCGGTGCGTATACTTCGTTAGCGACCAAAGCGCAATGGGCGGACGCGGCATTCCGCCACCCTGCGGCGCTCCGCCCGGTTGACTTGAAGGGCCCAGAGGCAAAGTTTTCCCCATGACGCCTGCCGGGGGAAGGGCAGCACCTCAGGGATTCTTTTATATGTTCAATCCACGACGTTCGGGTCGCCGCGGTTCGGCGGGCGAACTGGACCCGGCAACGGGCGTAGCGACAGACGAACGTCAGCGCGATCTGAAGCCGTTGCTTCGTCTCTGGCCATATCTTCGGCCCTATAAGATCAGGATCCTGGGTGCGGCTGTCGCGCTCGTTATCGGCGCTGTCAGCACGCTCGTGCTGGGCGGTGTGCTGCGCAGCCTGGTGGACAAGGGCTTTGCCCAGGGCAACGTGGATTTCCTCGACCAGGCGTTGCTGTTCATGCTCGGCGCTGTCGCCTTCATGGCGCTGGCTGCCTATATGCGCATGTATCTCGGCAACTGGCTGGGCGAGCGGTTGGTCGCGGATATGCGCAAGGCGCTGTTCCAGCATCTGCTCGGACTCGATCTTGCCTTCTATGAGACGGCCAAGACCGGCGCCGTGGTTTCACGAATCACAGCCGACACGACTCTGCTGCAAAGCGTCGTCACGACCTCTGTGCCGATCGCGCTGCGTCAGTTCCTGACGCTGATCGGCGGTCTGGCGTTGCTTTTCTATACCTCGGCCAAGCTCACTGCGTTGGTGCTGATCGTCGTGCCGATCGTGGTCGGCTCCATCATCGTGTTCGGCCGCCGGGTACGCTCGCTGTCACGCTCCACTCGCGACCGGGTGGCCGATATCGGCGCCTATGTCTCGGAGATGCTGAACGCGATCGCCACCGTGCAGGCCTTCGTGCGCGAACCGACGGCGCGGCGCGAGTTCGCGCTTTCGGCGGAGAAGACCTTCACCACTTCGGTCGATTATGCCCGTGTGCGGGCCATGCTGACGGCCTTCGTCATGCTGGTGGTGTTCGCCGCCATCGGGATCATCCTGTGGGTCGGCGCGCAGGAAGTGTTCGCCGGCAAGATGTCGGGCGGCGACCTGGCGGCCTTCGTCTTCTATTCGATGGTCGTCGCGGGCGCGGTCGGCTCGATCAGCGAGATCATGGCCGAACTTCAGCGCGGCTCGGCGGCGATCGATCGAATCCAGGACCTGATGCAGACCAAACCGCATGTGACCTGTCCGGCGCACCCGGTTTCCCTGCCGGCGGCCGAAGGGGCGATTGCATTCGAGGGTGTCGAGTTCCGGTATCCGACGCGTCCGGATGCGCCGGCGCTGACAGATTTCAATTTGACTGCAGCCCCTGGAGATACGGTTGCGCTGGTGGGGCCGAGTGGCGCCGGCAAGACGACCGTCTTTCAGCTGCTGCTGCGCTTCTACGATCCGCAAAAGGGCACGATCCGTATCGACGGCGTGGACCTGAAGGCCGCCGACCCCGCGGCATTTCGTTCGCGCATCGCCATCGTCTCGCAGGATCCCGTCATCTTTTCGACCACGGCGATGGAGAACATCCGCTATGGCCGGCCGGAGGCCTGCGATGCCGAGGTGCGTGCCGCCGCCGCCGCCGCTAACGCGGCGGGCTTCATCGAGGCGTTGACCGATGGGTACGGCACCTTCCTGGGCGAGCGTGGCGTGCGCCTTTCGGGTGGCCAGCGCCAGCGCATCGCCATTGCCCGTGCCATCCTGCGCAACCCGTCTATCCTGCTGCTCGACGAGGCGACCTCCGCCCTCGATGCGGAAAGCGAACGCGCGGTCCAGGCCGCCCTGCAGCCGCTGATGCGCGGCCGGACCACTCTCGTCATCGCGCACCGCCTGGCAACCGTTCAGAGCGCCAAGCGGATCGTGGTGATGGAGCATGGCGGCATCCTCGCCAGCGGCACCCACGCGGAATTGGTGCGCGACGGTGGGCTTTACGCGCGGTTGGCGGCTCTGCAGTTCGATCTGTCTGGCGAGGCTGCCGAGTAGTTACCGCTGGTCGAGCTTCAGCTCGATCCGGCGGTTGTGCGCCAGCGCCGCTTCGTCGGTGCCGGGATCGACCGGCTGGAATTCGGCGAATCCGGCGGCCGCCAGACGGTTGGCCGGCACGCCCTGGCTGATCAGATACTCCAGCACGGCCGTCGCCCGCGCCGTCGACAATTCCCAGTTGCTGGGAAATTCCGGCGTGTGGATAGGCAGCCTGTCGGTGTGGCCGTCGACCCGCAGCACCCAGTTGATATTGGTCGGGATCGACTTCGAGATCTCCAGCAGCGTCCGCGCCAATTTGGTCAACTGCTCCTTGCCGCTGTCCTGCAGCGTGGCCGAGGCCGAGGGGAACAGGACCTCGGATTGAAAGACGAAGCGGTCGCCGACAATCCGCACGTCGCTGCGATTGCCCAGGACCTCCCGTAGCCGGCCGAAGAATTCGGAGCGATAGCGCGCCAGTTCGCCGACCTTCGACGCCAGTGCCAGGTTCAGCTTCTGGGTCAGCTCGGTGATTGTCGTGGTTTGCTCCTGCGCCTTGGCGTTGGCTTCGCCGAGAGCGTCGTTCAACTTTTGCAGTTCGGCGGTCAATTCTGCGATCTGCTGGCTTAGGGCTTGGACCTGGGCCTCAGATCCGCTCGCGACCTCTGTCGCCTTGTCGCGCTCCGCGGCGGCGGCATTCAGCCGATCCAGTGTGCTTTGTATTTGCGCCTTCAGCGCTGTGCTGTTCTCTCGCTCGACGCCGAGCATCCTGTTCAGCTCGGCAACGCGCTGGTTCAGCTCCGCCAGCGTCCGGTCTTTTCCCACCAGTTGCTGCTGCAGGAAGGCCTGGGCGATCACGAAGACCATCAGCACGAAAATAACGACGATGATCAGCGAGGACAGGCCGTCGACCCAGCCCGGCCAGACATTGAGCTCGGGACGGCTGCGCCTCGACAGCGCCATCGCTCAGGTCTCCGCCTTGTCGGTCTCGACGATGCCGACTGTTCTGGCCAACCGGCGCAGCTCGCTGCGCGTCTCCTCCAGCGCCTGGGCGCGAAGCTGGCTTTGCTCGTCGGCGATGCGGTTGATGCCGGTCTCGATGGCGCGGAGCTGATCGCGCAAGGCTGCGTCCGCACCGAACTGCCCGGAATCCAGCGCCTGGGACATGCGCGCTAGCAGGGTGGCGAGCGATGCATCGATGCCGGCCCGCTGCTCCAGCGCCGCACGATCCTGCTCGCGAAGCTCCGTCAGGCCGCCGAGCCTGTCGGCGAGGGCCTGGATCGCACTCGCCGTCTGTCGTCGGCTTTCCTCCGATTCGGCCATGATATGCTGGAAGCGATCGATCGAAGCCGCGGATTTCTCGACCAGCGCCTGCACAGCCGCGATCGGCGTGGCCTCCTCCGCGCCGCCGCGCGACGAGGCGAACAGCCAGTCCTCCAGGTCGACGAAGAAGCGATTCTGCGCCTGACCCAGCTGCAGGTCGAGGAAGCCGAGCGCCAGCGAGCCGGCGAGCCCAAGCAGCGACGACCCGAAAGCCGTGCCCATACCGGAAAGCGGGCCTTCCAGTCCCGCCTTGAGGTTGGTGAAGAGTTCTGTCGGGTCGGCCGTAACCGACAGGCTGTTCAGCACGCCGCCGACCGACCCTACGGTCTTCAGCAATCCCCAGAAGGTGCCGAGCAGGCCAAGAAAGATCATCAGCCCGATGAAATAGCGCGCGATCTCACGCACTTCGTCGAGGCGGACCGCGATACCGTCCAGGACGGCGCGCAGCGCGGTCGGGCTCAGCACCAGCGGCGTGGAGCGCGCCTCCATCAGCCGGGCCAGCGATCCCATCAGGGGCGGCGGCTCCAGGTCGTTGGCGGCGATGCGGTTGCGTTGCACCTCCTGGACCCATTTGATCTCGGGCGCCAGGCGCATCGTCTGCATCATGATATAGGCGACGCCGATCAGCCACACAGCGACCAGCAACGCGTTCAGCAGCGGATTGGCAAGGAACGCAGCCTCCAGGCGCACGGCCAGCCAGACGGCCAAGGCTGCCACGACAACAAGAAAAAGCCACATCAGCGCGAGGTAACGGGAAAGCCTCATTATGGTTTCCTCGAGGGCGGTGATTCGCCCCACGGTTGGCTATTCAGCGCTCAATGTAAAGTTCTGCGCGGTCCGCATTCATCTCGCCCGGGTCGGAAACCAGCGGCCGAGCGTCGATCCTGGCGTCGTTGACGCCGTTGCGCTTCAGGAAATCGCGAATTGCGAAATAACGTGCCAGCGAAAGGCGGTGCGCCGTGCCTTCCTGATGCGGCTTGCTGGGCGAGAATATCCGGACCTCCAGGCGTGCCGCCTGGTTCTGCGCCAGCTCGGAAGCCACCTGTTGCAGCTTCGCCTGGGCTGTTGGCGGCAGCTGGTTGGAGCCGGGGTCCAGCACGAACAGCATCTCTTCGATCTGCGATAGCGACCCCCCGGGGCTGACCGACGCGGGCGCCGGCGTCAGCAGACCGGATACAGGCGGCGGCGCCGGGTCGTTTCTATCGGCTGGAGTGATCGCGGCCTCGGGCGGAATAGGCAACCGGTCGAGTACGGCCGGCTCCGGGAAATCGGCAGGCGGGCGACCGGGCGCCTTGTTGTTCGGCAGACTGACCTTCGGCGGGGCGCCAAGCTGCGGGGGTGTCGGGATCGGCGGGACTGGGATGGGCGTCGGCGCGGCCGGAAGGTCGGCCAGCACGTTGTGCGCGGTAAAGGCCGCCAATATCGTCGCCAAGCAGATGGCGGTGATCAAGCGGCGCTTCGTCAACCGGCCTTCGCCTTCGCAGCCGGCTTGGCGCGGGCCAGGAGCTCACGCATCGGGCGGCCCAGATCGCCGTTGCTCGCCAGGATCGACTTGCCGAATACCGGGTTTGTGCCGCCATCGACTTCGCCGACAAATCCGCCGGCCTCGGTCACCAGGATGACGCCCGCCGCGGTGTCCCAGGGCGACAGGCCGTATTCCCAGAACGCGTCGTAGCGCCCGGCTGCGACATAGGCGAGGTCGAGCGCCGCGGAGCCGAAGCGCCGGACACCGGCCACCTCACCCGTCACCAGTTCAAGCTCGGCTCCATAGTTGGGGCCGGTGGCGCGGCCCTTGAACGGCATGCCGGTGGCGATCAGCGCCAAGTCCATCTGCCGACGGCCGGACACGCGCAGCCGTTTGGAGTTCATGTAGGCGCCCTGGCCCCGCTCGGCCCAGAACAGCTCGTCCTTCACCGGATCGTAAACGACGCCGGCGACGATCGCGTTGTCGGTTTCCGCGGCGATCGAAATCGACCAGTGTGGCACGCCGTGCAGGAAGTTGGTCGTGCCGTCCAGCGGGTCGACGATGAAGCGGCTCCTGGCGTCGGGCGCCCCGCCCTTGCCGGATTCCTCCATCAGCCAGCCGAAATCCGGCCGCGCCTTCGACAGTTCGGCACGAAGTGTCTTTTCGGCCGTCAGATCTGCCGAACTCACGAAATCAGCCGGCCCCTTGCGGGATACCTGCAATTGCTCGACTTCGCCGAAATCACGCACAAGGGTCCGGGCCGCCTTCTCGGCGGCGCGGACCATGACGTTGATCAGCGGGGAACGGGAACCAACCAAAGATCAGTCCTTCGCGCGTTCGACGTAGGAGGCGTCTTCCGTCTTCACGACGATGCGGGTGCCGGTGCCGATGAAGGGCGGAACCATGACCTTCACGCCGTTGGACAGAACCGCCGGCTTGTAGGAGGAGGAGGCAGTCTGCCCCTTCACCACGGCGTCGGCCTCGACGATCTCCAGCGTTACCGTGTCGGGGATCGACACCGCGAGCGGCGCGCCTTCATACGTCTTGATCGAGCAGATCATGCCGTCCTGCAGGAACGCCGCCGGGAAGCCGATGATTTCGCGGCTGACGGTCATCTGCTCGAAAGTTTCCTGGTTCATGAACGTGAACTCGTCGCCGTCGGAGAACAGAAAGGCATATTCCTGTTCCTCAAGGCTCACGCGCTCCACAGTTTCCTGTGTGCGGTAGCGGACATTGGTCTTGTTGCCGGACTTCAGGTCGCGCATTTCGACCTGAACGACGGAGGCGCCTTTGCCCGGGTTGAAGATTTCGCTCTTCAGCACGACCCAAAGTTTGCCGTCCTGCTCCAGCACGTTGCCGGCGCGGACCGTGATCGCCGTGACTTTCATCGTATCGCTCTCTTGTCTTATCGACGGCGCATATGGGGTAACCGATGGATCGGCCCAAGGGACCGGATCGGTTTGGCGCTGCCGGGTTTTCTTCGGGGCTAGCCCCTATTCGGCAGAGGACTAGCAGTTCGCCTATCCGGTCGCAACCAAGGCCCTTAACCTTGCGCAGGTTTCAAGGCAGGCGGTAGCATCGATCATGACCGACGTCTCCGCTTTCTTCGATCGCAGCGGCGCGCTGAAGCGCCCGCCCTTCGGCAAGTTCCTCCAGGAATTCGGTGCGCTTCTGAGCGACCGGCGCGGCCCGCCGGTCGCGACGTTGCCCGATGGGCAAGGCCAGGTCGTGCTCGTGTTGCCCGGTTTCATGACCAGCGACTGGATTACGAAACCGCTCCGCGACTTCCTGAACGCCAACGGTTTTCGCGCTTTCGGCTGGGACCATGGCTTGAATGTCGGTCCGACGCCCGGTGCGCTCGCGCATCTGCGCACGCGGCTGGACGCGCTCTATGCGCTGAACGGCGGACCGATCGCATTGGTCGGCATCAGCCTGGGCGGCCTCCTGGTTCGCGACCTGGCCTATGATCGACCGCATCAGGTCCGCCACGTGGTGACGCTCGCCAGCCCCTTCCGCCTGCCGACCGCCAGCCCGTTCGAGCCGTTGGTCCGCCTATGCGGGCATCTTTACGACCCCAGCGTCACTGTGGAGCGGCTGGCCATGCCGCTGCCGGTTCCGGCAACCGCCTTCTATACGAAGTCGGACGCGGTGGTCGCCTGGCAGACCTGCCTGTCGGACGATCCCGATTGCGAGAATATCGAGGTTGGCGGACCGCATATGACGATCTGCCGGAATCCGGCCGTTTTGACCCAAATCGTCCAGCGGCTCGCACCGCATGGCTGATGCCCCCTGGTGGCGGCCGGAGCTGTTCGCCCGGCGGCGGCCGAGGCTGGAGCTGCGCATGCGGCTTACGGCGGCAACGCGCGCATTCTTCGTCGAACGTGCGTTCCTGGAGGTCGAGACGCCGGCGCTGCAGATCAGTCCGGGGCTCGAACCGCATCTGATGGCGTTCGCGACGGAACTGGTCGCCGCCGACCAGCAATCCGCGCGGCCGTTCTATCTCCACACCTCGCCTGAATTCGCGATGAAGAAGCTGCTGGCCGCCGGCCTGCCGCGCATCTTCCAGCTGGCGCATGTCTTCCGGAACGGCGAGCGGGCGACGACCCATTCGCCCGAATTCACCATGCTGGAATGGTACCGGTATGGTGCCTACGAGGAGATCATCGCCGACACCGCCATGCTGGTGCGGACGCTCTCGGGCGTGGCCGGCAAGCGTGTCGTGTCCTGGCGCGGCATCGAATGCGATCTGGAGGCCGAGCCTGAGATCGTCAGCGTACAGGCGGCCTTCGACCGCTATGCCGACGGCATCGACCTGCTGGCGACCGTGGGTGATATGCCGGCGCTGATCGCCGAGGCGAAGCGAATCGGCGTCCGGGTCGGCGAGGGCGACCGCTGGGACGACCTGGTGCTGCGCATCCTTGCCGAGCGGATCGAGCCGAAGCTCGGGGCAGGGCGGCCCGCTTTCCTGGCAGACTATCCGGTCGAGATGGCGGCCCTGGCGCGCGTCAAACCCTCCGACCGCCGGGTCGCCGAACGGGTCGAGCTCTATATCGCCGGGGTCGAGATCGCGAACGGGTTCGGAGAACTGACCGATGCGGCGGAGCAGCGCCGCCGCTTCACCGCCGACATGGATCTGAAGGAGCAGCTCTACGGCCAGCGCTATCCGATCGACGAGGAATTCCTGGCGGCGCTCGAGAGTGGCATTCCGGATAGCGCGGGTATGGCGCTCGGCTTCGACCGGCTGGTCATGTTGCTGGCCGGCGCAACGCAGATCGACGACATTTTGTGGGTTCCTGTGGCACGGTAGTTAAAGCGAAGAAGCGAACGGGGAAGGGCGGCATGAAGTTCTGGCAGAATATCAGCTGGATCGAGACCGATCAGGTCGTCGGCATGGCGAAGCATGCGGAAGCATGCGGGTATGAGGGCGTGATGGACGGCGACCATATCGCGTTCCCTGAGCCGCTGCTGACACCCTACCCCTACACGCCCGATGGCAAGCCGCCGATGGCTTCCCACTACCCTTATCCCGACAATTTCGCCTGCGCCGCCGCGATCGGCGCGGTGACGACGACGCTGCGCTATGTCACCGATATTTTCGTGCTGGCCGCGCGCAACCCGCTGATGGTCGCCAAGGCGGCCGGCACGGTCGATATCCTGACCAACCACCGCTTCATCCTGGGGGTCGCAGCCGGCTGGATGAAGGACGAGTTCGACCTCGCCGGCGTCGATTTCGCCACGCGCGGCAAGCGTCTGGACGAGATGATCGTGCTGATGCGCAAGCTCTGGATGGGCGGTCCGGTCGTGCATCAGGGCGAGTTCTTCAAGATTCCGCCGCTCAACATGGAGCCATCGCCTAAGCGCTTGGTGCCGATCTATGCCGGCGGCGAAAGCAAACCGGCGCTTCGTCGCGCCGCGACTCTCTGCGATGGCTGGCTCAATTCCGGAAGCACGCTGGAGAACCTGCCGGGCCAGTTGGCCGAGCTGGATCGGATGCGCAAGGAAGCTGGGCGCGACGGCCTGCCGTTCGAGAAGGTCGTGACGCTGACCACGCCGCCCAGCCTCGACGACTTCAAGCGCGCCGAGGATCTCGGCGTCGACGGCCTTCTGGTCTACCCGCCGAAATTCACCCTGGGTGAAAGCTCAACGCTCGATCAGAAAAAGGCGATGATGGAGCGGTTCGCGGAGAAGTTCATCGGCAAGATCTGAAGGCACCTATTACTGGCAGGTCATCCCAGTCGCCGGATATCCCTGCACCGACGGATCGTGCGTCACCTTGCAGTACTTCACATTGGCCGGGAGCGGCGCGGACAGCAGCAGCTTGCTGCCGGTATAGCTGCAGGACAGCCAGATTTGTTTTCCCGACGACGGCGTGAAATGCCAGCCCTGCCAGGTGCGCTCGTCGCGGTCGGGGGCCAGCCATGCCTGTTCCTCGGGCGGTCCGTCGGAAAACTGCATCTGCTCAAGATCCAGCGTCATGACGGCGCTGAGATCGGTCGTCGGCGGGTTCTCGTTGGAATAAGCAGTAAAACCGGGCGGCACGGCGCCGGGCCGTTCGGTGACCTGCATGGTCTTCGGACAGCTGGGTAGATCGGCCGCCACTGCGGCGGCCGAAAGCAGCATGGAAACAGAAAGGACAGCGGCCGTCAGGCGACCTTGCCCAGCGCCCCTTCGTTTGCCGGATTGTCCGGATAGAACTGGCTGTACCATTTGCGATATTTCAGGATTGGACCGTCTGAGGCGGCCAGCATCGGTTGCGGGAAATAGGCCTTCTTCTCCCAGATGACGACGTCCTGCTCAAGTTGCCGTTTTATTTCAGGGCCTAAGCCGGCAAAGATCTGCTTCAGCCCCTCGACCGGTACCTGGTTGTTGGCGTGCGGCACGATCCGGTGCAGAGAACGGATCTGCAGCGTGCCGTGGTCGACCGGCGTCACATAGACTGAGTTCTCGACCGTCATGTCGGGGAAGGGCCGCCCCCAGGACAGGTTGCGGCCATAGCCGGGGCCATAGAATGTGACCTCGCCCTTGAAATGATCGGGCGCGATGTCGGTTTCGTAATCTTTGCTGCGGAAGACGAAGACGAGCGTGTGCGCCCCCTCGCTGCGCTCCTCGGTCTCGCCGACCAGCTGGCGGGTCTGGTGGACGGTGTTGAAATGCAGCCAGTCCGCGCCGTTCTCCAGGATTTCCTGGGGATAGGTCTTGATGCCGTCATAGGTGGCGAAGCCTTCCAGTTCCGGCACCGTGGTCGGTTCGAAATCCGGCATCTCCCACGTCGGCGGCCTGCCATGCAAATCGTACCAGACCAGGATCAAGCCATTATGTTCCGCCGTCGGCCAGACGGTGAGCTTGGCCCGACCCGGTGTCGGCGCGAACGGTACGCTGGTGCAACGGCCGTTGGCGTCAAATTTCCAGTGATGGAACGGGCAGCGGATCTCCTCGCCATCGACCGTGCCGCCATAGCCCAGATGGGCACCCAGATGCGGGCAATAGGGATCGGTCACCACCGCCTGGCCGGATTCGGTGCGGAACAACACCAGGTCCTGGCCGAAATTATGGATCGGCTTGACCGTACCGGCCTTGATCTCGTGCGAGCCTGCGACCGCGAACCAGCCGGTCGGGAACTCGGTGTGCGGGAAACGATTGGCGGTGGGGTCGAGCATGGCGGCTACTCCACTTTGTCCCAGACTTCGACGTAGGTCATCTTCTTGCCGTTATGGACCGAGCTGCCTTCCAGGATCAGCTTCTTGTCCTTGATCGTGAAGGTTTCCGCGCCCTCTTCCTTGGTGTCGTCCATGATGTAGCGGTCATGGAACTGGTTGTCGGAGATGCGGGTGAAGGCGAACGACATCCACTGCGATCCGTGCCGCATCACGTCGTCATAGGGCGCGTCGATGTGCCAGCTGAACGTCTTGCCGCCGCCGACCGGCGTCACTGTCTGCTCGACATTGATCCCGGTCTTGTCGTTCTTGTGGATGATCATCGTCTGCTCGGTGGCGTAGTAGCCGGCCTCGTAATGCGATTCGGCCTTGTTCCAGACATACTTGCCGACGCCCACGCCGCCGTCGGCATAGGCCGAGCCGCTCAGGCACAGTGCGGCAGCCGTTACGATGAACTTGCGCATGATCTTCCCCTTTTATGTTTTATCGGAAATTCAGTTGGACGCCGGTCGGGCGGTAAAGGACCGTCCCGGCCGCGCGCCGGTCGGCTTGCCGTCCAGGAACACCGGCTCGCCCCGCACCAAGGTGGCGCGGAAGCCGGCCGGCTTGCGGACGAAGCGCCAGGAGCCGCCGGGCACGTCGTAGGCCTTTTCCTCCGGATGCATCTGGATTTCCTCCAGCGCGAAGACATTGATGTCGGCGTTCAGGCCCGGTGCGATCACGCCGCGGTCCTTCAGGCCGAAGCACTCGGTCTGTTTGCCGGTGATGGAGTGCACTGCCTCTTCGATCGTCAGCTGCTTGGCGTCGCGCACATAGTGGGTCAGCAGATAGAGCGTCTGGCCCGCCGCCTCGAACAGCTGCAGATGCGCGCCGGAATCGTTGGGGCATGACAACGTGTGCGGGTCGCGGATCAACTCGCCGACCCGCTTTTCGTCCACCGCATCCCCGACCATGCTCAGGATCGAGCCTAGCCCGTTGGCCTGCAGCCAGTCGGCCAGCGCGTCAGACGGGTGCTTGCCCAGGTCGCGCGCATATTGGCCGAGCGAGATGCCGATCGGTCCTGCGCCGTTCTCCGAATAGGACAGCGAGATGACATCCGGCCGCTCGAACGGATAGCCGGGCGGCCCACGATGATGGTCCATGTCGTGGCGCGCCTTGGCCCGCCATTCCGGATCGGCCAGGAGGCCTTCGCGCTGATCTTTCGGCGCATACATCATGTCGTGCCAGGCCGGCATCCATTCGAACATCAGCGACTGGTCGAAATTCAGGAAGATTTCGAACGGCTTGGCGACGAAGGTCGGCCAGAAATCGGCACCGCTCTTGCGCACCCGTTCGTGCAGCCGCCGGCCCTGCTCGATCTGCTCGGGGCTGCGACTGCTGGTCGGCATGGTCAGCCAGCAGCAGCGCACGCCGCGCGGTCCGGCGATCTTGGCCATGCGCTCGATGTCGCCCTCAATATGCGTCGGCTCGGCGAAGCGCGCCTCGATCTGCGCGATGGCGTCCGGATACTTGGCCATCACATCGAACAAGGCCTCGAATTCGGCGTCATCCGCCACGCGGCTGGGAACTGGGCGGTGGTGCTGGTCGTTGTCCATCAGGTTGGTCGACATGCCCAGCGCGCCGTTGCGCATCCCATCATCCAGCAGTGCCGCCATCTTCCGGCATTCTTCCGGCGTGGCGACCCGCTCCCAGGCGGCCGCCCCCATCACCGAGGCGCGCAGATTGATGTGCCCGACATAGCCTTCCAGATTGATCGAGGTCGCCTGTGCGCCTGCCTTGGCGCGGTAGTCGCCGAACGACGTGTTCCAGCCCCACGGCACATAGTCTTCGAAGGCCGACGGCGGCAGGTCTTCCAGATAGCAATAAAGCTCGACCACTTCCTTGCGCAGGTCCGGCGTCAGCGGTGCCATGGTGATTCCGCAATTTCCGAAAATCGCGGTCGTGTTGCCGTATCCGGGAATTGGGTGCAGGTCCGGCGCCCAGAACATCGCGCCGTCGAGATGCGTGTGACTATCGATGAAGCCGGGGGTCACATAGGCGCCCGTGGCGTCGATGACGGTTTCGCCGTCGGATTGCAGGTTCGGCCCGACCTCCGCGATCAGCCCGTCTCGGACGCGGACATCGGCCGCAAAAGCGGGTCTGCCCGTTCCGTCCACCACTTGGCCGCCGCGAATGAGTGTGCCACTCATGGCCTTCCCCTTTTGAAATGAACCCCGCCCGTGTCATTCTTAGATGCGGTACCGCCGCATTAATCATATTCGAGCGTATGATTGTCAATTTGAAATCTTCTGTGGACGAGTGAATCGGTGGCGCAAGTTCGAGTGACGCAAGCCAAGAAACCTTCGGCACGCCGAATCGGGCGGCCCACGCTGGGCGATACGGAGCGCAAGAGTGCGCTGCTGATCGACGTAGCGACGGACTTCTTCGTCGAGCACGGGTTCAGCGGCTCGACCATCGAGGCGATCGCTCAAGCCGCCAATATGGGCAAGCAGGCCGTCTATACCCGCTTCACGGACAAAGAGAGCCTGTTCAGCGCGGTCATCCAGAAACTGAAGGAGCAGGCTGTTTTCAGCGAGTTGCCCGCTGACAACAGCGATCCGATTTCCGCCGGTCTTCATCGTCGCATCCGGGCGATCTTCGCGGACGCTTCAAACCCGCGGGCGATGACAATCACCAAGCTGGCGATGCGCGAGGGCCACCGCTTTCCCGAGCTGGTGCCGCTTCTGGTCGAAGGTACTGCAGAACGTTATACGCGGCCGCTCGCCGCCTATATCGAGGCGCGCAAGAGGGCAGGGGAGGTGCGCGACGTGAACGCTTTCGACGCGGCCGGAATGTGTCTGGACCTGATCTTCTCGGACATCACTCAGTCGGTCTACATGGACAAGCCCGTCCCTGCCGAAGAAATCGAAACCGGCAGCGCCCGCATCGCGGAGATGCTGTTGCTGGGGCTGGCCGCGCGCTAGAGTTCAGTTCGCCGTCTGCGCCGCGGCGTGCCGCCCTGCGACCCGGCCGAATGCCAACGCGTCGGCGATATGGAAACCGCCGTCCTTGCACCAGCTATAGGTCGAACTTGCCGTGCCGGCCGCGTAGAGCCCGCCGATCACTTCGCCAGCCACGTTCAGCACTTGCGATTTCTCGTTTCGACGCGGGCCGCCGTTGCTCCACGCCAGGATCGGACCTGAGACGAAGCCGTAATAAGGCGCCTCCGACAGCGGGATCAGCGTATTGGCGGGGCGGCCGAACTGCTCGTCCTCGCCCGCGCGGCAATAGCGGTTGTAAAGGCCGACGGTTTTCTCGAGCCCGTTCGCATCGATGCCGAGTCTGGCTGCGAGTTCCGGCAGCGTGTTCGCTTTGACGATCCAACCCTTCTCGATTTCGGTCAGGTTGTCGTCGCTCCATACGTAATTCTCGATCACCAGGTTCCACCCGACCGGCATGTATTCCGGCCGTGGTACCAGCGGCCCAGCTTTGCGGGCACGTTCGTCGAAGATCACGAAGCCGCGCTGCTGCGGATAGAGTTCGTAGCGGCCATGGATGCGGGCATGACCGTGTCGGATCTGCACGTCCTCATTGACATAGCGCGATCCATCCGGCCCCACGAAAATATAGCCCTTCTCTCCAACCAGGCCCATCGTCGCGAACGCCGCATGAAAGTCCGGCGTGCCGACGCCGACGATCGCCATCATGTTGTCCATGTGCCAAAGGTCCGCGCCGATCTGCATCGCCATGCGGTGTCCGTCGCCGGTACCGGCGGGCGAGCCCCAGACCGGGCTGTCGCCGAGGCCCAGATAGTCGCGCACCATGTCCTTGTTGTTCTCAAAGCCGCCTGTCGCGATGACGACGCCACGCCGCGCACGGATTCGCAAAGGCTTGCCGTCGCGTTCAGCGACCACGCCGATCACACGTCCCGAGCCGGGATCGGTGATCAGCTCCTTGGCCGGGGTCTGATAAAGAATGTCGATCCCGCGTTCGGCGATTGCCGAGACCAGGAAATTATAGAGCAGACCGCTCCCGATGCGGCCCTCGATGCCCATATAGCCGCCGTAACAATCGCTGCCGTCCAGCTCCGGATATTCCGGGGTGTAGTCTGCGTGCGGCCCGACCTTGGCGCCGATGCCCTGCAGCCATTCGCTGTTGCGGGTCGTTTCCTCCGCCCAGGCGCGCACGACCGGCGGCGGCAATTTGTATTCGCCGCACAGGCTCTCCAGATAGACCGCGGCACGGGAGGCATCGACGTTGTTGAACCAGATGCCGCCCGATACGCGGGTATTCCCGCCGGCCTTGCCCTGCGGCATCTTTTCCAAGACGACGGTTTCAGCGCCTGCATCATGCCCAGCGATTGCCGCCGCCATGCCGGCTGCACCGCTGCCCAACACGGCTATGTCGGTTTCTTTGTCCCAGGTGGTCATGACGCGGGCCCATAGGCCTGGCTCAGGTGATGGCGCAGATCACCATAGAGCGACATCTCTTCCCGCCGCTCGATGAAGCGCCATTCGCCATTCACCTTCTCGAACCTATCGTTATAGGTGCCGCCGATGATCGGCTGGATTGGGAAGGACTCAATTTCATTCGACTGGAACACGATCACATAGGACTGGGTCTTGGCCCGGTTGGGGCCATCCGGATCGATGATCAGGTTGGTGGTGACGTGCCGGGTGCGCGGCCGCCCATCGGCCTCCGGGTAGAATTTCGTCCATTGGCGGAAAATCTCCGCCATTCGATTCTTTCCCGCACGCGACCAAGGCTCCGCATCGTCGGGCATATAGACGTCGGCATGGTCGAAGAGGGCGCCTACCTCGTCGACCTTGCCGCGATCCAGAAGGTCGGCATAGCGGTGGATCAGGTTCTGGATGGCGAAATAGTCCAAAGCGTCCATTGCATATGCCTCCCTTGGCGGTGTGAATTACGAGTTCGGGCCGCCGTCGAAGACGATCTGCACGCGCCGGTTCTGCGGCTCGCGCACGCCGTCGGCGGTCGGAACCAGAAGGTCCCGCTTGCCCTTGGCCACGATCGAGATTTCCGACGCCGCGACGCCGTCCTTCTCGAGCTGGGC
>DATJHU010000003.1:0-17126 GCA_035493715.1 Alphaproteobacteria bacterium | reverse complement strand
TCCCGATGTTTTGGATATCCGGCGGCGCGTAACCGGTATGCGACCGGGTTATCGTGCCGGTCACCGTCACCGTCGGCCGCCAGTTCGACAGAGCCTGCGGCACCTGTTCGTCGGTCGCGCGCTGCTGGGCGCGCTGGCCGCTCAGCTGGGTGTTCTGGGTGTAGGCGAGGCCCATCGTTTCTTCGATGGTCTGGGAAAAAGCCGGCGCCGCGGCGGCCAGCCCGGCGATCAGCGCGATTGAGGAACTGAGCCAAAAGGTCGTTCGCATCGTCTATCCTTAGTAACGTGACAGGCTGGGGTCCACCAGCCGCGCCCAGGCGTCGATGCCGCCCGCGACGTTGAATGCGTTATCGAAGCCCTGCTGGCGCAGCCAGCCCGTAACCTGGGCGCTGCGCCCGCCATGATGGCACATCACCGCGAGCGGCGTGTCGCGCGGCAGTTCGGCCACCCGGCGCGGAATATCGCCCATCGGAATGGCGATGGAATTGTCGATGGCAACGATGTCGCGCTCCCACCCCTCCCGCACATCGAGCAAAGCCGGCGGCCTTTCGCCGTCCAGCCGTGCTTTCAACGCCGGCGTGTCGATCTCGAAGGGTTCGGACATGGTCACAAGGCGAAGGCAGGCCGGGGCGTGAAGCCGGGCAGGAAGGGAACGACCGCGTCGAACAGCGGCCGGCCGGAAACCGTGCCCGCCAGCTTCCGGAACAACGTACCGGCGCCGCTGCGGCCTTCCTGCGCGCGCACCGTCACCAGGCGCCCGCGCTCGGCAAGCTGGGCCAGCAGCGCGTCGGGCAGTTCGGCGATCATGCCGTCGATCAGGATCACGTCGTACGGTGCATCGGCGCCCCAACCCTGCTCCAGCGGTCCCTCATGGACGGCGGCGTTGGCAAGGCCGAGCGCGGCCAGGTTCTCCCGCGCCGCGGCAGCCAGCGCCGCATCGCTTTCCAGGACGGCGACCGAGGCGCACAGCCGGGCCAGGATCGCCGCTGAATAGCCGGTACCGCCGCCGACGACGAGGGCCTTGTCGGTCTCGGTGACGTCAGCCTCCTGCAGCAGGCGCGCGAGCACCAGCGGCTCGACCATAAAGCGGTCGCCGGAGATTCGGATGCTGGTGTCGACATAAGCGACAGAAGACAGCGCGTTCGGCACGAAAATCTGCCGCGGCAGCTCCGAG
Source organism: Alphaproteobacteria bacterium (assembly GCA_035493715.1). Lineage (GTDB taxonomy): Bacteria > Pseudomonadota > Alphaproteobacteria > BOG-932 > Roseiterribacteraceae > BOG-932. The sequence continues at coordinate 15,952 of DATJHU010000003.1, read as the reverse complement.
AGAGCCGCGACGAGGCGCTCGTCCGTCACCTTGTTGGTGCGGATCTGGCCCTCGACCATATTGAAGCGCGCCTTGGCGTATACATCGCCCGCTGACATGGGAATCGCCCTCGCCGAAACCATTGAGACTCCGCTTGCCCCTGCCTAGCAGAAGCAACGCGCTATGTATCATCGGGCCTTGGGGATGACAACGATACCCGTCCGTGAAAGCGGAAAGTCGGTGAGGCGGAAAGGCCGTGAAAGCTGAAATCTCCTGTTCTTAGGTGGACGGTTTGATGGGTATCGCCGCGCTCCACCGGTCCTACGAACGCATTTCTTTCCGCAGGGGGCGAAGAGACCCACGGAGGACGCGGGAACAGGTCGATCGCTTCTTAGCGATCTCGGCGCTCCTCCGCGGTAATTCTGTCCGCCTACGCCTCAGCCTTTGCTAGCACCCGGCCGCGCTTCCGGCGGCGTATGCGCCTTGAGGCCGTGACGCAGCAATTCGCTCCAGGCCTCCTCCGCGCTGTCGACGAAGGTGAAAAGATCGAGGTCGGCTTTGTCCACCATCCCCTCCTCCACCAGCGCGTCGAAATTCAGGATGCGGTGCCAATAGTCGCGGCCGAACAGCACGATCGGCACCGACGGCGCCTTGCGCGTCTGCTCCAGCGTCAGGATCTCGAAAAGCTCGTCGATCGTGCCGAAACCGCCCGGGAAGACCACCAGGGCGTTGGCGCGCATGGCGAAATGCATCTTGCGCATCGCGAAATAGTGGAACTGGAACGTGAGATCCGGCGTGGAATAGCTGTTGGGCAATTGCTCATGCGGCAAGGCGATGTTGTAGCCGATCGAGGGCGCGCCGGCATCCGCCGCGCCGCGATTCGCCGCCTCCATGATGCCGGGGCCGCCGCCGGTCGCGATCACGTTGTCGCGCAGTTGCCCGTCAGTGCACAGCGCGCCGCCGCGCTCCGACGCCATCCGGCCGAAATCGCGCGCCGCCGTGTAATAGCGCGAATGGGCGAGGCGGCGTTCGGCCAGCCGGCGCGCGGCCGTATCGCGCGCCGCGGCCAGTTCCGCCTCCGCCTGTTCGGGCGACCGGACGCGGGCGCTGCCGAACACGATGATGGTCGAGCGCACGCCCCAATCCCGCAGCAGCAGCTCGGCCTTTTGGTATTCCAGGGCGAACCGCACCGCGCGCACCTCGTCGCGCAGCAGGAACTGGGTATCCTCGACCGGCAGGATATAGCTGTGCGAGCGGCTCTGCGGGGAAGACTCTGTCATATTCGGCACCGGAAATTCCTCGGGCGCCGATTGTAACCGGCCCGCGGGCGCAAACCCAAGCCACCTCCTATGCGCGATCTCCGTTGCCGGACGAGGCAGGTTGGCGGCCGGCCGGACTGTACGGTGTAACCATTCGATTCCGGACGACGAACGGGGGAGGGCCAAACAACCCGAAAGCCTCCGTAATGCACATCGCCTTTCCGTTTCGCCGCTGGTTCTCCGGCATCGCCATCGTCCTGACCGGCACGATGCTCGGGCTTTCCGCGCCCGCATTGGCCGATGAGCTCGGTCCGCCGGTCGGAAGCACGGCGCCATCGATCGGATCGCCGCCGGATCAAACCGGAAAGGCGCGCGCCCTGCCCGATCTCGTGGGCCCAAAAGGGCTGGTCCTGATGTTCTTCCGGTCCGCCGCATGGTGCCCCTATTGCCAGGCGCAGCTGCTCGACATGAACTCGGGCGTCGCCGAAATCGAGAAGCGCGGCTACAAGATCGCGGCCCTGTCATACGACAAGCCGGCCGTGACGGCGGCCTTCGCCAAGGCGCGGAACATCGCCTTCACATTCCTGTCGGACCCGAAATCCGAGGTCATCGACAGGTACCGGCTGCGCGACCCGCAATACCACGAGGGCAGCATGGCCTTCGGCGTACCGCGGCCGATCATCTTCCTCCTCGACCCGGCGGGCCGCATCCAGGCCAAGCTTTATGAGGAAACCTACAAGACCCGGCCGCCGGTCGGAGCGGTCGTCGCCAAGATCGACGAGGTCAACGCGGCGTCGAAGTGACGGCGCGCCAGCGGCGCGTCTCAATCGGCGGCGGGACCGGCGAGCGGGCGTCCGTCGTCGCGCATCAGGACATAGATCGCCGGGATCACCAGAACGGTGAGCAAGGTCGACGAGGCGAGACCGAACAGGAGTGAGATCGCCAGACCTTGGAAGATGGGATCGACCAGGATCGTGGCCGCGCCGATCATCGCCGAGAGCGCGGTCAGCAGAATCGGCTTGAAGCGGACTGAGCCGGCCTGGAGCAGTATCTCGCGCAGCGACTTGCCCTGCCCCGCGCCGTGCCGGATGAAATCGATCAGCAGGATCGAATTGCGCACGATGATGCCGGCCAGCGCGATGAAGCCGATCATCGAGGTCGCGGTGAACGGCGCGCCGAACAGCCAGTGCCCCAGCACGATGCCGATCAGTGTCAGCGGGATCGGCGTCAGGATCACCAGCGGCAGCAGGAAGCTGCGGAACTGGGCCACGACCAGGATATAGATCCCCAGGATGGCGACGCCGAAGGCCGCGCCCATGTCACGGAAGGTGACATAGGTGATCTCCCATTCCCCGTCCCACAGCAGGGTCGGCTTCGCCTCGTCCAGCGGCTGGCCGTGGAAGGCGACGGTCGGCGGCGTCAGCGCGCCCCAGTCATGTTTCGCGATCGCGTCGTCGACGGCGAACATGCCGTAGATCGGCGCCTCATAGGCGCCGGCCAGCTCCGCCGTCACCATGTCGGCGGAGAGCCCGTCGCGACGGAACTGCATCAGGCTGCCGGCCTCGTGGGTGACATGTACGACGTCGCCCAACTGCACGACGCGGTGCGTGCCGGGAATGACGTTGGCGGGGATCGGCGTCGATTCCAGCCGGGCGGTCCAGGCCAGGTCGTCTTTGGGAAGGCCGATTACGATATCGATCGGGTCGCGTTCCGCGCCACGGTGGGAGTAGCCGACAGGGACGCCGCCGAGCAGCATGGCGACGGTGTCGTAGACGTCGCTCTGCTCCACGCCGAAATATTCCAGCCGGTCCTCGTCGATCGCGATGCGCAGCCTGGGACGCGGCTGGCCGTAGGAATCGTCGATATCGACGATGAAGGGGATGGCCTTGAAGATCGCCTTGACCTGCTCCGCCTCCGCCCGCCGGGTCGCGGTGTCCGGGCCGTAGATCTCGGCAAGCAGCGTCGCCAGCACCGGCGGACCGGGCGGCACCTCGACCACCTTGACCACGCCGCCGGCCGGAAGGTTCAGGGCCTTCAGCCGTTCCCTGAGATCGAGCGCGACCGCATGGCTGGAGCGCGTGCGATTGGATTTCGGCTGCAGGTTGACCTGAAGTTCGCCCAATTCGGGAGACTCGCGCAAATAATAATGGCGCACCAGCCCGTTGAAGTTGAAGGGTGCGGCGGTGCCGGCATAGGCCTGGAGCGACAGGGCCTCCGGCAGCTGCCCGGCCATCGCGGCAACGGCGAACAGGGTGCGCTCGGTATCCTCCAGGCTGGCGCCCTCCGGCAGGTCGAGCACGACATCCACTTCCGACTTGTTGTCGAACGGCAGCAGCTTGACCGTCACCGTCTTGGTGACGAACAACAGGCAAACCAGGACTGTGACACCGCCGACGACCGCAAGGAAACGCCCTGCAGAGCGCCGCGTGCGGATGACGGGTATCGCGAAACGGCGGTAGAGGGCGCCCAGCCTGCCACCGTCGCCGGCCTCATGTCCGCCGGGCGAACCGGCGCCCTTCGGCGCGAGCTTCACCATCAGCCAGGGCGCCACGACCATCGCAACAAGGAACGAGAACAGCATCGCGGCGGACGCGTTGGCCGGGATCGGCGCCATATAGGGGCCCATGAGGCCCGACACGAACAGCATCGGCAGCAGCGCGGCGATCACCGTCAGCGTGGCCACGACCGTGGGGTTGCCGACCTCGGACACGGCGTCGATGGCGGCCTGAACCCTGTCGCGCCCGTCCGCCATGGCCCAGTGACGGGCGATGTTCTCAACCACCACGATCGCATCGTCGACCAGGATGCCGATCGCGAAGATCAGCGCGAACAGGCTGACCCGGTTGATGGTGTAACCCATAAGTTCGGCGGCGAAGAGGGTTAGGAGGATGGTCGTGGGAATGACCACCAGCGTCACCAGCGCCTCACGCCGGCCGATGGCGACGGCGATCAGCAGCACGATCGAGACGGTGGCCAGCGACAAATGGAACAGCAGCTCGTTCGCCTTGTCGTTGGCGGTGGCGCCGTAGTCGCGGGTGACCTCGACCTTGATGTCGTCGGGGATCAGCCGGCCCTTCAGGCTTTCCACCCGGTCGAGGACGGACTGCGACACGACCACGGCATTGGCGCCGGCCCGCTTGGCGAAGGCGACGGTGACGGACGGCGTGCGCTGCCAATGCCCGTCCTTATCCGGCGCGAACGCCCAGACGCGGTGGTCCACCGGCGCGCCGCCGACTTCCACCTTGGCGACGTCGCGGACATAGACGGGACGCCCGTCGCGCGTGGTGACCAGCAGCAATCCGATATCCGGCACGCCCGAAAGCGTCTGGCCCGCGGACACGGTCGGTTCGACGCCGTTGTCGCGGACGGTTCCGGCCAGGAACGAGCGGTCCGCGCCCCTGACCTTGGCGACCAGCTGCTCGAGCGTCACGCCATAGAGCGCCAGTTTCTCCGGATCGGGCTCGACGCGGATCTGATCGGGGGTTCCGCCCGCGATGTAGCTGAGGCCGATATTGTCGACCTTGATCAGTTCGGAGCGCACCTTGCCGGCGAGCTGATAGAGATCCTTGTCGGTCCAGCGGCCGGCGGCCGGCGGCGTGGGCGACAGAGAAAGCGTGACGATCGCGACGTCGTTGATGCCGCGGCCGACGATCAGCGGTTCGGGTATGCCCTGGGGAATGCGGTCGTAGTTCGCCCGGACCTTGGCCTGCACCCGCAGGATCGCGTCGTCCTCGCTGGTGCCGACGAAGAACCGCGCCGTCACCATCACCCGGTCGTCCTGGGTCTGGCTATAGACGTGCTCGACGCCGTTGATGCCCTTGACGATGGCTTCCAGCGGCTTGGTGACCAGCTCGATCGCGTCCGCGGCCTTGAGTCCATCGGCCTTAACGATGATGTCGACCATCGGCACGCTGATCTGCGGCTCTTCCTCGCGTGGGATCGTCGCCAGCGCGATCAGCCCCGCCACCAGCGCGGTCAGCAGGAACAGGGGCGTCAGCGGAGATCGGATCGCCGCCCGGGTGAGGAGCCCGGACAGGCCGAGCTTCATGGCAGCACCAGCACGTCGCCCGGTCGCAATCCCGCCAGAATTTCAAGCGCGTCCGGCATGTCCGCCTGCGGCCGGGGACGCCCGCGCTGCACCGGGATATCGAGCGTCGAGCCGTCGGCCTGGCGCACCCGTGCGTAGTCCAGGCCGAAGCGGGTCAGAAGATAGCGGCCGGGGACGACGGTCGTCGGACGCTTGTCGCCGGCGATCCAGACCTGAACGCGCTGGCCGACGAAATAATCGCCCAGCCCCTCGATCTTGGCATCGGCGGTGACGCGCCCGTCCTGGATTTCGGGATAGACAAGGGAAATCGCGCCGAACGCGTCCGGCCCGGCGCCAAGCGCGCGCCCGTCGAGGCGGATCGGGTCGCCCGCCTTGAGATAGCGGGCCTGCTCCTCGGGTACCCGCAGTCGCAGCACGAAATCCTGCTGCGCCAGGGTTGCCACGGTTTCGCCGCTCATCATGACGGTGCCGACCGTCACCGGGACATTGAGAACACGTCCGGCGGTCGGCGCCAGGACCTGACCCTCGTTCAATTGCTGGCCAAGCACGGCGCGCTCGGCCATGCGCGCCTTGAGATTGTTCGCGACCACGCCCGCGGCCGCGGTGGCGGCGTCGAGTTGCGCCTTGCTGACGGCGCCGCTTGCCGACAGCGACTGTGCGCGGCGAAGGTCGGCCTGGGCCTGGACGAGTTGCGCGTTCAGCGCCGCGATCTGCGCTTCGAGCGACCCTTGCTGCAGGACGAGCTTTTCGTCGCCGGTCGTCGCCAGCAGCTGGCCGCGTTCGACGTGGTCTCCTTCCTTGACCGACAGGCTGACGATCGTGCCGCCCGTTCGAACCCGCGCGGGCACGACCTCGCGGCTCTCAACGGTGGCGAATACCGCTTTCTCGTCGGCGATATTTGCCGGCTGCACCGTGAAGTTTTCCCCGGCGTGGGCGACGCATAGCGGCAAGACGATGCAACAGGCAGCCAGCCGAGCGAGGCTCATGGCGATTTTCCGGATTCCCGGCGGTTTTCGGGTCAGCCGCTGGTCTTGGCGACGACCGTCGGAAGACCCGCGGCCTTCCACGCCTGAATCCCGCCGGCCATATGGGATTTATGGGCGAGATTCTGTTCCCGGCATTTGGCGACCGCCATCGCCGACCGTTTTCCCGAACCGCAATGAAAGACGATGTCGCGATCCGCGACGTCCGGCAACGCGGCGGGGTCGAACGTCGACAAAGGATGAAGCAGCGCACCCGCGATGTGTTCGCCACGATGTTCGTCAGGTTCCCGCACATCGATCAGCACGATCGAGCGGTCCTGCAGCTTCGCGTGAATATCGGCAGGGGTCAGGTCCCTGATAGGCAGGTCTGCGGTCATGATTCTGGCTTTCCGGTCGTTTACTGTTGGGCGGGCGTCATTTCGGGTCCGGCTGGCACATCGGCGAGGGCGCGCAGTAAATCCGATACAGCGTTTCCAGAACCTCCCGGGCGGGCGCGCTGGCGATCGAGTACAGGATCGTTTGCCCGTCCCTGCGCGCCGCGACGATGCCGTCCTTACGCAGAAGGGCGAGGTGCTGCGATACCGTCGAATGGCGAATTCCCAAGAATTCGGCCAACTCGCCGACCGATCGCTCGCCCTCTATCAGTTGGCAGACGATCAGCAGGCGATGGCGGTTGGCCAAGGATTTCAGCAGTTCGCTGGCGCATTCCGCCGCGGCGGCCATGCTGGATGCTTGTATATTCATATATTCGAAGATACATTTTTCTGTGCCCTTCGTCAATGCGGGTTCGGCGCACTGAGTGTCGGCCAATGTCTTAGCGCACGAGCGAAACCGTGCCCCTGATCTATGTCAAAGCCCGCACAGGCCCACCGCTCTAGGATTTTGAAAGAGAAAGCCGAGCGGGCGAGTTGAGCGAAAGATTGCTTATATTCGTTTCTACGCATATATGAATTAATACGCCGACGACCGGTCGACGCAATCTCAAGGAGACGGGTATGGCCGAAATCGTCGTCATCGGCGCCGGACTGGGCGGCACCATCATGGCCTATGAACTTGTGCCGCAGTTGCGCAAGGAGGACCGCCTGACCGTAATCGGACAGGACAGCACATTCCATTTCGTCCCCTCCAACCCATGGGTTGCGGTCGGATGGCGGCAGCGGGCCGATATCGAGGTCGACCTCACCAAAATCATGGCGCGAAAGAACATCCGCTTCATAACCGCCGGCGCCAAGCGCGTGAAACCGGAAGAGAACGCGATCGAAATCGAGGACGGATCGACCATCGCATACGATTACCTGGTTATTGCCACCGGTCCGGACCTGGCGTTCGACGAAATCGAGGGGTTGGGCCCCGATGGGCAGACCCAATCGATCTGCCATGTCAAACACGCCGCCGCCGCCTATGAGGCCTTCGAGGCGTTCTGCCAGGCGCCGGGGCCGATCGTGGTCGGCGCGGTACAGGGCGCGTCCTGCTTCGGCCCCGCCTACGAGTTCGCCTTCATCCTCGACACCGAACTCAAGAAACGGGGTATTCGCGACAAGGTGCCGATGACATTTGTTACGCCCGAGCCCTATATCGGTCACCTGGGCCTGGATGGCGTCGGCGACACCAAATCGCTGATGGAAAGCGAATTGCGCGACCGCCACATCAAGTGGATCACCAACGCGCGGGTGACGGCGATCGCCGACGGCACTATGAACGTCGAGGAGATCGCGGAGGACGGGGCCGTCAAGAAGACGCACCAGCTGCCGTTCGCGTATTCGATGATGCTGCCGGCGTTCCGCGGCGTTCCGGCGGTGCGCGGGATCGAAAAACTGACCAACCCGCGCGGCTTCATCCTGGCCGACAAGCATCAGCGCAATCCCACCTATCGGAACGTGTTCTCGATCGGCGTGTGCGTCGCCATCCCCCCGATCGGGCCGACGCCCGTTCCGGTCGGCGTTCCCAAGACCGGATTCATGATCGAATCGATGGTCACCGCGACGGCCGAGAATATCGGCGCGCTGCTGGCGGGACGGGAAGCGACCCGAGAGCCGACCTGGAACGCCGTGTGCCTTGCCGATTTCGGCAATGGCGGCGTCGCCTTCGTCGCGCAGCCGCAAATCCCGCCGCGCAACGTCAACTGGGCCGCCAAGGGACGCTGGGTCCATCTCGCCAAGATCGCGTTCGAAAAATACTTCATCCGCAAGATCAGGCGCGGCGAAAGCGAGCCGTTCTACGAGCGCTTCCTGATGGCGAAGCTCAACATCCGCAAACTCAAGGACGCGGCCTGAGCGACGCGCACCGCACGCATTGAAAGGACATCGCAATGAATCTCGATAAGGCCGTTGTTTCGTTCGCCGGCGTCATGGTGCTGGTCAGCCTGGGGCTCGCGCATCTCTACAGTTCCTACTGGCTGCTGCTGACCGTCTTCGTCGGCGTCAACCTGTTGCAGGCCGGCATCACCGGCTTCTGCCCGATCGCCTTGCTGCTGAAGCGCCTCGGAGTCCGCGCCGGCACCGCATTTCGTTGAGGAAACACGCGATGTACAAAGACTGGCCCGGTATGGCCGACGATTTGTCCGTGGCCCTGAAAGAGGTTCGCTCCGGGGCCCCCGAGCAGATGAAGGCATTTTCCGCCCTGGCGCGGGCCGCGCTGGAGCCTAAGGCGCTGGATGCCAAGACCAAGGAACTGCTGGCGCTCGGCATCTCGGTGGCGATCCGCTGCGACGGCTGCATCGCCTTCCACGCGCAGGCCGCGGTCAAGCACGGCGCGTCCCGCGAGGAGGTCATGGAGACGATGGGGATGGCGATCTATATGGGCGCCGGCCCCAGCGTCATGTATGCGGCGCAGGCCGTGGAGGCATTCGACCAGTTCTCCGCCGCCGCCACGCCCGCGGAAGCCGCCTAGCGGTATTTCTCGATCAGCTGGGCGACCAGGAACCGCCTGCCCTGCTCCGCCAGCATCTCGAGCCGCGACAGGTTGCTGTAGAGCGTCATGTGCGAGGTGTCCTCGCAGACGAACAGCTCCTTCTTGGGCGTCGCGATCCGGTTGAACATCTCGATCTCGCGTTCCCACAGCGTGATGTCGTCACCCTCGGCCACCGACATGAAGACCGGCACGTTGGTGATGCGCTTCACATAGGGGCCGACGTCGTAGTTCATCAGCAGTTCGGTCGAGGCGATGGTGTTCCAGTGTTCGTGGTTCGGCGCGACGCCGGCCTTGAACTTCAGGAAGGCGCTGGTGACCTCGGGGAACGGCCAGGTGGTCAGCTCCTTGGACGGGTTCTCGGTCGACATCGGCATGGTGCCGAACTCGCCGGTGCGCTGCCGCTTGCGGCGGTCGTCGATCAGCAGGTCCTGCAGGTCGCGGAAGGCGAGCGCGCTGTGGACCGATTTCATGGTGGTGTAGCCGTCGACCACCGGGATGTTGGAAACGGCGCATTTCACCCGGGGATCGATCGCGGCGACGACCAGCACATGGCCGCCGCTATAGGAGATGCCCCAGACGCCGATGCGGCTCTTGTCGACCTCCGGCAGCGTCTCGGCGAAGGAGATCGCGTTGCGGTAATCCTCGATCTGCTCCCAGGGGTCGAGATGCTGGCGGGGCGTGCCGTCGCTGTCGCCGAAATTGCGGTAGTCGAAGACCAAAGCCGCCACCCCGGCGCCGGCGAAGACCTTGGCATATTCCGGCTGCACCAGCTCCTTCACGTAGCACCAGCCGCCGGCCATCACGACCAGCGGATGCGGCCCCGGCCCCTCGGGCAGATAGAGATGGCCGCGCAGGGTGATGCCGCTGCTCTTGAATTCGACGTCGCGTCTCATGATCCCTTACCTCAATGCCAGGCGAGTTCTTCGATGCCGGGGCGAGCCGCCAGCTTGTCGAGCGCCTTGCCGATCATGTCGAGTTCGGCCTCGGTCAGCGGCGCGAACGGGCTGCGCAGATAGCTGCCCGGCCGTCCAAGCAGGCGTTGCGCACCTTTCAGCCGGCGGACCGACGCGCCGGGAATGCTGTTCAGCCCGACCATGATGGCCATGACGTTGCCGTAGGCCTTGAAGGCGTCTTCCAGGCGTCCTTCCTCCCAATGCGCGATCACGCTGCGGCAGAGCTTGGGCGCGATGGCGGCCTCGGACGACAGGTAGCCGTTGGCGCCCAGCGCGAGCGCGGTCAGCGTGTTCATCGGGCCGCCGACATGGATCTCCAGCCGGGGCCTGAGCCGCGCGATGGCCTCCGTCAGATGGAGGTAATCGGGCGTGGTCAGGTTGATCCCGATCAGGTTGTCGTATTCGTTCGCCAGCCGCTCCAGCAGGTCGATGGGCGCGTTGTAGCCCATGAAGGCATGGCTGGAGATGATCGCCGGCAGCGGGCAGGCTTCCAGCGCCGCCCGGTAATAGGCCTCAAGTTCGATCGTTCCCGGCTTCCAGCCGTGGCCGACATCCAGCGAGTAGATCTGGCAGGCATCGACGCCGGTATCGGCCGCGAGCTTGAGGAACTTCACCATCTGTTCGGCGTTGCGCGGTTCCACGCCCATGGCGCGGACCGACACCTTGCCGCCGGCAGCCTTCACGCCGATTTTGAGCAGGTCCTTCATTTCCTGCTCGCTGAAGGAATAGCCCTCGCCCGGCGACGAGCCGCCGACATAGAGGCAGACGCCGGCGTCCGCGACGCGCGCGAAATGCGCCTCCGCGGCCTCCAGGTCCAGGCGGCCCTTCTCGTCGAACGGCGTGACCGAGCAGCAGAACGTGCTGAGTTTGGCGGCCATTATGCGTTGAGCCCGTAAAGGCGGGCGGCATTGCCCTTCAGCATCAGCGCGAGTTCGTCGGCCGGCACGCCCTTGAAATCATGCGCGATGCCGCCGGCGTAATCGGGGTAGTCGCAGGTCGCGTGCGGGAAGTCGCTCGACCACATGATCCGCTCGACACCGACCGCGTCGCGGTTGCGGATGCCGTAGGGGTCCTTGACCACGGTGTAGTAGAAATTCTCGCGGAAATAGTCGCTCGGCTTCTTCTTGAGCTGCACCCGGTTGGCGGGGTTCTGGCGGATGATGCGGTCGTCGAGCTGTTCCATCAGATAGGGAACCCAGCCGACATCGACCTCGGCCCAAACCACCTGAAGCGTCGGGAAGCGGTCGAGCAGACCGGTATAGATCATCTCCGCCATGCGGATCGGCGGATCGTAGAAGCGGAAGCAGCCGGTGAAGGCGCCGACGAATTCATGCGCCTGACGCGGCGTGCTGGATTCCGATTGCGCCAGCCCGACATGCAGATGGGCGGCGGCGCCGGTATCGACGCAGGCCTGGAACAGCGCGTCGTCCTCCTTGACCAGCCGCTGGCCGGTGGTCGGGTATTTGTTGATCTGCACGCCCTTCATGCAGGGCAGCTTCATGGCGCGGCGCACCTCCTCTGCCGCAATCCGGGCGTCGCCGCCCGACGGCGCCAGAGCCAGCCCGACGAAGAAATCGGGTTTGGCCGAGCAATATTCCGACAGCCAGTCGTTATAGGCCCGGACCAGCGCCAGATGATATTCCGGGTCCTTGTCCTCGTTATGCAGCGCGATGGCGATGCGCGGCGACGGATACATGATCTCTGCCTCCACGCCGGCGCCCCCCTGCCCGGCCGTACGCTCGGGCATCCGGTAGGCTTCGGGACGCACGTCCTCCCACTTGATCACGGTGCTGTATTTTTCCGGCGGCAGGCCGCCGCATTGGTTGAGGCCGTAAGCCCAAGGTGGGGAGCTGGGGAACTGCCATTGGTCGCCCACCTCGCCACGCACCTGGCGGGGGGCGCGGTCCTGGAACTTGGCCGGCAGGCGGCTGGTCCACAGATCCGGCGGCTCGAGCACATGGGAATCGGCCGATATCAAAGGCAGTACAGTCACGCGTTTCCTCCCTGACCCAGTTCCACGCGCCTTCGTTTGCCCGTGGCCCTGCCAAAGTCTGCCACCGGCGGGCGTTTCGCACCAAGAAATTCGCGTGTCGCCGGTTTTCTGAAAAAGGGCCATTATGTGACCTCTTCTGGGTTCGCTCGACGGCCATCGGGCGGTACAATACGGGTGGGGGACGAGGACGATGGCGCAGAAACGGCATGACGATCAAACCGCGCGCCTGCTGAAGGTGCTCAAGCGCCTCTTCAAGTCGCGCGGGCTGCGTTATGCCGACATCGCGTCGGCGCTGGGGCTCAGCCACACCACGCTGAAGCGCCGGCTGGCGGGGATCGGCCTCACCATTCCCTTCGTCGAGGCCCTGGCCGACCTTGTCGACGCAACCCTTCCCGAACTGTTCGAGCTGGCCAATTCCGATGTCGATACGCGCGCCCGCAGGCTGACATTGGAGCAGGAGAACGCGCTGCATGCCGACGTCCGGCTGGGCTTCATCTTCAGCCGGCTGCAGCTCGGCTGGTCGGCGAAGGAAATCCAGGACGAATGCCGCATCCCGGAGATCAGGCTCATCCCCTATCTGGTGCGGCTGGAGCGGCTCGGGCTGATCGACCTGTTTCCCGGCAACCGTATCCGTCTCAAGACGGCGCGGGAAATCGAATGGCGCAAGCACGGCCCCATGTGGCGCTCGGTGGACCGCTATCTGAAAGACATCTTCACGATGACGGACTCCGGCGACGCGGAGCTGTCGCGTCGCATCGCCGTAGTCAGGCTGTCCGCACAGTCCGTCGCGCAGATCGACCGGCTTTTCCACGACGTGCAAACCGAGATCCGGCGGATCGCGCAGGACGATCGCCGCGTGCCCACCGACGAGAAAACCTGGTACGCGCTGCTGCTGGGCGCGCGCCCGTTCGAGATCGACCTCGACACGGCCGACGAGATACCCTGGCGCCGGCGATCCTAGGCAACCGTGGAGCCCGTGCCTGCCGCCCTCTTGAGCGCCCTCACCTTGGCAAGCTGCCACCGGTTGTAAGGCCGGTCGGGTTCCAGTTCGACGGCCCTCCGGTAAGCATCCTCTGCTTCGGCAAAAGATCCCAACTTCGCCAGAACCTCGCCATAGCGCAGCCAGATCAGCGGCGCATTCGGCATGTCCTTGAGCACGGCCCCGTAGATGCGCGCCGCTTTCGCCCAGTTCCCGCCCTCCCGGGCCGCGTCCGCTTCGGCGCTCGATGCGCGCCGTGCGAAGCCGAGCCGTTCCTGCCGCAGAAAACGCGCGGCAAGGAATGCGGGACGCAGAAGCTCGTCCGCGGCGAATGCCAGACGCGGGGCCGGTACCGGCCGTTCCGCGCGGACCGGGCCGGTCTCGAATCCCCGATCCCGCCAACTTTCCCAGATTGCCTGGTCGATAACGTTCCGGCTGCGCAACCGCATGACGTCGCGGCTGGATAAATCGTCGAACGTAAGCGGTGTCCATTCGACCTGCCGGGTCCAATCCGCCTTCGTGTTGTAGCGCTCAGCCTCCGCCGGAATCCCAAGGTCGTCGGCGATCGCGGCGATCAGTTCATCGCCCATCGCATGACTGCCGACGAACCAGAAATCGGACAGGCATTGCACGACCAGATCGTATTTTTGCGCGTCGGGCATGGCGAGCAACGCGGGCCAGGAGATGCCGAGCCAGTTCGACAGCAGCCGGTGCGCGATGAAATTCCGCGGCAAGGCGCGCTGATGGAGCGCGAAACTGTATGTCCCCTGCCCCTTCGCCAGATAGTTCATCATGCGGAAATTATAGAGCGAAAGCTGCAGCTCCACGGGGTCGCGCAACAGCACGGACCGCCGGATTTCGCGGCCCGCGAAATGCTGTTCGAGCGCCTTGTCGATGAAATGGCTGGACACCGCGCGCAGCCGCGAAAGATCGAACCCGTCGCGGATTACCTTCCGATAATTCCTGGGCGGCCGCCAGAAAACGCCCGGCGCGCAGTATTTTTCCAAGTGAAGTTGCGCGGTCTGCCCGCCGGTCTTGGGGATATGCAGCAGGAAGTAGATCGCAGGTGACATCACGCTTTCGGTGGGCTAGGCGGTCGTGATGGCTACTATAACATCACCCCGCCTGCGATCCGCCAAGAATGCGGGTCGCTAGATGTGCCGACACGGTCGCCTTGTTTGGGTCAGCCGTTCAGCGCTGGAATTTGTAATAGCCGCCTCTCTCAATTGCGGCTTTGTAAGCCTTGCGATCCTGAAAGCGCCTCACCCATTGGTCGATATTCGGGTATTGGCTGATGTCGGCGCTCGCGGTTGCTAACTCTCCGACAAAACTCATCTGAATGTCGGCCGCCGTAAGATTGTCGCCCAGAAGGAAAGGCCTGTCCGACAGGTTTTGGTCGATGAACCTCAAGTTGAGCGCCATTTCCCAGTCCACCCGGCGACGAAGCGGAAGGGCCATTTTGCCGAAGCTCTGCGCGATAGGCATTATTATGAACGGGGTAACGGCGGACCCCTCAGCATAATGCAGCCAGTAAACATAATCGTCATATAGACCGTCCGATTCGGAGGGTCTCAAACGACCGCTGCCGTGCCGGCGGACGATATAGTCGATGATCGCTCCGGACTCCGCGACGACGCGCTCCCCGTCTTGGATAATCGGCGATTTCCCAAGCGGGTGAATCTCGCGGAGAGCCTCCGGGGCCATATTGCGACTATCGCGTACGTGAAACGCGATCTCATACGGAAGCTCGAGTTCCTCAAGCAGCCATAAGACCCTTTGCGAACGTGACTGATTGAGGTGGTGAACAACGATCATCGGCCTGTCAATCGCGGGTGGTGCCGCGCCTCCGAGCCCACCGCTGAACGGCGGAAGTCGAATTATACGTTTCAAAGGGTAAAAATGATTCCCAAAAACATGTCCGAAAATCAGGCACCCTCCCACTAGTCGCAATCTGTGCCGAGTCGAGCCTCGGGTAAGTACTGGGGTGCCTGATCGCGTTCGAACATGCCGTAATCGCGTTCGACCCGTAACCGGTGCAGTTCCACGCCGTCGCGAAGGTCGACATGGCGCTCGAATTCCACGGCCGCATCGGTCGTATCCCACGTCATCAGGAGCAAAAGATTGCCGGCTGCGGCGATGTCCTCCAGAAGGTCCCACGCCTGCATGCCGGCCGCATAGGGGTTGAGGCTGAGACATTCGGCGCAATCGGCCGCGTTGGATGTTTCGGTCCATTGGTTCGGCCGCTTGGCGGTGATGATTGTCAACGCACCTGGATCGTCCTCGGGAAAAGGATCAGGTGTACCCGTCGGAACTCCAAGCTCGGAGTCCTTGAGGATGTGGCCGGCGCGAATCCGGTAGTCGTTCAGGACAACGACGCGCGCTTCTTCCTGCATCCGATAGTGGGTAGCATTGGTCCTCCAGCGCACGGCCGCCTTCTCGTTGCGCCAAATCGATAGCGACACCATCCAGCCCGCGCGCTCAAGGCTCCGGTAGAGCGAATTCGAGATAAAGCCGTCAACCGCCGCGAGTTCGGAACGAATACGGTCCGCGCGATCGAGATAGACTTCGGCCGCACGAGGTTTGAACTCGAAAGCAACCGCAAAGGTCATGTTCCGCTCCGCCAATATGGATAGAAAATGGCTCCGGCGCCGGCTCAGACGAATTGTGTTTGCTGTCCGCCTATGCCGAGCTCAGCGCATAGCGCTCATCGTGCTTGCCTCGGCAAACACGATGCTCATTTCCTCAGCGCCGGGTATCCCTGGACATAGATCCAGTCGGTATTCCTCGCCGGCACGTGGCAGGGCCGACAATTTTTTGTGTAGTCCGTCGATGTCGTTTTGGTCGGCTT
>DATJHU010000002.1:0-10746 GCA_035493715.1 Alphaproteobacteria bacterium | reverse complement strand
TTCGCGATTGCCCAGTCTGCCCGCGGTGGCAGGCGGCAATACGATATCGTCATTCCCGATCCGCAGAACGGCTATACCGAGGGCGATCTCAGCCGCGACGGCGTGCATCTGCTGCATTGGACGGTGCAGGACCGGGTGGTGACCGCGCCGCCGAAATTCGCCGGGCATCGGCTTCCCGGTCGCGCCCTATGGCCGGAGGGCAGCTTCGAGGATGACGACGCGCTGGAGGCGGCGATGATGCTGCGCCGGGCGCTGGTGATCTTCCGCGGCCGCATGTCGGAATATCCCGAAGTGACCCAGGCCGATCAGGTGCCCGGCGGCTTCGGCTCCTGCTTCACCTACCTGCCGCAGAACGCTTCGCACGGCCGCTGGGTGATGGACGAGAAGAACTACACAGCCTCCGCCGCGCCGTTGCTCGCGGATTTCGACGAGACTGTTTCTCTCCGCTAACCGGTGCGGCTGACAAGCGCTCAGCCGTCTGTATGATGCGCGCAACGCGAATTTGAAGAAGGCTTGGGGAGGCCCTATTGAACGACATCGAAAAACTGGCCGCGATCGAAGAGATCAAGCGCCTGCGCGCCAAATTCGCCCGCAGCATGGACACCAAGCAATGGAAGGACATGCAGGACACGATCAGCGACGATTGCGTGTTCGACGCGCGTGACGGCAGTGTCGTGACCGAGCTGTGGGTCGGCGCCGAGGACATCGTCGCCAACATCCGCCGGACGCTCGAGACGGCGGTCAGCGTCCACCATGCGCATATGCCCGAGATCGACATCACCTCGCCGACGACGGCGAAGGGCATCTGGGCGATGCAGGACCTGTTGTGTTTTCCCGGCGGCATCCGGCTGATCGGATCCGGCCATTATATCGAGGGCTATGAAAAGCAGTCGGACGGCAAATGGCGGCTGAAGACCTATCAGCTGACCCGGCTGAAGGTGGATATCGTCAAGCCGCCTGCCGGCGAGGCGGCGCCCGCCCAGGCCACGCGATCCGACCGGACGATCAAGGCCGCTGTGATCGCCGGCTATGGCGGGCCGGACGTGCTTGAATATCGTTCTGTCGCTGAACCGGTCGCGGGTCCCGGCGAGATACTGGTCAAGGTCGCCGCGGCAGCCGTCAATCCGGTGGATACAAAGCTGCGCAGCGGCGCGTTCGACCTGTTCATGCCGCTGAATTTCCCGGCGCAGCTGGGCGGCGACGTGTCCGGCACGGTCGAGGCGCTGGGCGAGGGCGTGACCGCCTTCAAGGTCGGCGACCGGGTAATCGGCATGATCAATCCGGCGGCCAACGGCGCCTATGCCGAGAAGATCGCGGCGCCTGCGGCGTCCTTCACCACACTTCCTGACGGCGTCGATTTGGTCGATGCCGCCGCCTTGCCGATGGGCGTGCTCACCGGCGTGCAATTGGCGGAGCTCGGCGCCAAGGCCGGGCCGGGCAAGAAGATCCTGGTCACCGGCGCGGCGGGCAGCGTGGGCCGTGCGGCGGTCTATGCCGCGGCTGCAGCCGGGGCGCTGGTCGTCGCCGCCGTGCGCGGCAGCGCGCGCGATCAGTTGAAAGGTCTGCCGCTGGCCGGAATCGTCGATCTGAACAATCCGGACGAGGTTGCGGCCGCGGGTCCTTACGATGCCGTCGCCGACACGGTCGGCGGGCGCATCGCGGAGCGACTGACCCGGCAGACGCGTGCGGGCGGCGTGCTGGCCAGCGTCGTGTCGCCGTCGCCGCTGCCGCCGGTCGATTCCCCGGTTGCCGCCGCCCCGGTCTGGGTCACGTTCGATGGGCCGCGCCTGCGCCGCTTTATCGAAGATATGGTCAAGAACGGCTGGACGATGCCGGTCGCCCATCGCCTGAAACTGTCCGAGGCGGCGAAGGCGCATGCGCTGATGGCCGCCGGCAATGTCGGCGGCAAGGTCCTGCTGGTTCCGTAAGGGGAAAAAGAATGCTGCTCAAAGACAAGGTCGTCATCGTCACCGGCGTCGGGCCGGGCATGGGGCGAAAGCTGGGCGTGCTGGCCGCGGCCGAAGGCGCCAAGGTGGCGCTGGCGGCGCGTTCGGTCGACTTCCTGGAGGAGGTCGCCAAGGAGATCGCCGGGGCGGGCGGGGAATGCATCACGGTCAAGACCGACGTGTCGGACGCCGCGCAATGCGTGCGCCTGGCGGAGGCGACGGTGCGCGCGTTCGGCCGGATCGATGGGCTGGTGAACAGCGCGTACAAGCACGCGACCTATGGCGGGTTCGAGACCGACGACATCGACGCGTGGCTTTCTTCCATCGATGTGACCTGCTTCGGCGCGCTGCGCATGGTGAAGGCGGTGCTGCCGACCATGAAGGCGCAGAAATCCGGCGCCATCGTCAATGTCACCGCACTGGCCAACGTCCAGCCGGCGCCCGGCCAGTACGACTATGCGACCGCCAAGGCGGCGCTCGAGGGCGCAACCCGGCAGCTGGCCAAGGAGTTCGGCCCCTACAATATCCGCGTGAACTGTACCCGCATGGGTTGGCTGTGGGGTGCGCCGGTCCAGGGCTTCATCGCGCACCAGTCGCAGACCACGGGCGTCTCGGAAGCCGACTTCACCGCGCCGATCGTTGCCCGCATCCCGCTTGGTGTGATCCCGCCGGATGAAGAGTGCGCCAAGACCGCTTTGATGTTCGTGTCCGACTACACGACGATGGTCACCGGTGCGACGCTGGACGTGAACGGCGGCGAGTACATGTCGTCGTAGCGGCCGTGGCCGACCGGAAATATCGCGCGCCTTTCGAGGAGGCCGACAAGGATTCCGATTTCGCGGACCTTGTCGCCTATCTCGACAACCTCCAGCGCATCCCGGTCGTCGCCGAGGTCAAGGATTGGATCGCCGCCTCGGTCGCGGCCGACCAGCCGGAATCCATCGCCGAGATCGGCTGCGGCAACGGGGACATGTCGGCACGCATCGCCCGCATCTGCCCCGACCGCGAACAATCCGTCGGCTTCGATTTCAGCGAGAAGTTCGTGCGCATGTCGCGCGCCCGGCATGACGAGCGCGACCTGTTCTTCGTCGTGTCGGACGCCGCCCGTCTGCCCGTCGATGCCGGGACGTTCGACGCGCTCTTCATCGAACGGGTCCTGATGCACATCGTCGATCCGGCCGCCGTGATCGCCGAGGCTGCGCGCGTGCTGGCGGATGATGGCCGCCTGGTCACCTGCGAGACGCATTGGCAAACTTTGTCCGTCGGCCATCCCGACGCGGCGCTGACCGCCAGTATCCTGGATGCCTGTATCGGATGCATGGTCAGCCCGACGATCGGCCGTGATCTGGAGCAGGTGGCCGGGCAATGCGGCTTCGCGATCTCCGACACCAAGAGCTTCCACGCCGACATTGCCGCGCGCGACACCGACATCCTGCTGAATTTCGCCCGCATGCGCGGCTTCGCCGTCGCGGCTGGCGTGCCCGAGCGCGATGCCGACGGCTGGTTCGACGATCTGCGCCGGATGGATATCCGCACGCAGTTGGCCTTCAAGGTGGTGACGGCTGCGAAGGCGTAGGATTTTTGTAGGGCGGATTGGCGCAGCGTAATCCGCCAGCCGGCACAGCCGGCTTTCTCGGAGACACCGTGCCAGGCGCTGTCGAACGGGAGAAGGCTTTTCTTAACCCTCGGCGCCTTCGCGCAGCATCTCCAATTCCAGCCAGCGTTCCTCGGCGGCGGCCAGGTCGGCCGACTTGGTCGCAAGCGTCGCCGATACCTTCTCGAACTTTGCCGGGTCGCGCTGATAGAGCGTCGGGTCGGTCAGTTCGGCCGACAGCTTGGCGATCTCCTTGTGCAGCTTGTCGATCGTGGCCGGCAGCTTGGCCAGGGCGTCGCGGTCCTTGAAGGTAAGGCCTGCACCGGGCTTCGGCGCGGCGGCGGCTTCGCTTTGCGCCTTGACGCTGTTCGCGGCCTTGAAGGCCTTGGTCGATCCCGGGGAGGCGATGCCCGGGCCGCGCTGGACCAGCATGTCGGAATAGCCGCCGGCATATTCGCCCCATTTGCCGTCGCCTTCCGACACGATCACCGAAGTCACCGTGCGGTCGATGAAATCGCGGTCGTGGCTGACCAAGAGGACGGTGCCGGCATAGTCGGTCAGCATTTCCTGCAGGAGGTCGAGCGTTTCCAGGTCCAGGTCGTTGGTCGGTTCGTCCAGCACCAGCAGGTTGGACGGCTTGGCCAGCGCCCGCGCCAGCATCAGCCGCCCGCGTTCGCCACCCGACAGCCGGCCGACCTGGGTCTTGCCCTGCTCGGGGCTGAACAGGAAGTCCTTCATATAGGACACGACATGGCGCGGTTTGCCGTCGATGATCACATTGTCGCTGTTGCCGCCGGTCAGCGCGTCGGCCAGGCTCATCTTGGGGTCGAGGCTGGTGCGGCTCTGGTCGAGCGACACCATCTGGACCGACTGGCCGACCTTGATCTTGCCGCTGTCGGGGGCGAGCAGCCCGGTCAGCATCTTGATCAGCGTCGTCTTGCCGGTGCCGTTGGCGCCGATGATGCCGACGCGGTCGCCGCGCAGGATGCGGGTCGAGAAATTGCGGACGATGCGGCGCTCGCCATAGCTCTTGGAGACGTCCTCAGCCTCGATCACCACCTTGCCCGACATATTGCCGGTGGAGGCCTCCAGCTTGACCGTGCCGATCTGCTGGCGCTGTTCCTGGCGTTCCTGGCGGAGCGCGCCCAGGTCGGCCAGCCGTTTTTGATTGCGCTTGCGCCGACCGCTGACGCCATGGACCACCCAATCCTGCTCGCGGGCGATCTTGCGGTCCATCTTGTGGCGGTCGAGTTCTTCCTGCTCCAGCACCTCGTCACGCCAGTTCTCGAAGGCGGCGAAATTCTTGTCGAGCTGCCGGGTGACGCCCCGGTCGAGCCACAGTGTGGAGCGTGACAGCCCCTCAAGGAATCGCCGGTCGTGGCTGATCAGCACAAAGGCGGAGCGCGTGCCGGCCAGCGTGCTTTCCAGCCATTCGATGGTCGGCAGGTCCAGATGGTTTGTCGGCTCGTCCAGCAGCAGGATGTCCGGCTCGGGCGCCAGCGCCCAGGCCAGCGCCGCGCGCCGCGCCTCGCCGCCCGACAGGCGGCTGGGGTCTTCCTCGCCTGTCAGCCCCAGGCCCTCCAGCAGCAGGCGCGCCGAATACGGGTCCTCGCCAGGCGCCAGCCCGCTCTCGGCATAGGCGCCGACGGTTGCGAAGCCCGACATGTCCGGTTCCTGCGGCAGGTAACGCACCGTGGCGCCGGGTTGCACGAAAACCCGGCCGCTATCCGGCTTCACCGCGCCGGCGGCGATCTTCAGCAGGGTGGACTTGCCCGACCCGTTACGCCCGACAAGGCACAGCCGCTCACGTTCGGACACCGACAGTTCCGCCCCCTCAAGCAGGGGCGTTCCACCGAAGGTCAGGTGGATGTCTTGGAGAAGCAGAAGGGGGGGAGCCATGAAGAATGCCGGTATGACGGGAAATCGCGCGGAGCAATAGCACTAAGCACCCTCGCCCGTGAAATGAGCGAGGATCCTTAGTGTGGGCGCCTACTTCTTATGCCAGGACCCGTCCATCACATACTGCCCGGGCGGTGTCGCGGCGATCAGGTGCTTGCCGGCCTGCGCCTGGACGGCGTCGATGGGCGTGCCGGTTTTCTGCGCGATGCCGCGATAGGTCGCCAGGCGCTGGGCGTTGATGGTGGCGATGGTCTGGGCAACGTTGGCCGGGACGGCGCCGACAGCGCCGACCATTCCGTCGGCGCGCTCGCCGACCTGGCCGGCGGCGCGCGCGGGATCCAGCGCGTCGGCGAAGGCGGGAACAGCGAAGGCCAGGGACAGCATGCCGGCCGCGGCAGCTTTCATGAATCGGTTCATCGGTTCCTCCTACTGTACGCTTTTGCCGGTGGCCTGTTCGCCCGCTGGGCCGAACAGCTCCGGATGGTCCTTGAAGGCGGCGTTCAGCTCATTGTCGACCTTAACGCGCACCTCCTGGTCGATATGGACGTTCAGGTTGATCTCGATCGGCTTGTCCGGGGCTTCGATCTTCACCGTCGGGTTGCAGGCCGCCAGAATGGTGGGGGCCAACAGGGCGGCAAGCGCCAGATGCCAGGGCTTCATTTCTTCTCTCCCGTTTTCTTGTCGAGCGTTTTGCGGATCGTCGCGGTCGGCCGGGTATAGGCCTCAACAGAGGAACGGGCGATGCTGTCCAGCGCGCCGCTCAGATTGACGTTCAGCGACACAGGCAGGCCGCCATAGAGATTCGGATTTGCGCCCTTCAGACTCATCTTGATCTGCTCGTCCCCGCCCAGCACGCCGTCGATGGTGACGGCCAGCTGCTGATAGCGGAAGTCCTTCAGCGCGTCCCTGAGGATCGCCGTGCCTTGGCCCGGCTGTCCCTGCAGGAACGAAGGCGTGTCGGCAGGGTCATAGCGAATGACCCCTCCGCCCCGCGTCTGCAGCACTCCATGCTGGACAAGGATCGTGTCCTTGGTGTGGCGCAGCGGAATGGCGCCGACCAGCGTGCCCTCCGCCGACAGCCCGTTCAAATTGACCAGCTTCAACACCTCCGCCAGGTCCACATCCTTGACCACGATGCCGAAATGCTGATCGGGGCCGTAAAGATCCAGCTGCTGGTCGTGCGTGCCGACGGTACCGCCCGCGACCGACCATTGCGCACTGTCGATGTTCAGGATCCGGTTGCGGTTCATGCTGAACACGACCCTGCCGTCGGTCAGCAGCAGGCCGACATTCAGCGTCTTCGTTGTCAGCGTCTGTTTCTCGGCGATGGTCAGCGGCGCGAGGCTGGGCAGCGCTATGTTCGCGTCAACCCCATCGACCGTGAAGTTGGGCGTCGTCGCCGCGACGTCCTTGGCCGCGATCGAACCCTTGGACTTCATTTTTGCGCCCGACCAGTCGGCTTCGCCGTGAAAAGCGAGGCTGCCGGACAGTTTGCTCGCCGAGGTGGCCAGGCCCGGCATCAGCCGCAGCAGGTCGGCGCCCCCTTCGCCGATCTCGATTGGCGGCATGTCGATCCGGGCGGTCCGGTTCGCTATCGAAACCTTCAAGATCGCGCCCACCGATAGCGTTGCGCCCGGTGCTTTTGTCGTGCCGGCGACTGTTCCAACGACCGGCAAGGACGGCCCGTTCGGCGTGACGGCCGCGAAGCGCCCGGACAGGGCGCCGGACAAAGCTCCGTCGGAACCGGCCGCGATCTTGCCCGACAGTGTCGATATGCCCGCGCCAAGTTGGGGCAGGGACACGGACGCATTGTCGATTTTTGCGTCGAGGCCGGTAAGGCCGCTGTCGGCGAGGCTCGCCGCAGCCTGCGCGGAGGGCAGCCTGATCTCTGCCAGCGTGGCGGTTCCCGAGATCACCGCGCCCGAGACGTTGGATAAACCGGCGGCAATGGTCGTGGCGCCCGAAGCGTCCTGTGCGAAAAAGACAGATCCATCCTTGGGACCCAGGCATCCGGTGAGCCTAGCCAGTGCGATCCCGGCGACTGTGACGCCCTCGGCGGAAAACGCACCGCAGTTCGTCAGCGCCAGGCTGTTGGCCTTCCCGTCATAGCTGGCGGCAGCCTTGAGTTTGGCGGCGCGCAGGACCACGCTGCCCGGCGCCGGGCCGTCATAGGCGATCTCGAGCGCCAGGGGACGCGGCCCGCGCGCCGACGGAGCGCCGAGCGACAGGCTGGCTTTGACCGGGCCGGAGACCGCGGGCCAGCCGGCGGCTTTGGCGATGGGCGCGATGTCAGCGATTGCCGCGGTGGCCTTGGCCGTCACCCCGTCCTTGTCGCTTTTGGCGGTGGCGTCGATCCCGGCGCCTCCGTCTGCCGGTACCAATTTCAGCGACGCCGAGAATCCGTCCGCGCCCACCGTGAAGGTCGTCGAGACAGTGCGGACGAGAATACCGGCGAGGGACAGTTGCTGCCCGTCGATCTGGCCCTCTCCTGTCACAGCTGCGTTCCCGCTTTTGGCGAGGTTCACATGTCCTTCGGCCTCGTCCGCCTTGCCGCCTGGGAAGTCGATCCGGATCGCGGCGAGCGCAGCGGTCCATCCGCTCGCGGTGTACCGGAAATCGATCGGCGATGTGCCGGTGACCTCGCCGCGCTTGACGTCGGCTGTCCCGGTGAACTGGAGCCCACCGTCGGCCGGGACGGCCTCGCCCGCGATCGTCGCGAGCACTTCGCCGATCGGCGTTTCCAGCACCAGCGTCAGGTCGTGGATCGTCGCCCGATCGGCGGGCAGTGAGACAGGACCGCCGGCGTTCGACCCTCCTGCCGGTGCGTACCCGTCGAGCGCGATCCGACCGTCCAGGCCGAGGACTCCGTGCAGCCGGGTGCCGCTGATCGTGACGGTTTCGACCCGTCCGTGCAGCAGGCTGTTCAGTGAATAGGTTATGCCGGCGGTCGCTTCACCCTTCCGCCCCAGGCGCAAGGCGGCGATGCGGCTGGCATGGAGACCCAGGCTGACGGACCCGCCGCCGGTTTCAAAGCCTGCCGACGACAGCGCCGTACGAACCGCCAGCCTTGCGACAGCCGGAGCCAGAAGCAGGATGGCCGCTCCCGCGGCGAACGCGACGGCTATGAGCTGGGTGGAGCGTCTCACGCGACGGTTTTTCCAGAAATTTCAGAACGTTAGGCGCATGCGTCAGTGAATCGGCATCCACAGTATAGCGCAGCACCGTAACACCATACGGAGCTGTTTAGTGCCTTCCGACCAGGCGATTTGCGTGAAGCTTTCGCCTTGCGCAAACCGAAAATCGCTGTATCGTCCGAACAACTTGTTCAGTCGCTCACGTGCGTTGCCCGCCCGGCACCCCGCGTTAAATCAGGGCGCATCGTCAGGGACGGAAGTATGAGCATCAGCAACGCTGATATGGCGGGGAATACCTCACTCGCGCTTGAGCCGGAGCTCGGGGGCGTCGCCCGTTTCCGCGACCGGGCGGCGGTGTTCGTCATGCTGACCGGCGGCATTCTCAATGTCTTGGCCCTCATTGCGATCATGCCTGCGATCACCGCGATCGCGGGGCATTTCGCGGATCGCGCGTCGCCCGACGGCACCGTTATGACGCTGCTGGGTTATAAATTCGGCGTCGAGATCTCGACGCAGATGATGATCACGCTGCTCAATATCGGGATCATGTTCGCGGGTCCGTTGCTCGGACTGGTGGCCGGCCGCGTCGGCTATATGCGGGTGTTGCCGTTTGCGTTGATCATCTACGCGGTTTCAGGATCCGCCGGGCTCTATCTCGACGATCCGAAAGGGTTGCTGCTTTCGCGTCTGGTTATCGGTCTCGCCGCGGCGTCGATTTCGATCTGCTGCTACTCCCTGATCGGCGACCGCTTCGAGGGTGTGAAACGCTCGCGCATGCTGGGTTATCAGGCCGCGCTGGTCATGGCCTTCGGATTGATCGGGCTTGAGGGCGGCGGCTGGATTGCCGACCTGGGCTGGCGCGTGCCGTTCGCGATCTACCTTGTGGGCGTGCCGATGGCACTGATTGCCCTGGTCGCCGCTCAGCCGGCCCCCAAGCATAGCAGCGAGGCGGCCAAGGGGCCGGGTATCAAGGCGCTGCTGCCGATGTGGCCGCTTTATCTGATGCTGATCCCGTTCAATCTCGCGGCCTATATGACCTCGGTTCATATATTCTTCGTGCTGGCGAGCGACGGCGTGGTCAAAGGCTCTTTGCAAGGCCACATCCTCGCCTCCAGCTTCGTTTTCAACATCATCACAGCCTTGCTCTATGGCCGGATCACCGCCGGGATCAGCCGGAAATGGATCTTCGTGGGGCTGATCGGCATCTTCGCCACCAGCGACATGATCATCGGCCTTTCGCACAACTGGATCGGATCGATGATCGGCATCTGGGTGGCCGGCCTCGGTGGCGGCCTGATGACGCCATTCTTCGTCAATACGATCCTCAATCGTGCGCCCGACGCGGCGCGCGGCGCGGCCATCGGGCTGATGTACACGATGATGTATGTCGGCGACTTCGCCAATCCGTTCGTCATCACGCCGCTGCGCCTGCATGTCGGCAATCATCAGGTGTTCGCCTATGTCGGCGTTGTCCTATTCGCGGTCGTTCTGTTTCAGGCGCTGATCCGCCGGACGCCGCTCGGGCCCGAAATCAAACAAACCGCAATCGCTTAAATAACCCAGTCCCGAGGAGATTTTCATGGACAAGGCAAAACGCATCGCAATCGCCAAGGACGTGCTGAAGCTCGTCGAGCAGGGCGAGCCTGAAATGGGCGAAGTGTCGTGGGAGGCCGATATCGGCCGCTTCATCGACAAGGAGCGCTTCGAGCTCGAGAAGAAGAAGCTGTTCCTGGAACGCCCGCAGCTGATCGCGCTGTCGGCGGACATTCCGAACCCGGGCGACTATTACGCCACCGACATCGCCGGCAAGCCGATCATCCTCGTGCGCAACAAGGATGGCGAGGCCCAGGCTTTCCTGAACGCCTGCCGCCATCGCGGTGTGAAGCTGGCCGAGGGCTGCGGCAACGGCAAGGGCTTCACCTGCCCCTATCACGGCTGGACCTACAACAATGACGGCGAGCTGATCTCCGTCCCCAGTCGATCGGCCTTCGAGCCGTCGCAGCTGCGCGACCTGATCGCGCTGCCGATCGCCGAAGAGATGGGCATGATCCTGGTTCATGCCGATCCGGAAGGGTACCTGAACTTCGACGAGTTCTTCGGCCCGATGAAGGAATATCTCGAGGACTTCGAGATTCCGGAATACGAACTGCTGTCGGCGCACCGGTCGCAGACG
>DATJHU010000001.1:0-24224 GCA_035493715.1 Alphaproteobacteria bacterium | reverse complement strand
TGATTGTATTTCGCCAACCGGTCCGAACGGCTCAGCGAGCCGGTCTTGATCTGCCCACAATTGGTCGCAACTGCCAGATCGGCAATCGTCGAATCTTCGGTTTCTCCCGAACGGTGCGACATGACTGCGCGATAACCGGCTTTATGCGCGATTTCAACGGCATCCAAAGTCTCGCTCAGAGTTCCAATCTGGTTGACCTTGACGAGAATTGCATTTCCGACGCCACGCTTGATGCCGTCGGTCAGACGGGCTGGGTTCGTGACGAAGAGATCGTCGCCAACCAATTGAATTTTCTTGCCAATTGTGTCGGTTAGAGATTTCCAACCGTCCCAGTCGTCCTCCGACATGCCGTCTTCGATGGACACGATGGGGAACCGCGAAACAAGGTCTTCCCAGTAACGGACCATCTGATCTGGAGACAGGCTTTTTCCTTCTCCTGCAAGCTCATATTTACCATTCTTGAAGAATTCGGTTGAAGCGGCGTCGATCGCCAGGACGACATCGCCGCCCGGCGTGTAGCCCGCTTTCTCGATCGCGCGCATCACGAACCCGATGGCATCCTCGGTCGAAGCCAGGTTCGGTGCGAAGCCGCCCTCGTCGCCCACAGCCGTGTTATGGCCGGACTCGTGCAGCAGCTTCTTCAGCGCGTGGAAAACCTCGGCGCCGGCGCGGATCGCCTCGCTTTCCGTCTTCGCACCGATCGGCATCACCATGAATTCCTGGATATCGATCGGATTGTCTGCGTGCGCGCCGCCATTGATGATGTTCATCATCGGAACCGGCAGGAGTCGCGCGTTCACGCCCCCGACATAGCGATAAAGCGGCAAATCGGCTTCGGCGGCCGCGGCCTTGGCCACCGCCATGCTGATGCCCAGAATCGCATTGGCGCCCAGCCGGCTCTTGTTCGGCGTGCCGTCGAGATCGATCATCAGCCTGTCGATCCCGACCTGGTCGAACGCTTCGACGCCCGAAAGCGCATCGGCCAGTTCGCCATTCACCGATTCAACGGCGTTCAACACCCCCTTGCCGCCGTAGCGCGCCTTATCCCCGTCCCTCAGCTCGACCGCCTCGTGCGTACCGGTGGACGCGCCCGATGGTACCGCTGCGCGGCCGCTCGCACCGCTCTCCAGAACGACCTCGACCTCGACGGTGGGATTGCCGCGGCTGTCCAGAATTTCGCGGCCGTGAATATCGACGATAGCTGACATGGGGTGCTTCCTGAATGTGGCGCCGGACCCGGCAGATATGCGCTTTCACATATCGGCTTGAGCGTCCGAACGAAACCCCCGGAGCCTTGCAGCCACAGGATTCGCGCCCTGGATTCGCTAAGAAACACCCATCTCGATCGACAAGCGGATCAGATCGGCTGTTCGCGCCACGCCCAGCTTGGCTTTGATCTGGCTGCAGGTGTTGGCGATCGTCTTGTAACCGACCCCCAGCTCGGCCGCGATTTCGGCCAGGCTGCGTCCCTCGCCCAACAGACGCATGATCTCCATGTCACGTCCGGTGAGCTGCTGCAGCGGATGCCCGTCGGGCGTGCTTTGCAGCACAAGGTCCTGGGCAATTTCGTTCTCGATGTAGCGTCCGCCTTCCGCCAGCCGGCGAATAGCCGTCAGCAGCTCTTCCGGCGCCGCGTTCTTGCTCATATAGCCCTTGGCGCCGGCCTGCAGCGCGCGCGCGGCATAGATCGCCTCGGCATGCATGCTGAACACCAGGACCCGCGCGGACGGATCGTCGATCAACAGCCTCTGGAGCAGTTCCAACCCGCCGATACCGGGGAGATTAAGGTCGAGCACGACGACATCCGGCCGTTGCTCGCGGTAGCGGACAATGGCATCGCGACCGGTCGCCGCTTCCGCGATGGCAACGTTGGGGACCGCCGTCAGCAAGCGTCGCAAACCGGCACGGACGATGGCGTGATCGTCGATCAAGAGTATCTTCATGCCGCCAAGCCTCGGCCATCCTTGGGAAGCGGCAGCCGGGCCACGACGCGTACCCCGGCGGGACGCTCGGCTGCGAATATTTCCAGGTTGCCGCCCAGCGTCGTCGTACGCTCGACCATGCCGCGAATTCCAAAACCGCGCGGGCCACCGGAAGATCTGAGGCCGCCGCCGTCGTCCTTCACCTCGACCAGCACATCGTGGCCGGCGGTGGCGTCGATGACGATTTCGATCCGTTTTGGTTCGCCATGCCGCATGGCGTTGCTGAGGCTCTCCTGAACGATCCGATAGATGGCGCCGTCCAGCACCTCTCCGAAACCGTCCGCCGCCCGGGCGCTAACGGCGATGGTCACGTCCGGCCGCCGCGACCGCCAGAAGGTGGTCAGGTTGAGAATCGCCTGCGGCAACCCGAAATCGGTCAGGCTTCCGGTACGCAGCCGCGCCAATATCGCCCGGACCTCATGCTGGATATGGGTGACGCCGTCGCGGATCGTGCGCAGCTGCGCCGCCAGATCTTCGTCGCCCCGCGCCTCGGCGCCGCTCAATGACGCCGCCGCATCGACGCCCATCGAGAACAGATACGGGCCGATCTCGTCATGCAGGTCGCGCGCAAGCTCGGCGCGCTCATCCTCCTGGATGGTCGACAACTGGTCCGCGAGACGACGGTTCTTGGCCTCGATGGCGGCCAGCCGGTCCACCATGGCATTGAATCCGGCAGCCAGCCGTCGAAGCTCCGGCGGCCCCTCCTCCGCGACATGCCCAGCCAACGATGTCGCGCCGACCTCGCGGAAACCGTGCGCCAGGCGCTGCAGCGGCACGAGCGCACGCGCAAGCGTCCAATAGATCGCCGGGAAGGTGATCAATGCAAAGAGGACCAGGACCCGAATATCGTCGACGATATCGGTCCACACTTCCGTCAGTTCGTTGCGCGGGTCGGTTTCCAGCAAAATGCTGCCCCCACCGAGGGTTTCCGGCAGCACCAGGCTCGCCGAAGGCGCGGCTCGGGAGATAACCGTGCGGGCGAACCAGCGTGGCACCTGCTCCGGTGGCGGCAGCAGTGCGGATACGGCGATCATCTTGCCGTCCGCGCCGATCAGGGTCGCTCTGAGATGGCGATTACCGTTGAAGGTGTCGATCAGCTGCCTCAACGATGCACCGCCGTCCTCATCGGGGCCGATATGCGGAATGACGGTTCGTACGGTCTGTTGGCCGGTCAGAAGGGCAGCCTGCATCTCGGTTGCCACCGACCTCGTCGCATGCCACCAGGCGAGGCCGCCGCCGAGCGCCAGGCTGACCAGCAGCATCAATCCAACCAGGAGAACAAGCCTGAATTTAAGCGACATATGCCCCGAACCTCCGGCGGCACTGTAACAGCCGATTTCGCCGGAAACACAAGATCGGGAACTCTTTCCGGGAAAATCGGGAAAGCCTGCCATGGAGGCGATGCGCCCGTGCGTCTATTGGGAACGCAAGCCATTTCACCACCAAAGAGCGCCCGTGAAACCTGTCAGCCTTACCGCTTTCGTCCTGCTGCTCAGCACCGCATCGCGGTTGGCGACGGCGCAGACGGCGGACGCACCGCCGGAACGCGAGGAGATCATCGTTGTCGGAACGACCCCATTGCCGGGGTCGAATATCGATATCAACAAGGTCCCCGGATCGGTCCAAACCCTGTCGGGCGGCGACTTCGCCAGAAATCACTCGATTTCGATCCTGGACACGCTCTCGCAGCGCGTTCCGGGACTCCAACTCAGCGATTCGCAGGGCAACGGCGTGTTCGAGGACGTCCATTATCGGGGCTTCGCTGCATCGCCGCTGCAAGGAACGCCACAGGGAATCGCGGTCTATCAGGACGGCGTCAGGCTCAACGAAGCCTTTGGCGATACCGTCAACTGGGACCTGGTCCCGGAAGTTGCGATCGACAAGATGGCGATCTCGAGCAACAACCCGGCATTCGGTCTCAACGCCCTCGGCGGCGCGCTCAACCTGATGATGAAGAACGGCTTCACGTTCCAGGGCTTCGCGGCGGAGATCGAAGGCGGCAGCTACGGTCACGTCAACGGCTCGGTCGAATATGGCGCAAAATCGGGCAACTATTCGCTCTATTTGGCCGGCGAAGCGTTCACGGACGGCGGCTATCGCCTGTTCTCTGATTCCGACATCGAACGCGTCTATGCCGACGCCGGCTACAGCGGAGACATTTCCGAATTCCACCTGATCGGTTCAGCCGCGCGCTCTAACCTGGGCGTTGTCGGCACCACGCCGCTCGACCTGACGAAGCAAAGTGTCAGCGCCGTTTACACCTCACCGCAGACCACGAAGAACGACATGATTTCGTTGGCATTGAACGGGACGGTGAATGTCAGCGATTCCGTCGCGATCCAGGCTAACGTCTATGGCCGCCACCTGGAGCAGACGCATGTCGACGGCAACGACAGCAACTTCGATGCCTGCGGCGACAGCTCGTCCTATCCGGGACAACTTTGCCTTGAGAGCAATGGTTTCGGTAAGGGAGGTTCCAAGGCCTTTTTCAACCGATTCGTGATCATGGATCACGGCGGCCGCACGTTCACGTTCGGCGAAGACACTCCTTACGGCACGATCGACCGCACTTCGACGAACACCACGACCGTGGGTGGCGCATTGCAGATGACCGTCGACGCGCCGTTGATGGGCCATGGAAACAATTTCGTCCTCGGCGCCAGCCTCGACCATGGCGAGATCCGCTTCGCATCGAACAGCACGCTGGGCTACATCAATCCCCAATTGCAGGTCGTGTCGAATCCTGAGATCGACGGTTCGGGCGCGATCATCCACACGCTGGGCAATGTCGGCTACCAGCCGGTCGCGCTCGATGCGACCACCGACTATTACGGCGTCTATCTGGCGGACACGTTCGACATCACACACGCGCTTTCGGCGACCATAGGTTTACGGGTCAACGTGATCGATATCGCGACCCGCGACAACACGGGTTCGGCGCCCGAACTCAACGCGGACAATTCCTTCGCGCATGCTTCGCCGCAGGCTGGGCTGACCTATGATTTCGGCAAGGGAATGATCGCCTATGCGGGTTATTCACAGTCGAATCGCGCGCCCACGCCGCTGGAACTCGACTGTGCAAACCCCACCAAACCGTGCCTGCTCGAAAACTCGCTGGTCTCCGACCCGCCGCTGAAGCAGGTCGTGGCCGACAATTACGAGGCCGGTCTGCGCGGCAGCCAGAATATCGGCTGGGGCAGGCTCAGCTGGTCGGCCGGCTATTATCGCAACGAGAGCAGCAACGACATCATCTCGCTGGCCAGCACGATCCAGGGCCGCGGCTACTATACCAACGTGCCGGAGACTCTCCGTCAGGGTGCCGAATTGGGCGCCAGTTGGCGCTGGGGGGCGCTGACGGCCTTCGCCAACTACTCTTACGTCGATGCGACCTATCAGTTTACCGGCGTGCTGTCCTCGCCCAACAATCCGCGCGCGAACAAAGCTGGCAACATCGCAGTGCATCCCGGCGACAGCCTGCCAGGTATTCCGAATCACCAGGTCAAGATCGGCGCGGACTACGAAATCACACCGAAATGGACGGTCGGCGGCGATCTGGAATATTTCGGCAGCCAGCGTCTAACCGGCGACGCCTCCAACCAGAACCCACGCCTGACGCCTTACGTTCTGGTCAACTTCCGCACCGCCTATCAGGCGACCGAGAACATCCAGGTCTTCGGCAAAATCAACAATCTGTTCGACCGGCGTTACGCATCCTACGGCACCTATTTCGAAACCGAGGGCGTCGGCCAGCCGATCACCGACAATCTGACCGATCCGCGTTCCGTTACGCTGGGCCGGCCGATCTCGTTCCTCGGTGGCGTGAGGGTCACCTTCTGACCGATTAAAGATGATATTGAGAATTATTCTCATCTGACATAGGGTCGTCTCGTTGCATCAACTCAGCGAGCGCCCGTCATGTGCAAATCGGTCCACGAACCCGCCTCCTCCTCACTCTCCGGCGTAGCGATCAGCCGACAGGAACGCCTTCTTCTCTGGACGATGCGCGCGTGGGTCATCGGTATCACGCAGAAGATCCCGGTCGAGGAGCGGATCCAGGATGCGTTCAATCGCATCGGCGCGCCCGACGCCACGGGACAACTCTACGCCTTCATGTGGATCCTCAGCCAGGGCGCCAGCCGCATGCTGAATGTCGATTGCGTCTGCCAGAACAGCCTCAGCCGCGATGAGCGCGCGCTCCTGGATATCCTGGCCCTGTCACAGCATAAGCGGACATTCGAGGCGATGATCCTGTTGCGCTCGATCGTCCGCCGCGGCCGGGCGATCGCTGCCGGCGAAAGCGCAATGAGGGTCGCAACCGCCCTGTCCGAGGCGGGATTCGTCCTGCCGGTCCGTTCGCTGGAAACGACGCGCTACGCCTTCCCGACGCAGGAGGGCCGGCACGGCCTGTTCGGCGAACCGGACACAGTGATCACCTATCATTGAGCGCCGCCGAAAAAATTCCGCGATAACTTGCGAATGCTATTGCGAGCTATTCGCAATCACCTTATATCGAAGTGACAGGGCCGCGTTTCAGGGATAGTCCGCCAATGTATGTCTGCCTTTGCAATCGCATTACCGACCGTCAAGTCCGGGCTCAGGCCGCGGGCGGCCATTGCACGGTTTCGGCGGTGCACCGCTCGCTCGGCGTCTCTCCCCGATGCTGCAAGTGCTTGCCGATGATGCGCGATATCGTCCGTGAGCATAAGTCTCAGACGCAGACGAACGCCGCCTGACAGCAATAACCATTACCTAAGACTGTCCCGTAACTATTTGACGGAACGGCGGAAATAGTTTTTCCTTGATGGCTTCGGCGCGTCGCGCCCCAACGATAAGTAGGCCATCATGCAAGGCGATCCGAAGGTCATTGCGCACCTCAACACGGCGCTGAAGAACGAACTCACCGCGATCAACCAGTATTTCCTGCACGCGCGCATGCTGCGCCATTGGGGCGTCACCAAGCTGGCCGAGCACGAGTACAAGGAATCGATCGACGAGATGAAGCATGCGGACAGGCTGATCGAGCGTATCCTGTTCCTGGGCGGCCTGCCCAACCTGCAGGATCTCGACAAGCTCCTGATCGGCGAGGACGTCACCGAACTGCTGGAATGCGACCTGAAGCTTGAAATGATGGCCATGCCGCCGCTGCGCGACGCCATCGCCGATTGCGAGACGGTGCGCGACTATATCAGCCGCGAATTGCTGGAAGACATTCTGGAGAGCGAGGAGGAACATGTCGATTTCCTCGAAACCCAGTTCGATCTGATCAAGCGGATCGGCATCGAAAATTACATCCAGCTGCAATCCGGATCGGCCTCGTAGATTTTTTCGATTTTCTTGCGAAATCGACGCAGGGATCTTTTCGATGCTGCGTATACAATACGGATGATCTGATGGGTCAGGCCATCTACTCGCCTCCGCTGCATCCCTCGCGGAGGTGAGACGCCAAAACTTGGGCCGTCCTTCGGGACGGCCCTTTTTATTTTGGACCCGAGTACACCCTTTTTCGCCCTTCCCCGCTCGTGTAGACAGAACGCTCAATTCTCAAGGGGAAAAGCGGGATGCCCACGGAAACCATCAACCAGAACGACGTCGTCCAGTTCGACGAAACGGTCGATTTCGTCGTTGTCGGCCTGGGCGCCGCCGGTGCGTCTTCGGCGTTGGAAGCGCGTGCGCGCGGCTTGGACGTGCTGGTTCTGGAGCGAGGCTCGGCCGGCGGCGGGTCAAGCGCGCTGTGCGGCGGGTTCATCTATCTGGGCGGCGGCACCCGCGTGCAGAAACTGAACGGTTTCGACGACACGGTCGAGGATATGTTCAACTATCTCATGGCGATGACGCCCAATCCGGACGCGGAAAAAATCCGACTCTATTGCGAGAAAAGCATCGAGCATTTCGACTGGCTGGAAAGCCAGGGCGTCGTCTTCAATAACGGCTTCTATCCACACAAGCATTTCGAGCACCCGACCGAGGACGGGCTGGCCTGGACCGGCAACGAGAAGGTCTGGCCGTTCTCCGAACAGGCCCGCCCCTTCCCGCGCGGCCACAAGGTGACCGTGCCCGGCGGCCAGCAGGAGCTCGGCATGGGCGGCAAGAAGCTGATGGACACGCTGATCGCCCGGGTCGAGGAATCCGGCGCCCGTATCGTGACCGACGCCAACGTGAAACATCTGATCGTCGACGCGGACGGCCGCGTGATCGGCGTCCAGTACAAGACGTTCGAAGGCGACCACAACATCCGCGCCCGCAAGGGGGTGATGCTGGCGACCGGCGGCTTCGCCATGAACATGGAAATGAACCGCCGCTACTCGCCGCTGCTGGCCGACGAGCGCGTGCAGGTCATCGGCTGCACCTATTCCGACGGCAGCGGCATCGAGATGGGTCTTGGCGCCGGCGCCGCCACGCAGGATGTCGGCTACTTCGTCACCTGCCCCTTCTACCCGCCCGCCGACCTGCTGAAAGGCGTGCTGGTCAACACGTCGGGCAAACGGTTCGTGGCCGAGGATTCCTACCACGGCCGCTCGGTCGGCGGCATCCTGCAACAACCGGACCAGAAGGCCTATCTTATCCTCGACAACGCCACTTTCGGCCGGCCGGAATTCGGCAATCATTCCCTGGTCGACGCCTGGGACAACTTCGCCGACATGGAACGCGACCTGGGCATGCCCGAAGGTTCATTGCAGAAGACGATGGCGGATTACAACGCGGCCGCCGAGCGCCATGAGGACCCGGAGTTCCACAAATACAAGGATTGGATCCAGCCGCTGGTCGAGGCGCCGTTCGCCGCCCTCGATTGCTCGCTGGGCTCGGCCTATTACAGCGGCTTCTCGCTGGGCGGCCTGCGCACCAACGCCAAGTCCCAGGTACTGAACGGCGCCGGCCAGCCGATCCCCGGCCTCTACGCCGCGGGTGCGTGCGCCACCAACATCGCCAAGGACGGCATGGGCTATTCCAGCGGCACCTGCATCGGCGAAAGCACCTTCTTTGGCCGGCAAGCGGGGATCAACGCGGCGGCGGGCTAACAGGGACGAGGAGATCGCCGCCGTGGAAACCAATATTCCAGAAGGCTGGCAGCTCGGACCGGACATTGCCGACGATTGCAACGAAGATACCGCCCCCTTCGAGAAATGTATAAGGATGCTCTGGGTTATATCAGCGCATTTGCTTGGGCTCCGCCAATAAGGCCCACACATTTGGCTGTGGGTATAGGCGGAGTTGTTGGCCTGTTTTTCGTGGAGTTCGACCTCCCGATAGACGGCACCGACGACACGCTATGGGTTGTCGTCGGCGATCTCCCATCCGCGTATTTCGTTGTCGATAATGCCGCTGATTCAACAGCGGCTCTCCGAATTTATTGTGAACTCATGATTGGATGGGCGGACGCAGTCGATCAAGGAGGATCGCTCTCCGACGTGTTCCCGATCTCAGCGCCTCCGACGCGGAGCAACGCGCAGGCGCTACGGGAAAGAATCGACTTTCTGCTAACCGAAATAATCCCGGCCTTGTAGGGTTTTCTGTCCCCGGCTCTCTATTGCATTGTGTATATACGCGGATTGACGCGTGTGATCACGATCCCATATTAACGGTTCACCGGTTAAGGGGGGCGACGATGGCAATCACGCGTATATTCAAGTCAGGAAACAGCCAAGCCGTTCGGATTCCAGCCGATATTGCCTACAGCGACATTCAGACCGATCTGCAGATTACGCGGCTAGGCGACGTGATCACGATTTACCCTGCACGCTCAAGTCTAAAGGATATTGTCGCCGCATTGCGTGAAATGCCGCCCGTTCCGATCGAGGAGCGCGACCCGATCGAAGTTCCCGATCGGGAGTGAAGATTGGCTTATCTGATCGACACTAACATCGCCATCCATGCCAGAGACGGCGACACGAAGGTTCTGGATAAACTCGTCGAGCACGACGGGGCTGTGCTGCTTTCCGCCCTAAGTCTCGCCGAATTGCAACGCGGCCTCTTTAAATCTCCGGAATTCACAGCTCTACGACAGGCGCGTTTAGCCATGTTGTTGCGTGGCATACCGGTCTTGCCTTTCGACGTGGTCGCTGCCGAAACCTATGGGCGGATCATTGCCGAATATGGGTGGGTTAAGGGGCGTGATTTCGATCGCATGATCGCGGCGCATGCTATCAGCACAGGTTCTATTCTGGTCACCAACAACGTTGCTGATTTCCAAGATATCTCAAGTCTGACCATCGAAAATTGGATAGTCTGACCTCTGCTACTCAGCCGCCTGTTCCAGCCCGACCTCGGCCCGCATTGACCACAATGCGTCGTCGGGGTCGCGGCTCGCCATCGCCCAGTTGGCGCTCAGCGGATTGCCATCCGGCACCGCCGTGCCGCTCAGCGTCTCGGCGATGCAGATGCGCTTTGCAATGCGCCACTCGCCGTTCCGCCGCTCGAAGCGGTCGATGTAGCGGCCAAGAGAACGCATATCGATCTTGCCCGCCTCCGGCGCGCCGCCGCCCAGCAAGGCCGTGCGGACGATGGCCGGCAGATGCGCATTGCGCAGATAGGCCAGATAATAGGTCTCGACGACCGCCGTGTCGGTATCCGCGAACTCGACCAGGATATTGGTCAGCAGATGCGCGGATTGCTCGATCGCGGCGTGACGCGCGGCGACGTTCGCGAGCATCTCCTCGATCGTACCCTTGAAGTCGCCCTGGTGCAGCGTGGCACCAGGATGAAACGCCGAAGCGAGGAACGCCCAATTTCGGCGGTCGATTCCGCGGGCATAGCGGTGCACGCAATCCTGGATCGCCGAACGGTCGGCCAAGCGCTGCAGGTCGGTGGGAATGTCGGACATCAGTTCTTCGCCGCCTTACGCCGGCGGTACTTCTCGACCATATAGGCACCCGCCGCGACCGAGCCTCCGTCGACCGGGATGATCACGCCGGAGATGTAGGCGGCTTCCGGCGACGCCAAGAACGTCACGGCATGCGCGATCTCGTTGACCTGCCCCAGGCGGCGAACCGGGATGTGCTCGGCCCGTTCGGCATAAACGTCGGCCGGCCAAGCGGAGCGCAGCAGTTCGGTATCGATCGGTCCCGGCGCGATGCCGTTCGCGGTGATGCCGTAATCCCCCAGTTCCAGCGCCATGGCGCGCACCAGCCCGATGATGCCGGCCTTGGCCGCGCCGTAAGCCGCCAGGTCGATCGGCCCCATCATCCCGGCAACCGAGGCGATGCAGACGATGCGGCCGTAGCCGCGCGTCCGCATGTCACGCGCCGCCGCCTGAGAGCAATAGAATGTCCCGGACATATGGACGTTGAGCTGTGCCAGCCAGGCTTCCTTGGTGATCTCCAGGAAGGGCGCGGACTTGGACGTACCGGCATTGTTGACCAGGATGTCGATCTTACCGAAGGCGCCGATGGTACCGGCCACAAGGCCTTGCGCCTGGTCGTAGTCGCCTACATCGGCGGTCGCGGCATGCGCTTTGCGTCCCAGAGCGCGAATCTCGGCAGCTGTGGTCTCCGCCCAGTCTGCGTTGATGTCGGCGACCGCAACGTCGGCACCGGCGCTCGCCAACCTGAGCGCAATCGCCTTGCCGATCCCGCGCCCCGCGCCGGTGACAAGCGCCGCCTGCCCTTCGAACTCCGCCATGCTGCCCTTCCCCCCTCAGTCGTGCGACTTGATCAAATGTTGATGCACTTCGGCGGTCAGCGTTTCAACCCGTTCCGTCAATGATTTGACGGTCTCGGTCAAGTCGGTGTTCTGCTTCATCATCTTGAGCAGCAGCGCGGTCTGCTTGGCCTCCCGCTCCTGCCGGTCCTCGCTGATCTTGTGCAATTCCTCGCGATGCTGGGCGTCGGCGATTGAAGTCGCCTTGTCGCGGTCTGCCTGCCGGGTTTGGGCCAACAGGATCAGCGGTGCGGCATAGGCGGCCTGCAGGCTGAACGCCAGATTGAGCAGGATGAACGGGTAGATGTCGAAATGGGTGAGCCCGGTCGCGTTGACCAGAATCCAGGCCCCCACGATCAGCGTCTGCGCAACGAGGAAGACCGGCGTTCCGAAAAAACGCGCGAACGCCTCGGCCTTCAGCGCGAACCAGTCGTCGCCGAATACCGACATCGTGTGCACATGCGGCAGGTGGAAACGGAAAAAGCTTCCGCTGAGCGTGCTTTTGGAAATGTCGCCGGTTGCAGGATCGGCTGTCGCCATGATGGAATCCCTTTGTTAATCGCGGGATTCCATCTATCCACCGCCGCCGACGCAGACAAAGAGTTTTCGACGACGGACGGTGAAGCGGACTTAGACCAGACGGCTATGGTGCAGCGCCGCCTCGATGAAGGACGCGAACAGAGGGTGCGGTTCGAACGGCTTGGATTTCAGCTCCGGATGGAACTGCACGCCGACGAACCAGGGATGGTCCGGTATTTCAACGATCTCGGGCAGCTGGCCATCCGGCGACAGCCCGGAGAAGCGCAGGCCGGCGTCTTCCAACGCCGAGCGGTAATTGATGTTGACCTCGTAGCGATGACGGTGGCGTTCCGAGATTTCATCCTCGCCATAGATACCACGCGCCCGAGACCCCTCGACCAGGTTGCAGGGATATGCGCCGAGCCGCATCGTCCCGCCCAGATCGCCGTTGGTCTGCCGCTGCTCCAACGCGTTGCCGCGCACCCATTCGGTCATCAGACCGACGATCGGATGCTCGGTTTCTCCGAATTCGGTCGAGCCGGCCCCCTTGAGACCGGCCATGTTCCGCGCCGCCTCGATGACGGCCATCTGCATGCCGAAGCAGATGCCGAGATAGGGCACGGACCGTTCGCGCGCGAACTGCGCCGCGCGGATCATCCCCTCGGTGCCCCGATTGCCGAAACCGCCGGGCACCAGGATGGCGTGCGCGCTTTCCAGATGATGGATGACGCCATAGGGATAGTCCGGCCGCTCGAATATCTCACTGTCCAGCCATTGCAGCTTGACCCGGACATTGTTGGCGATGCCGCCATGGGTCAACGCCTCCGCCAGCGACTTATAGCTGTCGAGGAGCGAGGTGTACTTGCCGACGATGGCGATCGTGACCTCGCCTTCCGGATAGATCACCCGGTCGACGATGCTGCGCCAGCGCTTGAGGTCGGGGGGCGGCGCATCGATGCCGAAATAAGACAGAACCTGATCGTCGAAGCCCTGCTCCGAATAGCTGATCGGCACCTGATAGATCGTCGGCACGTCCAGGGCCGCGATGACCCGTTCGGGCATGATGTTGCAGAACAAGGCGATCTTGCGCCGCTGGTCGGGCGGGATCGGCATGTCCGAGCGGCACAGCAGCATCGACGGCTGGATGCCGACCGACAGCAGCTCCTTGACCGAGTGCTGCGTCGGCTTGGTCTTGAGTTCGCCCGCCGCCGGCAGATACGGCACCAGCGTCACATGGATGAACAGCGCATTCTGGCTGCCGACCTCGTTGCCGAACTGGCGGATCGCCTCCAGGAACGGCAGGCTCTCGATGTCGCCGACGGTGCCGCCGATCTCGCACAGCAGGAAGTCGGCGTCGCCGCAATCGGAGCGGATGAACGCCTTGATCTCGTCGGTGACGTGCGGAATGACCTGGACCGTCGCGCCCAGATAGTCGCCGCGCCGCTCCTTGGCCAGGATGTCGGAATAGATACGGCCGGTGGTGATGTTGTCCGTCCGCCGCGCCGAGACGCCGGTGAAGCGTTCGTAATGGCCAAGATCCAGATCGGTCTCCGCGCCGTCGTCGGTGACGAACACCTCGCCGTGCTGGGTCGGGCTCATCGTGCCCGGATCGATGTTGAGGTAGGGGTCCAGCTTGCGCAGACGGACTTTAAAGCCGCGCAACTGAAGCAGCGAACCCAAAGCGGCGGATGCCAAACCCTTGCCGAGCGAGGAAACCACGCCGCCGGTGATGAAGATAAAGCGTGTCATAGGCGACCCCGCCTTTCCTTCGGCGACTCGACGGAACCCGATTGAAGTGTAATCGGCAGCAGACCCGGCGTCACTGCCCGGACTTGGGGGCCTTGCCCGTCTGCGTAGCCTTTTTCGCCTTGTGCTCGGCGGATGCGGGTGCCGGAGCGGCCGGAGCCGGCGTTTCGGCAGGCACGCTGGCCGCTGGCGCCGGTGTCCCGGCCGGAACCGGTGCGGGCGCAGCCGGCGCCGGCGTAGTCGCGGGGGCCTGCGCGGCGGGTGCCGGCGCGGTTTCGGACGGAGCCGCAGGGGTCGGAACGGGTGTTTCCACCGGCGCGGCTGGCGCCGGGACCTGCGAAACCGGCGCAGGAACAGCCGGAGCCGGATTGTCGAACAGCGACTTCGGCCCGGTCACGGGCTTCGCGATGATCGCCATGATCAGGCA
Organism: Alphaproteobacteria bacterium; assembly: GCA_035493715.1. Taxonomy (GTDB): domain Bacteria; phylum Pseudomonadota; class Alphaproteobacteria; order BOG-932; family Roseiterribacteraceae; genus BOG-932. The sequence goes on along the minus strand of DATJHU010000001.1, from coordinate 9,917 downwards.
GACGAACATGAAAAGCCCGGCAAGGATAGCCGTGACCCGCGTCAGGAAATTGGCCGTGCCGCGCACGCTCATGAAAGAGCCCATGCCGCCGGATGAGCCGATGCCCAGGCCTCCGCCCTCGGAGCGCTGCAGCAGCACCACGCCGATCAGCCCGACGGCAAGAAGAACCTGGAGGACACGAAGGAAAATTTCGAACATCAGATATCCGGTCGAGTTGCAGGCGTCATCGAGCGCCCGCCCAAAAGACCCGCCGTTGTAGCGGCTTGTCTGTGCAAATTCCAGTAGTGGACGTTAGGCCGCGTCGGCGATCGCGATGAAATCCGCCGCGTCCAGGCTCGCACCGCCGATCAGGGCGCCGTCCACCAGGTCCAACGCCAGGATTTCCGCGGCGTTGGACGGCTTGACCGACCCGCCATAGAGGATCAGCCCGCGATCCGCATCCGCCGATTTCGCTGCGAGGCTTTCACGGATCACATGGTGCATCGCTGCGATATCGTCCAGTGTCGCGGCCCGGCCTGTGCCGATCGCCCACACCGGCTCGTAGGCGACGATCAGCGATTCGCCCGCGATTCCATCCGGAATCGAACCGGCAACCTGCGCCCGCACCACCGCATCGGCCTTGCCCGCTTCACGTTCCTGCAGCGTCTCGCCGACGCAGATAATCGGGATCAGCCCATGCTTGAGGGCGGCCTCCGCCTTGGAGCGCACCACGGCGTCCGTCTCGCCGAACATGGCGCGTCGCTCCGAATGACCGACGATGACATAGATCGCCCCGACATCCCGCAACATCGTGGCCGAGACTTCGCCGGTGAAAGCGCCGCTCGCCTCGGCATGACAGTCCTGCCCGCCGATCCCGACCTTGAACTTGGAAAGCACGGCGAGGCTTTCGACATAGGGTGCCGGCGGGCAGATCAGGAGCTCGACATTTTCCCTCCTCTTGGGTTCGCCCAAATCGGCGAGCTTGGCGGCGAACGCCGCGATGTCGGCGCGCGACCCATTCATCTTCCAGTTACCTGCGACCAGCGTACGGCGTCCCATATCAACGTCCCTCTTTTGCTTTTGCGTCCTGTCCGGCCCCATTCCGGCCGGCGACGCTTATCCGCTGGAGTACCCGCTTGCGCGCGGCGCCCCTGTCATAGTCCGAAACATAAAGCAGCCCGGCCACCCGGCGCAGCAACGCGTCCTCGTCGGGGTCAAGCACGCCGTCAGCGTAGGCGACCTCCCACATCATCTCGACGATCCCGACCCGATCCTGGGGCGTCAGCTGCTCGACGACAACGCGCACGAACGAGTAGAGCTGGTTGGAGCGTTCCGCCGCGTCCTCGGCCGCAGCCAGCAGCCGGCGCACGGTGTCTCCGTCCAGGCTGAAACGCGCGGCCAGCACCCGCTCGATCGACGCCCGCTCGGCAGCGTCGAACGTATCGTCCATCGTCGCGGCCTGGACCAGCAGGGCGGCCACGGCGATTTGCAGACGCGTCGATTCTTTTGCGGATGCCGGCTGCGATTCACCGGTCAGCAGGGCGCGGATGTGATTGAACATCGTGGTTGGATATCCGCACGTTGAGGCGGGATCAACCGCGCACGCCGATTTCGCGTGACTGAGCCTGCCCGAACTGCACAATAGTCCCCAGGCCAAAACGGCAGAGACAGGGGAAGACATGCGCGGAAAGCTGGCGATGGTTCTCCTGCTTTGGCTGGCGGCGGCGGGTGCCGGGGCGCAGGTCCGGCCGACCGAGAGCGGTCCTGTCAAAGGATTTATCGACGCCGGGGTCGCGCAGTTCCGCGGCATCCCCTATGCCGCCCCACCTGTGGACAAGCTGCGTTTCCGACCGCCGTTCGCGCCGATCGCCTGGAAAGGGACGCGCAGCGCCGCCGAATACGGCCCGGCTTGCGAGCAGATGCTGACCCTCTATCCTGTCAGCGAAGACTGCCTGACGCTCAACATCTTCGCGCCCGCATCCGCGACGGACATCAGCAGCCTGCCCGTCATGATCTGGATCCATGGCGGCGGCTTTGTTTCCGGTTCGAGCCGCGATTTCGACGCCTCGGCGCTGGTCACGCGCGGCAACGTGGTGGTCGTCACCGTCAATTACCGCCTCGGCTATTTCGGCTTTCTGGCTCACCCGGCCCTCAGCGCGGACAGTCCGCATCACATTTCCGGCAATTATGGGCTTCTGGACCAGCAGGCCGCCTTCGCCTGGGTTCGCCGCAACATCGCGGCTTTCGGCGGCAATCCCAAACGCCTGACGATCTTCGGCGAATCCGCCGGCGGGCAAAGCGTCATCGACCAGCTCATCTCGCCGACCTCCGGCCCGCTCAGCGCCGCGATCGCCGAAAGCGGCGCCTATGCGACGAACCTGCCGACGCTGGCTGCCCAGGAGGCAGCGGGCGAGACGGTCGCCGCCACCGCCGGTTGCCCGCACCGGACGGCGCTCTGCCTGCGCCGCCTGCCCGCCAACAAGCTGAACGTCCTGAATCCCCTGACCAGCCTCACGAGCGTCTCTCCGGTCGTCGATGGCCGCATCATCCCGCTGGGTCCTGCCCAGGCCTTCGCCGCCGGCAGCTTCAAACACATCCCGGTGATCAACGGTAGCAACCATGACGAGTATCGCCTGTTCGTCGGCCTGTCGCGATGGGCGACGAACGCGGCGCCGATGACGGTCAAGCAATACATCGCGAACGTCAAAGCCCAGTTCGGGCCGCTCGCGCCGTCCGTTCTCGAAACCTATCCGGTGAAAGATCACGGCAGGCCGGAATATGCCTATGCCGCCGCCCTGACGGACGTCGCCTTCGCCTGCAACACGCACCTGCTGAACGCCCAGATGGCGCGCTACACCAGCGTCTATGCCTATGAGCTGAACGATCTACACGCGCCGACTGCTTCCGGACCGGTCCTGCCGGGATTTTCCTATGGCAGCGCCCACAGCTCGGAGCTGTCCTATCTTTTTCCAACCTATAACGTCGCGGCATTCCATCCGGACGGACCGCCGCCTCTGTCCGTGGCGCAGGAGAAATTGCGCACGCTGATCCAGGATTCCTGGATCGCGTTGGCGCGAGACGGCCTGCCGGCCACCGCGTCGCGGACGCCCTGGCCGGCATTCGGGGGCACCCCCAAAATTCTAAGCTTGGTTCCACCCGCCGGGTCGATCACCCACGACTTCTTTTCCGACCATCATTGCAAGTTCTGGAAGTCGATCCTGCTGAGCCGGGCCGGCCTGCCGCCGGACTCCGCGTACTGAGCCAAACCCGGTTCGACATCCCGCCAAAGGCTGCTAAGTTCCACCTGCCAATCCCGCCTGCCGCTTGAGGAAAGCACCATGCCTCTGCAGATCAACGATGTCGCGCCGAACTTCACCGCCGAAACGACGGACGGTCCCATCGACTTTTACAAATGGGCCGGCGACAGCTGGGTGGTCCTGTTTTCCCATCCGAAGGATTTCACGCCGGTCTGCACGACCGAACTGGGCGCTGTCGCCAAGCTGAAGCCGGAGTTCGACAAGCGCGGCGTCAAGGTGATCGGCCTGTCGGTCGATCCGGTCGACAACCACACGAAGTGGTCGGCCGACATCGCCGAGACCCAGGGCATGGCGCCCAACTATCCGATGATCGGCGATACCGATCTTAAGGTTTCGAAGCTTTACGGCATGCTGCCGGCCGATACGGGAGGCTCGGCAGAGGGGCGCACGCCGGCCAACAACGCGACCGTGCGCAACGTCTTCATCATCGGACCGGACAAGCTGATCAAGCTGCTGATCGTCTATCCGATGACCACCGGGCGGAATTTCGATGAGATCATCCGCGTGATCGATTCGATGCAGCTGACCGCCAAACACAAGGTCGCGACGCCGGCCGACTGGAAACAGGGCGGCGACGTCATCATCACCGGTGCGGTCAGCAACGAAGAAGCCGACACGCTGTTTCCCGGCTACAAGACCCACAAACCCTATCTCAGGACCACGAAGCAGCCGTCCTGAGTACTTGGTAGCGACCGGCCTCAATGGCCGGTCGTGAGCACCATGCGAAACCGGGCGTCGCCGCTCATCATCTTCGCATAGGCCTCGGCCGCGCGCTCCAGCGGCATCGTCTCGATCATCGGCCGGATACCGGCCAGAACGCTGAAGGCCATCGTCTCTTCCGACTCGATCGACGTGCCCGACGGCCAGCCGACAACCCCGCGCCGCGCGCCGATCACAGCGAACGGCGGAACCTCTACCGGCTCCATCGCCGCCCCCAGAACGATCAGCCTGCCATCGACGCCCAGACCGGCGACCGTCGCGCTCATCGCCTGGGCATTGGTCACGGTCGCGAGCACCACCTTTGCCCCGCCCAGCCTGGTCAGCTCCGCCGCCACGTCCTGTGTCTTGCTGTCTATATAAATCTGCGCGCCCAGCTTTCGGGCGAGCGGTTCCTTGTCGGCGCCGCGGGCGATGGCAACCGTGCGGCATCCCATCTTGGCGGCGAACTGCACCGCCAGATGACCCAAGCCGCCGATTCCCAGGATCGCGACAAGATCGCCGGCGCGCAGTCCGCTGTTGCGCAGCGCGTTGAAAGTGGTGATGCCGGCGCACAGCAGCGGCGCGGCGTCTTCCGCCGCGAGTTCCGCGGGGACGGAAGCCAAGGCCTCGAACGGCGCAATCATGTAATCGGCATAGCCGCCGTCGTAGGAAATGCCCGGAACCTGACCGGTGGCGCAGGTGATGAAATCGCCGTGTCGGCAGGAATTGCAGTGTCCACAATGGCCGCCATGCCAACCCACGCCGACCCGTTGACCCGGTTTCCACTCGGGAACGTCCTGCCCGACGGCGTCGATCATGCCGACAACCTCATGGCCTGGTACGCGGGGAAATGTCAGGCCGGGATAAATACCTTCCTTGGTGAAGGAATCGCTGTGACAGACGCCGCAGGCTTGAACCTTGATGCGCACGTGTCGCTTGCCCGGCTCAGGGATATCCCGCTCCACCAGTTCGAAATCGCCGTTCGCAGCCTTGACCTGAACCGCTCGCATCCGCGCCATCGTCCGCTCCGTTTTTCAGGGAAATTCCGCGGGATAGATGGCGCGGCGCAGCCGGAATTGCCAGTGGCTCAGCCGAAGGTGAAGGCGTAGGCCTGAACTCCAGGGTCGAAAAATTCAATTTCGAAGGTTTTGTCCTGAATATCGCCGCTCTGGCGGACGAGCTGATAGAGCCGCTCGCCGGTGACGGTCCCCTTCCCGTCAGCGTCGGTATCGACACCGTGCTCGGCGCCCGGCGCATGCCCATCGATGGTCACCTTGAACCGTACCGGCTTGCCGTCCGCCCCCGGCCCCAGCACCAGATGCAGGTCGCGGGCATGGAAACGACAGGCGATCCGGCCGCCGGCAGCGTCCAGGCTCGACCGTTCCCGTTCGATCGTCCATTTGCCGCCCAGCGCCCAATGGTTGAGGTCAAGCGTCGACGGCACGGTGAATTGCTGCGGGCCGTCGCCTACGGATTCGGGCGAAGAAAAGCGCTCGCCGCGGCCGTATCCGACATAGGTTTCGGGCGACTGGACCGCATCCTTGTCTGCCGGCATCTCGGCCCCGGTGGCTGCGACTTTCGCCATGCCGCCGACATCTTTGACCCCGGCCTCGGCCAGCAACTGCTGGATCACGGCTTCGGACTCGGCATATTCGCCTTCGCCGAAATGGTGGTGGCGGATGTTGCCGTTCGCGTCGACGAAGTAGTGGGCCGGCCAATATTTATTGTCGAAGGCCTGCCATATCTTGAAGTCGTTATCGAGCGCGACCGGATAGTCGATATGCATGTCCGCCACAGCCTTGCGGACATTAGCCGGGTCTTTCTCGAACGCGAACTCCGGCGCATGCACGCCGATCACGACCAGCCCCTTATCCTTGTACTTCGCCGACCAGGCGCGAATGTAAGGCAACGCACGCAAGCAATTGATGCAGGAATAGGTCCAGAAGTCGACCAGCACGACCTTGCCCTTGAGCGCCTCGGGCGTCAGCGGCGGAGAGTTCAGCCAGAGGGTCGCGCCATCCAGTGACGGCAGCTTGCCCTCGACAGGCAGTGCCTCGCCGGCAACTCGCGGCTTGGCCTCCGGCATCCGCATACCGGTTCTGTCAACCAGGGACTGCTCGAGCCGGCCGGTGCTGGCCAGCGACAACCGGGTCAGCAGCCCGGTATCTGCGCCAAGCGCGATCGCCGCGACACCGGCCAGCACGGCGACGCCCAGCCCGCGCCGAACCCACTCGCCCGCTCCCAACGATGTCTTCATACCCGCGAATACCCGGCCGCCGACCAGCAAGGCCAACGCCAGCGATGTCGCCGCGCCCAGACCATAGGCCAGCAGCAATATCGAGGTGCCGACAGTCGCCCCCTGCAACGCCGCACCGGTCAGCACCAGGCCCAGGATCGGCCCGGCGCACGGCGCCCACAACAGTCCTGTACCGACACCCAGCACGAACGAGGATAGAAAGCCCGCCGTTTCACCATCCGCCGACTGCGACAGCCGATTGCCCAGCCCGACCAGCGGCCGGGTGAGATATTCAGAGAATGACGGGATCAGCAGTGTCAGGCCGAAAAAACCCAGCAGCACCAGAGCCGCGATTCGCCCAGCCTGATTCGCCTGCACCGCCCATCCCCCGCCGACGGCGGCCAGCGTGGCAACGGCGGCGAAGGTGATCGCCATACCTGCCAACATCGGCAACCCGCTGCGCACGAACGGCTTGTCGGAGCGCGCGAACACGAAAGGCAGCACCGGCAGGATGCACGGGCTCAGGATCGTCAGGACGCCGCCCAGATAGGCGAGCACGAACAGCAGCATGGCAAACCTCGGAGAACCAGGAGCGAGCCGAAGCCCGTCCCTGTCATTCGCCTGACAACCTACAGCAGTTACTGCGCCATGGAGACGATCTTGGCCTTGCCGGTCGCCGTAATACCCGGCTTCGCTCGGGTTGCCGGGCGTTGGCGCATTCCCTAAGATGCGCGCTCTTCGCAAGGGCGGTCACTGCGGGCTGCCCAATACGTAAGTTGGACCCATGCTTCAGTCGTTCCGCGTCGTCATCAACTCGCTCGTCGGCAAGGTGTTTTTCGCCATCCTCCTGGGCACTTTCGGGCTTCTGGGCGTCGGCTACGGCATGCGCGACCTGGTGCTGGGGGCGACGACCTCGAACGACGCCGCAACCGTCGGCGGCACGACCATCTCGCTGATGCAGTTCGACCGGCAATATCGCCGGCAGCTTCAGGAAACGCAGCGCCGGCTGGGCGTGAATTTCAACCCGACCCAGCAACAGAAGCTGGAGCTGGCGCGGGAAATCCTGGACCGCCAGATCAGCGACACGCTGATCAGCGAGGCCGCATCGCAGAACGGCTTCCGTGTCGGCGACACGCTGGTCCGCGACGTGGTGATGTCCGAACCGGCCTTCGCCGGCATGGATCATCACTTCGATGCCGGCAAGTTCCGCATGCTGCTGGAGAACCAGGGGCTGAACGAGGCGACCTTCGTTCCGCAGATCCGCGCGAGCCTGACCAGCCAGCTGATGCTCAACCCGATCGTCGGCAGCGCGATCGTGCCCAAGGCCGTGGTCGACGACATCTACCGCTATCGCAACGAACAGCGCATCGCGCAGACGATCACGGTGCGCAGCGAATCGATCACCGGCATCCCGGCCCCGACCGACACCGAGATCGACAGCTACTACAAGGCGCACACCGCCGAATTTACCGCCCCTGAATACCGGACCTATACCGTTCTGGACGTGACCCCCAGCCTCTATGAAGGCGAGGTCAAGACGACCGACGACGATCTGCATGCCGCCTACGAGCAGCATAAGGCCGACTATGTCGTGCCGGAGCAGCGCAAGATCACCCAGGTGGTGCTCGCCGACAAGGCGACCGCCGACGCCGTCCTGAAGGCGGCTCAGTCGGGCAAGGCCTTGGCCGATGCGGCCAAGGCCGCGACGAACGGCAAAGCTCAACCCATCTCGCTCGACTTCATCCCAAAGGACCAGTTTCCCGAGGCGTTGCGCGGACCGGTATTCGGCGTGGCGAACGGCGCGCTCGTCGGCCCCGTGCAAAGTCCGCTCGGCTGGCACGTCGTGAAGGTCGAGGACGTGAAGGCCGGACACGAGGTGCCGTTCGACGAAGTCAAAAGCAAACTGGCCGAACAGGTCAAGCATGACGGCGCGATCGACCTGCTTTCGCAGCGGATCGACAAGCAGGTCGGCGACAAGCTCGCCGCCGGAACGTCGATGGAAGACGTCGCGGCGGGCCTGAACGCCAAGCTGGTCAAGGTCGGTCCGATCGATAGCAAAGGGAATCTGCAAGCCACTGACGCCGCCGCGCCGAAAGCGGATGCCGCCTGGACTACGCAGGCCTTCCAGCTGCAGCAGGGCGAGACGAGCTCGCTGACGGACGACAAGAATGGCGGTTATTTCGCCGTGCGCCTGGATACGGTGGTTCCCCCGACGCTGAGGCCTCTGGCGGACGTGAAGGCGCAGATCGTGAGCGAGTGGACCAAGGAAAAGCAGGGTGCGGCGGCAGCCAAGCGCGCGGACGATCTGGCTGCGAAGGTCAAGGCGGGCGCCGCCCTCGACAAGGTTGCGGCCGACGCCGGGCTCAAGGTCGACACCACACAGCCGCTCACGCGCCAGCCGGATGAGAAATCGGCAAATGCGCCCGCTCCGGCCCTGGTCGATGCCTTGTTCAAGCTCGAGAAAGTCGGCGACGTCACAACGATCGCAACCGGCGACGGCGCCGTTGTCGCGCGCCTGAGCGAGATTCGCGCCGCTGACCCGAAGACAGCCGGCGACAAGCTGCAACCGATCGTCCGCGAACTCAGCGAGGCCATGCGCGCAGACACGATGGCGCAGTTCCAGGCTGGGCTCAGGTCTTCGACCAAGATCAAGATCAATCCCAATGCGGTCGATACCGTCGTCGGGCAATGACCGCACTCGCCCAGACCTATCAAGGAGACCCTCAGGGTTTCGCGGCCCGCTACCTGGCCGGCGAGCCGCAGCTCGTCTGGCGGCGCGCGGTCGCCGATCTGGAGACACCGGTTTCGGCGATGCTCAAGCTTGGCGCCGGTCAGCCCTACGCGTTCCTGCTGGAGTCGGTCGAAGGTGGAAAGAGCCTGGGCCGGTATTCGGTCATCGGCCTCAAGCCCGACCTGGTCTGGCGCTGCAAGGAAGGCAGGGTCGAGATCAACCGCGACGCCGGCGCCACGCCCGGCGGCCCCTTCGCGCCGATCGACGAGCGCGCGCTGGAATCGCTCCGCGCACTGATCGCAGAGAGCCAGATCGCGCCGGCGCCGGGCCTGCCGCCGATGGCCAGCGGCCTGTTCGGCTACCTGGGCTACGACATGATCAAGCTGGTCGAGCGCCTGCCCTCGGCCAATCCTGACGATCTCCAGGTGCCGGACGCAATCCTGGTGCGCCCGGGTATCGTGCTGATCTTCGATGCGATCGAGCGCGATGTCCGCGTCGTGACACCCGTCTGGCCGAAGCCGAACGTTTCCCCGGCCGACGCCGAAGCCGCCGCCTATGCCCGCGTCGACGGCGTGCTGGCGGCCTTATCGAAGCCCCTGCCCGCGACACCGGTTTTTTCGCCGATCGTCCCGGGATCGCAAGCGCCACAGCCGGTCTCGAATACCGGTCGCGCCGCCTATCACGCGACCGTCGAGAAGGTGAAGGACTATATCCGCGCGGGCGATTGCTATCAGGTCGTGCCGTCGCACCGGATGAGCGCGCCGATCGACGCCTCGCCGCTGGCGTTCTACCGTTCGCTGCGCCGGCTGAACCCCTCGCCGTTCCTGTTCCTGCTCGATTTCGACGGCTTCTCGGTCGTCGGCTCCAGCCCGGAAATCCTGGTTCGGCTGCGTGACGGCGAAGTCACGATCCGCCCGATCGCCGGCACCCGCAAACGCGGCGCGACGGTCGAGGA